>NZ_CP172404.1:1939166-2280000 GCF_048213115.1 Niveibacterium terrae | reverse complement strand
TGGCCGGGCGCAAGCCCTGGCGGGCTGACTCGATCGTCGCGACGGCCGACCACAACACGCCGACCGAGCATTGGGAGCGCGGCATCGAAGATCCGATCTCCCGCCTGCAGGTCGAGACTCTGGATGCGAATATCCGCGAATTCGGCGCCCGGGCCTTTTTCCCGTTCAAGGACGCCCGTCAGGGTATCGTCCATGTGATCGGGCCGGAGAACGGCGCGACCCTTCCCGGCATGACCGTCGTCTGTGGCGATTCCCATACCTCGACGCACGGCGCTTTTGCCTGTCTCGCGCACGGTATCGGCACATCCGAAGTCGAGCATGTGCTGGCGACCCAGACCCTGATCCAGAAGAAGTCCAAGACCCTGCTGATCAAGGTCGACGGGCCTTTGGGCAAGGGTGTTTCGGCCAAGGACGTGGTTCTGCATGTGATCGGCCTGATCGGCACCGCGGGCGGTACCGGCTATGCGATGGAGTTCGGCGGTTCGACGATTCGCGCGCTGAGCATGGAAGGCCGGATGACGCTCTGCAACATGGCGATCGAAGCCGGAGCCCGCGCGGGCCTGGTCGGCGTCGACCAGGTCACGATCGACTACCTGAAGGGGCGCGATTTCGCGCCCAAGGGCGAGATGTGGGATGCCGCGGTGCAGAGCTGGCGCACGCTGGTCTCGGACGCCGGCGCGCAGTTTGACCGCGTCATCGAGATCAACGGATCCCAGATCCAGCCTCAGGTCACCTGGGGGACTTCACCCGAGATGGTCGTCGGCGTGGATGGGAGAGTGCCCGATCCCGAGCGCGAGGCCGATCCGGTCCGCCGCGAAGGCTGGGCGCGTGCGCTCCAGTACATGGGTCTGGATCCGGATCAGCCGATCACCAAAATCGCGATCGACAAGGTCTTCATCGGTTCCTGCACCAATTCGCGGATCGAGGATCTGCGCCAGGCCGCTGCGGTCGTGCGCGGTCGCCATGTCGCGGCGACGGTCAAGCTCGCGCTGATCGTGCCGGGCTCGGGTCCCGTCAAGCGTCAGGCCGAGGCCGAAGGGCTGGACAAGGTCTTCAAGGCGGCCGGTTTCGAATGGCGTGAGCCGGGCTGCTCGATGTGTCTGGCGATGAATGCCGACAGGCTTTCTCCGGGCGAGCGCTGCGCGTCGACGTCGAACCGCAACTTCGAGGGGCGGCAGGGGCCGGGCGGGCGTACCCACCTGGTCAGCCCGGCGATGGCCGCCGCGGCCGCGATCGCCGGACGCTTCGTCGATGTGCGCGAACTACTGTGAAAGGATTTCAATGATGAAGACGATTCGCCTCCTCCTCATCGCGCTGTCCGCGCTGGCGACGCTGTCGCTCACCGCCTGCAATACCGTGCACGGTTTCGGCAAGGACGTCGAAAAGGCCGGGGAAGTGATCCAGAAAGGCTCGGGCAAGTGATGGACAGATTTACGACTCTGGATGGCCTGGTCGCGCCGCTGGACAGGGCAAACGTCGACACCGACGCGATCATCCCCAAGCAATTCCTCAAGTCGATCAAGCGTTCGGGCTTCGGCCCGAACCTGTTCGACGAATGGCGATACATGGATCACGGCGAGCCGGGGATGGACAATTCCGCGCGGTCGCTCAATCCGAATTTCGTCCTCAATGCCCAGCGCTATCAGGGCGCGCAAATCCTGCTCTGCCGCGATAATTTTGGTTGCGGCTCCTCGCGCGAGCACGCGCCCTGGGCGATCGCCGACTACGGCTTTCGGGTGTTGATCGGTACGAGTTTTGCCGACATCTTTTTCAATAACAGCTTCAAGAACGGGCTGCTGCCGATCAAACTTCCGGCGGCGCAGATCGATGCCCTGTTCGACCAGGTTCAGGCGACTCCGGGCTACAAGCTCAGGATCGATCTTGAGGCGCAAACGATCACCCGTCCCGACGGAACCGTGATCGCTTTCGAGGTGGATCCGTTCCGCAAATACTGCCTGCAGAATGGATTCGACGACATCGGCCTGACCCTGCGCCACGCCGAGAAGATCCGTGAGTTCGAAGCCCAGCGCCGCGCGCAGCAGCCTTGGCTGTTCATCTGAGAGAGACAATGAAAGTCTGTGTTCTGCCGGGAGACGGCATTGGTCCGGAAATCGTCGCGGAAGCGGTTCGCGTTCTCGAAGCGCTGCGCTCCGACGGTCTGGCCCTGGAAATGGAAACGGCGCAGCTCGGTGGCAGCGCTTTCGACGTATCGGGAAGCCCTTACCCGGAAGCGACCCAGAAGCTTGCGCGCGCCGCCGACGCGGTGCTGCTCGGTGCGGTCGGAGGGCCCCAGTGGGATGCTCTGCCCCGTCCGCTTCGTCCCGAACGGGGTCTGCTCGGCATCCGCAAGGATCTGGGTCTTTTCGCAAACCTGAGACCGGCTCTGCTCTTCCCCGAGCTGGCTCATGCGTCGTCGCTCAAGCCCGAGATCGTCTCGGGCTTGGACATCCTGATCGTTCGCGAGCTGACCGGCGACATCTATTTCGGCGAACCGCGCGGTATCGAAGTGCGCGACGGCCAGCGGGTCGGCTGGAATACGATGATCTATTCGGAGTCTGAAATCCGCCGGATCGCCAAGGTCGGTTTCGACGCCGCGCGGCGGAGAAATCGTCGCCTCTGCTCGATCGACAAGATGAACGTGCTGGAGACGACGCAGCTGTGGCGCGACGTCGTGACCGAAGTCTCGGCCGACTATCCGGACGTCGAACTCTCGCACATGCTCGTCGACAACGCGGCGATGCAGCTCGTCAGAGCGCCCAAGCAGTTCGACGTTCTGCTGACTGGCAACATCTTCGGCGACATCCTCTCCGATGAGGCCGCGATGCTGACCGGTTCGATCGGCATGCTCGCCTCGGCTTCGCTCGACGCGAATAACAAGGGCCTGTACGAACCGAGCCACGGCTCAGCGCCCGACATCGCCGGCAAGGACATCGCGAATCCGCTGGCGACCATCCTGTCTGCTGCGATGATGCTGCGCTACAGCTTCGATAACGAAGAAGCGGCGCTGCGCATCGAAAATGCGGTCAAGAGCGTTCTGGCCCAGGGGCTGCGCACTGCGGACATCTGGGAAGCCGGAAAGCGTCGCGTCAGCACCCACGAGATGGGCAACGCGGTCATCGCTGCCCTGTGATGAATTCAACGCGCGCCGAGCATTATTTCCCCCTCCTGCCGCTTGCGGCGGGGAAGGGCGCGCGCGCGATCACTACGATCATCATTACCACCGGGATTAAAAGCGTTCCGGCCTGATCTATTGTCTCCTCCGCCCAAGAGCTCCCTGCCAGCGGTCGAGGCGGGTAGAGAGGGCGGGGAGCAGACTGAGGAAAATCAAATGCGTGTTGGTTTTGTCGGTTGGCGCGGCATGGTGGGCTCTGTCCTGATGCAGCGGATGCGGGAAGAAAAAGACTTCGATCTGATCGATCCGGTTTTCTTCACGACCTCGAATGTCGGAGGCAAGGGGCCCGACATCGGCCGCGAACTGCCCCCGCTCAAGGACGCGTCGGACATCGCCGAGCTGAAGACGCTCGATGCAATCGTGACCTGTCAGGGCGGCGATTACACGACCGACATCTATCCCAAACTGCGTGCGGCGGGCTGGAACGGCTACTGGATCGATGCGGCTTCGACGATGCGGATGGACGAGGATGCGGTGATCATTCTCGATCCGGTCAACCGCAAGCTCATCGATTCGGCGCTCGCCCAAGGCGTCAAGAACTATATCGGCGGCAACTGCACCAACTCGATCATGCTGATGGGCGTCGGGGCCCTGTTCCGCGAAGACCTGGTCGAGTGGGTCTCGTCGATGACCTATCAGGCGGCCAGCGGCGCGGGCGCCAACAACATGAGGGAACTGCTGCGCGGCATGGGAGTGATCCATGGCGCGGTCGCCGACGAACTCGCCACGCCCGCATCGGCGATTCTCGATATCGACCGCAAGGTCGCGCAGACGATTCGCGAGGATGTTCCGAGTGAATTCTTCGGAGCCCCGCTGGCTGGCGGCCTGATCCCGTGGATAGACAAACAGCTTGAAAACGGTCAGTCCAAGGAAGAGTGGAAAGGCCAGGCCGAGGTCAACAAGATTCTGGGCACCGCCGCGCCGGTTCCTGTCGATGGCCTGTGCGTGCGGATCGGCGCGATGCGCTGCCACAGCCTCGCGCTGACGATCAAGCTCAAGAAGGATCTGCCGCTCACCGAGATCGAAGCGATCATCCGTTCCGGCAATCCTTGGGTCAAATGGGTGCCCAACGACAAGGATGTGACCGTTCGCGAGCTGATTCCGGCGACGGTCACCGGGCGGCTCGATATCGCGGTCGGTCGGGTGCGCAAGCTCAATATGGGGCCGGAATATCTGTCCGCATTCGTGATCGGTGACCAGCTGCTGTGGGGAGCCGCCGAGCCTCTGCGCCGCATGCTGCGCATCCTGCTCGAGCGATAATTCGACGTCATGGCCGGGGGCGCAGGCTGCGCTTCCCGGCCTGTCTCGCGATTGGGTCGGGAAATTTGCAGATGGCATTTAAATGCTCATGAAGAGGTTTAGCTTGCCTGGCTAAATCTATGATGTTATTTTGACTTGGTTAAGCCATTGTCTGCGTGTCTCTGACATAAAAATATGAAAACCTCACTCCGGGTTTCCCTGATCGCTGCGGCCATCGCCGCCCTGCCATTTTCCGCATACGCCGCCGGTCTGGGACGCTTGAACGTCTTCAGCGTCCTCGGCCAGCCCTTGCGAGCCGAAGTCGAGGTTTCAGGTTCCGCTGAGGAGATAGAATCTCTGAGCGCACGCCTTGCCTCGCCTGACGCGTTCCGACGAGCGAACATCGACTATTCGGCGACGCTCGCGAGTTTGCGCATTGCGGTCGAACGGCGCCCGACGGGGGCGATCCTGAAGCTCTCGAGCGATAAACCGCTCAGCGAGCCTTTCGTCGACATGCTGCTCGAACTGAACTGGGCGGGTGGGCGGCTGGTCCGCGAATACACTTTCCTGCTCGATCCGGCCGAGAGCCGAAGCGAACAGGCTCCGGCCACCCAGTACGCGCCGACACCGCAGGCGCATCCGACGGTTCGTCATGAAGAGACGGCTCCCCGAGCCGAGGGGCGCCGCACGCGTCGCGCTGCGGCGAAGGAAACGGCCGCTGCGAAGGAGGGCGCTGCAGCGAAGGAAATTGCCACGGAAGGGGATTACAAGGTCAAGTCGGGTGACAGCCTGAGCCGGATCGCCCGCGAGCTCAAGCCTTCCGATGCGAGCCCCGAGCAGATGCTCGCTGCGCTCTACGGAGCCAACCTCGATTCCTTCCCCAAGGGCAATATCAATCGGCTCAAGCTGGGGCAGACGCTGAAAGTTCCGGCCGCCGATCAGGTCAAGAGCCTGTCCGCTGCGGAAGTCAAACGGCTGCTCTCGTCCTCGGCGAATTTCTCGGCGTACCGTCAGAAGCTCGCCGCCGCTGCGGCGGGTGCTTCCGCTAAGGAATCGGTAGCCCAGCAGTCCTCGGCGGGCAAGATCACGCCGAAGAGCGAGGAGCCCACACGCGCTCCCGAGCAGAAGGATCGGCTCAAGATCTCCAAGAACCAGATCTCCAGGGAGGGGGCCAAGGCGGACAAAGGCGGACGGGTTCAGGCCCTTGAAGAGGATCTGGTCGCCAAGGAAAAATCGCTGAAGGACGCTGGCGAGCGGGTCGCAGCCCTTGAGAAGAACGTCAAGGATCTGCAGAAGCTGCTCGAACTGAAGAATCAGAGCCTTGCCGATCTGCAGAAGCAGTCTTCTGCAAAGGCGGCCAAGCCGGCCGAAACGCCCAAGCCGGTCAAGCCTGTCGCTGAGGCCAGTAAACCTGCGAGCGAAGCCAAGGCCGAAGCGGCGAGCAGTGCGCCGCATGATGAAGAGCAGACCGCGGTGAAGCCTGCTGAATCGCTTGCCCAGTCCGCGCCGGCTGCCAGCGCGCCGGTCGCGGTCGCCAAGCCTGCCCCGGTCAAGCCCAAGGTTCATGCCTCTGCGCCGGTCGAAGCGCCCGCAGAAGAGCCAGGTTTCTTCGCCGGGCTTCTTGGCGATCCGATGCTGCTCGGCGGAATCGGAGCCGCTCTGCTCGGTATTGGTGGTCTCTTCGCCTATCGGGCCCGCAAGCGCCGCGAAGAGTCCGACATGACTGCGTTGAGCGCGAGTCAGGCCGGAACCGAATCGGTGATCGGACTCGCCGGCGGTCAGACCGTCGATACCGGAACCAGCGTGCTGCCGACCGATTTCAGTCAGTCCGGCCTCTATTCGATCGATGCCGACGAAGGAGTCGATCCGGTCGCCGAGGCGGATGTGTATATGGCTTACGGGCGTGATGCACAGGCCGAGGAAATCCTGCTCGACGCGCTGAAAACCGATCCGTCCCGCTCGGCGATCCACCTGAAACTGCTCGAAGTCTATGCGCTCAGGAAGAGTCTGAAGCAGTTCGAGAACATCGCAACCGATCTGTATACCCAGACCGGCGGCGAGGGGCCGGAGTGGGCCAAGACCGCCGAGATGGGTCGAAAACTCGATCCTGAGAATGCCCTCTATCGTCAGGGTGGTGGAGAGGTTTCGACCGAGGAGATCTCCTTTGTTGAACCGGGCAAGGGCGGCTCCGCCGTTCAAGCTCCGCTCGCGCAATCCGATCTCGGGCCCGAGACCGAGCCGTCCGAAAGCAGCCTGGACGAAGTTGAACCGCTCGAACTCGATTTCCCTGAAGATCTGAATCTGCCCCCGCCGGCGGATCAGACGGCGAGCTTTGTCCCCGAGTCCGGCGCCCAGATGCAGGCGACCTGGACGATGCCGGGCGAAGTTGGCCAGATCACCCGCGAGTTGCCCGATGCGATCCAGGCTGCCGCCGAGGCACCGAAAGAAGTCAAATCCCAGGATCTGGGACTGGACTTCAATCTCGACCTCGATGTCACTCCGGAGACGGGTGCTCTGACCGACACCGCTCCGCTTGCCTTTGCGGCCGCTGCGCCTAGCGCTGCCCGTCAGGATCTCGCTTTTGAGTCCGCGGCCAAGCCGGTCGAAGCTCAATCGCCGCTGACGCTGGATCTGGACGGATTCGATCTGCCTGCCGACGCGACCGCAGAGCTCGGTGTCGAACCCGCCTATGACGCGGGATCGAACTCGGTCGTCGATCTCGAAAAGACCAGCATGGACGTCGGACCGCACGATTTCGATTTCGATATCAGCGCCCTTCCGGTCGAAGAGGCCACGCCTGCGCAGGATAGGACGATCGACCTGTCGCAGATCAACCTCGATCTGCCCCAGGCTGAAGCTCATCCGCAGGCTGTGGCCGAGTCAGAGGGGCAACTGCTCGACGAGGAGATCAACGTCGATCAGGAAGTTGAGACCAAGCTGGAGCTCGCCCGAGCCTACGAAGAGATGCGTGACTTCGAAGGGGCACGGGAGCTGCTCGAAGAGGTGCTCCAGGATGGTTCGTCCGCCCAGAAACAGGAAGCGGAATCTATCATTGCCCGCCTCGCCTGAACGAAGCATCTTGTCCGGGCGCGCCGCGTCCGGACAAATCCATCCCGCCACTTCGCTGGCGGGATTTTTGTTTTTCGCGGCAAGCCTTCCCGCGCTGCCGGGAGCCGCGCTCGCCGCGGTTCTGGCTCTGTCCTTGGCCAGCGCAGTTCTCTTCGCTCGCTCGCGCCTGGCCGTTCTGTTGCGCCGTTGCCGTTTCCTGATCCTCGCGCTGTGTGTTCTGCACGCCTGGTTCACGCCCGGTGAGGCGCTGTGGGGAGGGGCTCTGGCCGCTCTTGCCCCGTCGCGCGAAGGAAGCCTTCTGGCGTTTGAACACCTCGCCCGGCTGCTGGCCTTGCTGGCGGGCCTGTCCATGCTGCTCGAAAAGCTCAGTACCGCGGAACTTGTCGCAGCAACTCTGCCGTTGCTGACGCCTCTGCGCCTGATCGCCGTCGACCCGCGCCGCGCCGCGCTGCGCCTCGCCTTGGTGCTCGAACTGCTGGAGCGCTCCGATCCAACACGCAGTTGGAAGGAGTGGATTGGCCTGGCCGAGGACGGGCAGGGCGAGCATGAGGCGGTGCACCTCAGTAGCGCGGCCTGGAAGATCCGGGATTGCGTACTCATTTCGTTGTTCGCTCTGGCCTGTGCCGGAGTCTGGAGTCTGGCTCGATGAAGATAGCCTTGGGTCTTGAATACGATGGCCGCGACTATTACGGCTGGCAGCTGCAGGCGGGGGTAGCCTCGGTTCAGGGCGCGCTCGAAGCGGCGCTGGAAAAAGTCGCCGCTGGTCCGGTCAGGGTGCACTGCGCCGGTCGAACCGATACCGGTGTCCATGCGAGCCTGCAGGTAGTTCATTTCGATTGCGCGGCCGTCCGGCCGGCGACGGCCTGGGTCAGAGGGACGAATGCCCATCTGCCCGATTCGGTCGCGGTGCTGTGGGCAAAGGAGGTCGGCGAGGACTTTCATGCCCGCTTTTGCGCGACCGGTCGGCATTATCGCTATGTGTTGATCAACCGCCCGGTTCGTTCTGCTCTGCAGGCTGGACGGGCGGGCTGGTTCCACCGTCCGCTCGATGTCGACAGAATGCAGCAGGCGGCGCGCCATCTCGTCGGCACGCACGACTTCACGAGTTTCCGCGCTGCGGCTTGCCAGGCATCGGGGCCGGTGCGCAGCCTGAGCCGGGCCAGTGTCAGACGCGAGGGCGAAAAAGTGATCTTCGAATTCTCGGCAAACGCATTCCTCCATCACATGGTTCGCAACATGGTCGGCGCGCTGGTCCATGTCGGCAAGGGCGGGGCGGATCCGGCCTGGATCGCCGAGTTGATCGAGCTGCGTGACCGCTCGCGCGCGGCGCCCACTTTCTCCGCCGCGGGCCTGACGCTGTGCGGAGTCGATTACCCCGAGCATTTCGCTCTTCCCTGGACCCACGAAGGCGAGGCCGGACGATGAGACGCACCCGTATCAAGATCTGCGGACTGACCCGAGAGCAGGATGTCGATGTCGCGGTCGGGGAGGGGGCCGACGCGATCGGTCTGGTCTTCTACCCGGAGAGCCCGCGGGCGGTCAGCATAGCCCGTGCCGAGGCGCTGTGCCGGCGCATCCCGCCTTTCGTGACCATCGTCGGCCTGTTCGTGAACGCCGCGCCGCACGCGGTTGAAGAAGCGCTGGAACGCCTGCCGATCGGGCTTCTGCAGTTCCACGGTGACGAGGACGAGGCTTCGTGCGCGCGATTCGCGCGTCCCTATCTGCGTGCGGTCAGGATGAAGCCGGGAGTCGATCTGTTAAACTACTCAGCTTCATTTCCCTCCGCTCAAGCCCTGCTCGTCGATGCCTTCGTCGATGGCTATGGTGGCGGAGGGCAGACTTTCGACTGGTCGTTGATCCCTCCGAGTCTTCCCGTTCCGCTGATTCTGTCCGGCGGGCTGACTCCCGAGAATGTCGGCGACGCCATTCGCCAGTTGCGGCCCTGGGCCGTCGATGTGAGCAGTGGCGTCGAAGCAGGGAAGGGCATCAAGGATGCCGAACGGATTGCTCGATTCATCGCGGGAGTGCGCAAAGCAGATGGCTCAAACCTATGATCTTCCTGATGCTCATGGCCATTTCGGGCCTTATGGCGGGATTTTCGTCTCCGAAACCCTGATTCCGGCTCTGGCCGAACTCAATTCGGCTTACGAAGCGGCGCTGAAAGATCCGGCATTTCTGGCCGAGTTCGATTTTGATCTGAGCCACTACGTCGGCCGCCCCAGCCCGATCTACCACGCGAAGCGCTGGTCCGAGCAACTCGGTGGCGCGCAGATCCTGCTCAAGCGCGAGGATCTGAACCACACCGGTGCGCACAAGATCAACAACTGCATCGGTCAGGCGATGCTGGCACGGCGCATGGGCAAAGAGCGGATCATCGCCGAGACCGGAGCCGGTCAGCATGGCGTTGCGTCAGCGACCGTCGCCGCCCGCTACGGCATGAAGTGCGTCGTCTATATGGGCTCGGAGGACGTCAAGCGCCAGGCGTCCAACGTCTACCGGATGAAACTGCTGGGCGCCGAAGTCGTCCCCGTCGAGTCGGGCTCGAAGACGCTGAAGGACGCGCTGAATGAAGCGATGCGCGACTGGGTCACGAACGTCTCCGACACCTTCTACATCATCGGCACTGCTGCCGGCCCTCATCCGTATCCGAAGATGGTTCGCGATTTCCAGTCGGTGATCGGCCGGGAAGCGATCGTCCAGATGCAGGCCGACTTCGGTCGTCAGCCCGACTGCGTGATCGCCTGCGTCGGCGGTGGATCGAACGCAATGGGGATCTTCCATCCCTATATCCCCCATGACTCGGTCAAGCTGGTCGGAGTCGAGGCCGCCGGCGAAGGTCTTGAAACCGGCCGCCACGCGGCATCGCTGTCCGCCGGGCGCACCGGAGTGCTGCACGGCAACCGGACCTATCTGCTGCAGGACGAGAACGGTCAGATCATCGATACGCACTCGGTTTCCGCTGGTCTCGACTATCCCGGCGTGGGGCCGGAACACGCCTGGCTCAAGGATATCGGGCGCGCCGAATACGTCGGCATCACCGATGCCGAAGCGCTGGACGCTTTCCATGCGCTGTGCCGGCTCGAAGGCATCATGCCGGCTCTGGAGTCCTCGCATGCGCTGGCCTATGCTGCGAAGCTTGCGCCGACCCTGCCCCGTGACCAGCTGCTGCTCGTGAACTTGTCCGGGCGCGGCGACAAGGATATGCATACGGTCGCCGATCGCTCCGGAATCCGGCTCTGATCGCGCTCCGTCCGAACATTCAACAGGTTCCATTCATGTCCAAGATTCAAGCTGTTTTTGCGCGGCTCCAGGCCGAGCGCCGAACCGCACTGATCCCCTACATCGCGGCGGGAGATCCGCATCCGTGCGAGACCGTGCCGCTGATGCATGCACTCGTCGAGGCCGGTGCCGACGTGATCGAGCTGGGCGTGCCTTTCTCCGATCCGATGGCCGACGGACCGACGATCCAGCGCGCCGCCGAGCGGGCGCTCAAATTCGGTGTCTCGCTGCGCGATGTGCTGAAGATGGTCAGCGAGTTCCGGACCAGGGACGCGGCGACGCCGGTCGTGCTGATGGGCTATGCGAACCCGATCGAAGCGATGGGCGCTGAAGCCTTCATTGCCGAAGCCGCCAAGGTCGGCGTCGACGGCGTGCTGGTCGTCGATTACCCGCCCGAGGAAGCCGCCGACTTCTCGGTCCAGGCGCGCGCCGCGGGACTGGATACGATCTTCCTGCTCGCCCCGACTTCGACGCCGGAGCGCGTCGCCAACGTGGCCAGGCTGGGCAGCGGCTACGCCTATTACGTTTCGCTGAAGGGCGTGACCGGCTCGGCGAACCTGAATGTTTCCGAAGTGCTCGCCCGGGTTGCGGAGCTGAAGACCGAGCTGGGAATGCCGGTTGGTGTCGGTTTCGGAATCCGTGATGCGCAGACCGCGCGCGCGATCGGAGCGGTCTCCGATGCGGTCGTGATCGGCAGTCGCGTGATCGAAGAGATTGAAGGCGCACCGCAAGGTGAAGCCTGCGCGCGCGTGCGCGCCTTCCTGTCCGGCATCCGCCAGGCCCTCGATGAAACCCCCGTGGAGAATGCACGATGAGCTGGCTCAATAAACTTCTGCCGCCCAAGATCAAGCGCGACGCCCCGTCGCGCAAATCGATTCCTGAAGGTCTGTGGAGCAAGTGCGAGCAGTGCGAAGCCGTGCTCTATCGCTCCGACCTCGAGGGCAATCAGCATGTCTGCCCCAAATGCGGCCACCACAAGCGGATCCGGGCGCGCGTGCGTCTCGACGAGCTGCTCGACAAGGACGGACGCTTCGAGATCGGCGCCGAGGTGCTGCCGGTCGACCCGCTGAAGTTCCGCGACAGCAAACGCTATACGGATCGCCTGGCGGCGGCGGCCGAGGATACTGCCGAGAACGACGCTCTGGTCGTGATGCAGGGTACGATCAACACGATCCCTCTGGTTGTCGCGGTCTTCGAGTTCGACTTCATGGGCGGCTCGATGGGCTCGGTCGTCGGCGAGCGCTTCGTGCGTGGAGTCAATGCTGCGCTCGAGCAGGGAGTTCCTTTCGTCTGCTTCACGTCTTCGGGCGGCGCGCGGATGCAGGAGGGCTTGTTTTCGCTGATGCAGATGGCCAAGACGACCGCGTCTCTGACCCGTCTGAGCGCGCAAGGCCTGCCCTTCATCACGGTCTTGACCGATCCGACGATGGGCGGAGTGTCGGCGAGTTTCGCTTTCGTCGGCGACATCGTGATCGCCGAACCGGGCGCGCTGATCGGTTTTGCCGGTCCGCGCGTGATCGAGCAGACCGTCCGCGAGACGCTGCCCGAAGGTTTCCAGCGTTCGGAATTCCTGCTCGAAAAGGGGGCGATCGACATGATCATCGACCGTCGCGAGCTCAGAGACCGCCTCGCCGGTCTGATCGGGCTGTTGACGCGCTCCGGCGCTGCGAGCTGACCGACGGTGAAGCTTCCCGATACGCTGCCCGGCTGGCTCGAATACATCGAGCGTCAGCATTCGAAGACGATCGCGCTAGGCCTCGCGCGCGTGCAGAAAGTAGCTGATGCGCTCGCGGCCCGGCCAGACTTTCCGGTGATTCTGGTCGGCGGGACGAACGGGAAAGGTTCGACCTGCGCGCTGCTCGAAGCCATCCTGATCGCCGCAGGCTATCGGGTCGGGCTCTACACTTCGCCGCACCTGATCCGCTACAACGAGCGGGTGCGCGTCGACGGATCCGAGGTTTCCGACGAGGCGCTGGTTCGGGCTTTCGCCGAAGTCGAAGCAGCGCGGGGCGACACCCCTCTGACCTACTTCGAGTACGGCACGCTTGCCGCATGGGCGCTGTTTGCGCGCGCGTCTCTCGACGTCGTGATCCTCGAGGTCGGGATGGGCGGCCGGCTCGATGCGGTCAATGTGTTCGAACCCGATCTCGCGATCGTCACTTCGGTCGCGCTCGACCATATGGACTTTCTCGGCGATACGCGCGAAGCGATCGGTTTCGAGAAGGCGGGGATCTACCGGGCGGCGCGTCCTGCGCTGTGCGCCGACCCCGAGCCGCCAAAGAGTCTCGTCGATCACGCGCTGGCGATAGGCGCCGATCTGCGCCTTATCGATCGCGATTTCGGCTTCGAGCAGAGCGCTGGCAGGTGGAATTGGCGGGGCAGGGCGATGCGCCTGGACGATCTGCCGCCGCCCGCGCTCAAGGGCCAAGTCCAGTACCTGAACGCGTCGGTCGTTCTCGCTGCGCTCGAAGCGCTGCAGCAGCGGCTTCCTGTCCCCGAGCAGGCGATTCGCGAGGCTCTGACCCGGGTTCGTCTTCCGGGGCGCTTCCAGATCCTGGGCGAGCACCCGCAGATCGTGCTCGATGTCGCACACAATCCGCAGGCCGCGCTCAGCCTGGCCCGCAATCTGTCCGCGGCCAGCGCGGTGAAAGAGAGCTGGGCGGTGCTGGGCATGCTCGCCGACAAGGATGTAGAAGGCGTGATCCGCGCCGTCGAGCCGCAGATCGATCACTGGGTGCTCTGCTCCTTGCCGGGGCCGCGGGGGCTTACCGCCGAGTCGCTCCGCGAGCGCGTGCTCAGAGCCGGTGTGCGCGGAGACATCGACCTCGCTGGCAGTCCGACCGACGCACTCGCGCGCTGCAGGGAGAGGGCCGGAGTCGATGATAGAATCGCGGTCTTTGGTTCCTTTCTGACCGTAACCGACGTGCTGGCCGGCACAGACGCGGAAGGCAGTTCCAATGGCTGACAACGAACCCCAAATCGAACTGAAAAAACGCGCGCGTCGCCGTCTGGTCGGTGCTTCGGCTCTGGCCCTGCTGGCGGCGATCGTTCTCCCGATGGTGATGGAGCACGAGCCTCGCCAGGCCGGCCAGGACATCCAGGTTCGTATCCCCAGCCAGGAGGGGGCGAACTATGCGGCCCGCGTGATCCGTGGTCAGGATCCCGCGCCGGTCCGACCCAGCCTGCCTGCCCAGGCTTCCGCTCCGCTCGTGGCAACGACACCGGCCGAAGCGCCCGCCGCACTGGTCTCGTCTCCTCTCGTTCCTCCTCCGCCGCCCAAGGGTGAGCGATCGGAACGCGACGAGCGCGAGGCAGCGAAAGCCCAGGAGCGCAAGCTGACGGCCGCGCACGATGCCCAGGCCGCGGTCAAGGAGCTGGCGCGCCGGGAGGAGATCCAGGCACGCAAGGAACAGGAAGCGCGTAAGGAAAAGGAAGCGCGCAAGGAGGCGGCGCTGGCCGAAGCGGCGAAAGCCAAGCGCGACACCGAGTCCGCGGGCAAGCCCCATGGCCGGGACAACGATTCGAGCCGCGCCGCGGCGATCCTGAACGACGATGGCGCGAGCGCGAAGAGTTCGCGCTTTGTGATTCAGCTCGGCTCCTTCAAGGATCCGGCGAACGCTGCGTCCTTGCGGGGCAAGGCTTCCGCCGAGGGAATCGGTGCCTATGTCGAATCCGCAGGAGACAAGACGCGGGTCAGGGCAGGCCCCTATCCGAGTCGCGAAGCTGCTGAAGCGGCGGCCGCGCGTCTGCGCAAGGCCGGGCTTTCGGCAACCGTGACGCCGGCCTCCTGAGTTCGATGACGGCTTTTGACTTCATCTTCCTGGCTCTGATCGGATTCTCGTTGATCCTCGGAGCCTGGCGGGGACTGTCCAGCGAGCTTCTGGCCCTGATCGCCTGGGGCGTGGCCTTTCTGGCCGCTCGCCAGTTCGGCCCCGCACTTCAGCCCGCCCTCGCGCATGCGGTGTCCATCCCCTTTTTGCAGATCGCCGGTGCCTATATCGGGGTCTTTGTGCTGACCCTGCTGGTGCTGGGGCTGCTGCGTCTGTTTCTTCGCGAACTCCTCCACGCTGTGGGGTTGGGGCTCGCAGATCGATCCCTGGGGGCGGTATTTGGTGTGCTCAGGGGCTGTTTCATTGCTTTTCTGTTGGTTCTCGCTGGCGGACTGACAGACTTGCCGCAAAAGCCGTGGTGGAGAGATGCGACTTTCTCTGCGCCGCTCGAGTTTGCGGTGCTTGCCACCCGCCCCATGCTTCCGGAGCGGGTTTCCAAACGGCTTCATTATCGATAGGTGACGCAAGATGTGCGGGATTCTCGGCGTGGTCGCTACCACGCCCGTCAATCAGATTCTCTATGACGGTTTGCAGGTGCTCCAGCACCGGGGGCAGGACGCAGCCGGCATTGCCACGGCCCATCAAGGGCGTTTCCACATGCATAAAGGGTCTGGCCTGGTGCGGGACGTTTTCCGTACCCGCAACATGCGCAACCTGACCGGTAACTGGGGGATAGGCCACTGCCGTTACCCGACCGCCGGCTCGGCCTATAACCCGGCCGAAGCTCAGCCTTTCTACGTCAATTCGCCGTTCGGGCTGATGCTTGCACACAACGGCAATCTGACCAATGCCGAAGAACTCAAGCGCGAGATGTTCCTCGCCGACCTTCGCCACATCAATACGAATTCCGACTCGGAAGTGCTGCTCAACGTGCTCGCGCACGAGCTGCAAGGCCAGGTCAAGGGGCCCAGGCTTGATGCCGAGGCGATCTTCCGCGCAGTAGCCGGCGTGCAGAAGCGCGTCAAGGGAGCCTATGCCGCAGTCGTGATGATCTCGGGCTATGGTCTGCTCGCCTTCCGCGATCCGCACGGCATCCGTCCCCTCGTGATCGGCAGCAACGAGACCGCCGCCGGGACCGAGTATCTGGTCGCCTCGGAGAGCGTCGCGATCGACGTGCTCGGCTTCAAGCTGATGCGCGATATCGCACCGGGCGAAGCCGTGCTGATCGACACCCAGGGCAATCTGCAGAGCCAGCAGTGCGCGAGCGGGGCGGAACTGACGCCCTGCCTGTTCGAGTATGTCTATCTGGCGCGTCCCGACTCGCTGATCGATGGCGTCTCGGTCTATGACAGCCGGATCAAGATGGGCGAATACCTTGCCGACAAGATCACCCGCACTGCGCCCGAGCTGAAGATCGATGTCGTGATCCCGATCCCCGACTCCAGCCGTCCTTCAGCGATGGAACTCGCGAACCGCCTGAATCTTCCCTACCGGGAGGGCTTCGTCAAGAACCGCTACATCGGCCGCACCTTCATCATGCCGGGCCAGGCGGTGCGCAAGAAGTCGGTGCGTCAGAAGCTCAACGCGATCCACCAGGAATTCGCGGGCAAGAACGTGCTTCTCGTCGATGATTCGATCGTCCGCGGAACGACCAGCCGCGAGATCATCAATATGGCCCGTGAGGCGGGCGCCACGAAGGTCTATATGGCCTCGGCTGCGCCCCCGGTCCGCTATCCGAACGTCTATGGCATCGATATGCCGTCGCCCAGCGAGCTGATCGCCTCGGGCCGCAGCGAGGATCAGATTGCCGCCGAGATTGGCGCCAATGCGCTGATCTACCAGGATCTCGATGATCTGAAGGCTTCGATGCGGGTTCTGAACCCGGCGATCGAGCGCTTCGAGGCATCCTGTTTCGATGGCGTCTATGTGACCGGCGACATCACGCCCGAGTATCTGAACGGGGTCGAGAACGCACGCTCTTCGGGAGCCTCTGATGAGGACGAAGAGGAGGAGGGGGCTTGCGACCTGAACCTCAGTGGAGAGGGTGGAGACTGATAAAAAACGGCGCCCAGGGGCGCCGTTTTTCTGTCCGCAGATTACAGGGACTGAAAGCTCAGCCCCTGGCCTTGCCGCCATTCGAGCCAGACTGCCTTGTCGTGCCAGTCGGGCAGAACCCAGCGCGTGCAAGCATGGCCATCGACTTCGACTTTGTGCTGCGCCGGCCGGTGTGTGTGGCCGTGGATCAGGTCAGCGTAGCCTGAGTCGCGCAGGCAGGCGGCGAGCGCCTCGGCGTTGACGTCCATGATCCCGCTGCTCTTGACCTGTTTCGACTCCTCGCTCTGCTGGCGAGCATCGGTGGCCATTGCCTGACGCTCCGCCAGCGGTTTGGCGAGCACGGCGGCCTGCCAGACCGGGTCGCGGACCATGGCGCGGAGTTTCTGATAGGCGACATCATCGGTGCAGAGCGAGTCGCCGTGCATCAGCACGAATGCCTTCCCGTCCAGATCGATCGCCGCCGCCTCCTGCAGCAGCGTCAGCCGGGCTGCCTTCGCGAACGCTTCGCCGATCAGAAAGTCCCGGTTGCCGGCGATGAAGCTGAGCTTGCAGCCGGACGCGGCGAGCGAAGCCAGAGCCTGAACGATCGGTTGGACCGCTGGGCTTGCCAGTGCGTCATCTCCGGGCCAGGCGTCGAAGAGATCGCCGAGGATGTAGAGCGCATCAGCCGAGCGCGCCGGACCCGCGATGTAGCGGGCGAAAGCCGCAAGCGTCGCCGGCTGGGCCGGCGAAAGATGCAGATCGGCGATGAAATGGATTTGCGTCGGGGAACTCATTCCACCAGTTCAGCCCGCTCGATGACGACGTCGGTCGCCGGAACGTCCTGATAGAAACCCCGGCGACCGGTCTTGACCGCGCGGATCTGCTCGACAACGTCGAGGCCTTCGACGACCTTGCCGAACACGCAATAGCCGAAACCGTTCGCATCAGCGGAGCGGAAATTCAGAAAGTCGTTGTCGGCGACGTTGATGAAGAACTGGGCGGTCGCCGAGTGCGGCGCATTGGTGCGCGCCATCGCGATCGTGCCGCGCAGGTTCTTTAGACCGTTGGCCGCTTCGTTTTCGATGCTCTCGCGCGTCGGCTTCTGTTCCATGTCGGGCGTCATGCCGCCGCCCTGGATCATGAAACCGTCGATGACGCGGTGGAAGATCGTGCCGTCGTAGTGGCCGGCCTTGACGTATTCGACGAAGTTGGCGACCGTCTTGGGGGCTTTTTCGGCGTCGAGTTCGAGCGTGATCGTGCCGAGCGAGGTGTGCAGTTTGATCATTTATTTTCCTGTTTCAGGGTAGAGAGGCGGCTTATTTCTTGGCGGCGGCGACGCGGCGGGCCGTCTTCAGCACGACCGGGGTTTTCGGAACGTCTTCCATTGGACCGACCGTGCCGGTCTGAACGCGGCTGATCTTCTGAACGATCGCGAGGCCTTCGACGACCTTGCCGAACACCGCATAACCCCATCCGTCGAAGGACGGGTAATCGAGGTTGCTGTTGTTCCTCAGGTTGATGAAGAACTGCGACGAGGCCGAGTTCGGATCGCTGGTGCGCGCCATCGCGAGCGTTCCGACTTCGTTCTTCAGACCGTTCTTCGCTTCATTGGCGATCGGGGCGCGCGTCGGTTTCTCGCGCATCGTCGCATCCATGCCGCCGCCCTGGATCACGAAATTGCGGATCACGCGGTGGAAGATCGTTTTGTCGTAGAAGCCGCTGTCGACATAGGCGAGGAAGTTGGCGACCGATTTGGGGGCCTTCTCCGGATAGAGTTCGACAAGGATTACCCCCTGGTCGGTTTCGAGCTTGACGCGCGGGTGCTCGGCTGCCTGCGCGCCGAGGGCGCAGAGCGCGAAGCAGAGCAGGGTGAGGCGGCGCAGGGTGGCGATCATGCCAGCCCCTCGTAGAAGATTTTCCATTGTCCGTTTTCCTTGATCCAGTATTGGCGCTTCTGCGCGGTCTGGGAGTGGTTGTTGCTGCGGTAGTCCTGATCGAAGGTGACGACGACCAGCTCGTCCTTGCCGGGGCTGCGGAACATGCCGATGTTGCTGATCTTCACCTTGACCCAGCGCTTGTCGGTTGCGACGGAACGCTTGTAGCTCGCCCACTGGGCGCGGGTCGCGTTATCGCTCTTGAAGCCGCGCGCGTAATGCCTCAGGTACAGGTCGGTGTTGCCGCTCTCCCAGTCCTGGCGCCAGGATTCGATTTCGCGGCGCAGTGCGCCCCGCTCCTTCTGCCAGTCGTCGAGGCTCAGCCATTCGATCTGATCGGAGATGATCACCGGAGTCAGGCCGATCTGCAGCTTGGACGCGACCGCGTTGAGGTCGCCATTGGCCAGAACGACGCAGCCATCGGATGCCCGGGGTGGCCGGGACAGGGTGTTGCTCGGCACGCCATGCAGCCAGATGCCATGGCCCGAGCGTCCCTTGAGCTTGTCCCATTCGTTCGGGTAGTTCAGCGGATAGGCGCCTATTCCGTAGTAATCGGTCAGCTTGTTGCGCGGGACGCTGGATGTCACATGGTAGACACCGACCGGCGTCTTGCCGTCGCCTTCGCGCAGTTTGTCCGAGCCTTCCTTGCCGTGCGTGATGTAGTAATCCGCGACGAAGTGCGGGCGACCACGTGTGTTCTCATACAGATAGAGACGAGAGCGCTTCGTGTCGACGACGATCGCGTACTTCTGATCCGCCTGCATCTGCATCAGATAGCGCGGCATCGCATGGGTGGCCGGCTTGTCGCGGTAGGCCTTGAGCCGGACGATCGCCTCATCGCGCAGATCGGCGGCCTTGTCGCGCGGAATCCCGGCGCCGAAACCGCCTATGCGGCCGGCCCGGGTCAGCAGCAGATCGCCTTCGATCATGTGCGCGAGGCGGAAGTTCGGATAGACCTTCAGCAGCGCTTCGGTGCGTTCAAGCGCGCTGCTGAGCCGGTTGTGGTCGATGTCGTCGAAGATCTTCGACAGCGAGGCCTCGGGGCCGCTGTCCGAGACCGGACCCAGCCTCTGGGCCTGGGCGGGCGAGAGGAGCAGTGCGATCGCCGCGGCGAGGCCGAGCCGTTTGAGTGAGCTTTTCATCAGCCGCCAATCCGTTCCTGCTGGATCTGCCAGCGACCCTTGATGCGCTTGAGAACCAGGGTCTTGCCGCTGGAGCTCTTCAGGTTGGCTGAATCGTAGCTCTGGCGGAAGCGCACGGTCGCTTCGTCACCGTCGATCTTCACCTTCAGCTTCTCGACTTCGACGCTGATCTTGCCGGGCTTGGTCAGGCGCGATTCGCGTTCAGCCTCCCAGGCCTTGCGGGCCATCGCGTTCGGCGTCTTGAAGTCGGAAGCGTAGTGAGAGAGATAGCCATGCACGTCCTTGCGCGACCACGAGCTTGCCCAGGATTTGACGAGCTTTTGCACCTGCGCTTCCTCGTTGGCATCCTTGGCCGCCGCTCGGGCCGCCAGGCGGGCATCCTTCGCGTCGGCATTGGTTTCCTTGGCGGCGCTCTTCGCATCCGTCCGGGGTTCGGGTTTGACCGGCGCCTTGGGCTCGGCCTTGGCAAGCAGAACCGGCTTGGGGGCTGGTTTGGTCTCGACCTTTGCGACCTGGACAGGCTTGACCGGAGTGGGCACGGCAACGGGTTTGGCGGGCGGAGTCGGCACGGGCGCCGGCTTCGCGGGCGCGGTGGCCAGAGTCGGAGCCTTGGGCTGAAGCTGACCGGGCCGGGGCGTCGGGGCGCTCATCAGGTCGCGGATCTGCGCGAGCTTGGTCTGGGCGTGGGTGTTGGCCGAATCGATCTGCAGAGCCTTGTCATAGGCCTGGCTCGCCAGCTTGGCATAGACGTCGCCGAGGTTTTCGTGCGCGGTCGCATAGGCCGGATGAGTGCGGATCGCCTGCTCCAGCGCGGCCTTGGCCTTGTCGTACTGCTTTTGCTGAGCGTAGATGACCGCCAGGTTGTTATAGGGCTCGGGCAGGTCGGGTCTGTCCTTGGCAAGGGCCAGGTAGACCGCGATCGCTTCATTGTTGCGTTTGAGTTCGGTCAGGATCACGCCCTTGGCAAAGCGGGCTTGAGCATCGTTCGGGGTCTTCGCGAGCAGCGCGTTGACCCGGGTCAGCGCGGCCGGATAATTCGCCTGCCTGAGCAGAGTCTGAACTTCGGCAATTCCCGCTTCGGCCCAGGCGGGGACGCCTGATACGCAGATCAACGCGAGGAGGCATGAGCGGGCAAGGCTAACGAAGGGTCTTGAGATCATTGTGCTACCATCGATTCGCAGGCGCCATTCGCCCACATTCAACCTGACATTCTACCAACAAGGTCGGGGCGTATCACGGTGCGAAGTGCCAGAGGCGCTTTTTTGCCCGAGCGCGGCCAGATCCGTTCAACGCGATTCCACACTATGCTGACGATTTACAATTCCCTGACCCGGCAGAAACAACTGTTCAAGAGCATCGAACCCGGCAAGGTTCGGCTCTATGTCTGCGGCATTACGGTCTATGACTTCTGCCATCTGGGACATGCGCGCACCGTGATCGGTTTCGATGTGGTTCAGCGCTGGCTCAGGGCAAGCGGATACGCGGTGACCTATGTCCGCAACATCACCGACATCGACGACAAGATCATCCGCCGCGCGACCGAAAACGGCGAGAGCATTTACGCGCTGACCGAGCGGATGATCGGTGCGATGAGCGAGGACTTCGCTGCGCTGGGCAATGAAGCCCCCGATCTCGAACCGCGCGCGACCCAGTTTGTGCCGCAGATGCTCGAACTGATCGAGGCGCTCGAGGCGAACGGCCTCGCCTATCAGGCGGCCGATGGCGACGTCAACTACGCGGTGCGCAAGTTTCCCGGCTATGGAAAGCTCTCGGGCAAATCGCTCGACGATCTGCGGGCTGGCGAGCGGATCGAGGTCAACTCGACCAAGCGCGACCCGCTCGACTTCGTGCTCTGGAAGGCGGCCAAGCCGACTGAGCCGGCCGAGACGAAATGGGTTTCGCGCTGGGGTGCGGGGCGCCCTGGCTGGCACATCGAGTGCTCGGCGATGAGCGGCGCCATCCTCGGCAAGACGCTGGATATCCATGGCGGCGGTCCCGATCTGCGCTTCCCTCACCATGAGAACGAGATTGCGCAGAGCGAAGGCGCCCATCAGTGCAGCTTTGCGAACGTCTGGATGCACGCCGGCTCGCTCAACGTCAATGCCGAGAAGATGTCGAAGTCGCTCGGCAACTTCTTCACGATCCGCGATGCGCTGAAGAGGTTCGATGCCGAAGTGATCCGCTTCTTCGTCGTGCGCTCGCACTATCGCAGCCAGATCAACTATACGGAAGAGCTGCTCGTCGACGCGAAGAACGCACTGACCCGGCTCTATACGGCCTTGCGCGATGTGCCGGCCGAAGCGGTCGAAATCGACTGGGCGGCGCCCTATGCGGACCGTTTCCGGGTGGCGATGGATGATGATTTCAATACGCCCGAGGCGGTTGCCGTGCTCTTCGAACTCGCCAGCGAGGTTCTGCGTACCCGTTCGGGAACTCTGGCCGGCCTGCTGCGAGCGCTCGGCGGCGTGCTGGGTCTGCTGCAGCGCTCGCCAAACGATTTTCTGCAAGGCGGTGCCGCGCAGGGGGGGCTCTCGGCCGAGCAGATTGAAGCGCTGATCGCGGAGCGGGCCGCGGCCAAGAAGGCGCGCGATTTTGCGCGTTCCGATGCGATCCGGGATCAGTTGAAAGCGCAAGCAATAGTGCTCGAAGATTCTGCTCAGGGGACGATCTGGCGGCGGGGGTGAGGCCGTCCCGTTCCTGGGTGTGTTTGAACCAACAAGGAGGAAGACATGAAGAAGATCGAAGCGATCATCAAGCCTTTCAAGCTCGACGAAGTGCGTGAAGCCTTGTCCGAGGTCGGAGTGACGGGTCTGACCGTGACCGAAGTCAAGGGCTTTGGACGTCAGAAAGGGCACACCGAGCTGTACCGGGGAGCCGAGTACGTTGTCGATTTCCTGCCCAAGATTAAGATCGAAGTCGTCATCGCCGATCACGTCGTGGAGCAGGCCATCGATGCGGTGATCAAGGCGGCGCGGACCGGTAAGATCGGCGATGGCAAGATCTTCGTGATGCCTGTCGAGCAGGTGGTCCGCATCCGCACCGGAGAAACCGACGAAGCAGCCATCTGATCTGGTTTCGCCGCCTCGGGCGGCGAAACTGCGCGTTTTCCGGAAGGGCTTCACGGTGTCGCCGTGAAGCCCTTCTTTATCATGGGCATTCCGCGTCGTACTTGTCAGGGACCCGCAATGCCGTCGAAATTCGTTCTCGCCGCTCTCGCCCTTGTTCCGCATCTCTGGGCTGCCGGCCTCGCCCGGGCCGAGGTCATCGCGATCGAGCCGGGAGGGAAGATATCTCTTGAGGATGCTGCGCGGCGCGCGAAGGATGGCGATACGATTTCGCTGGCGGCCGGGGATTTCCGGGGCGAGGTTGCCGTCTTCGCGCAGAGCCGGCTGACGATCCGCGGTGTCGCCGGCAAGACCCGTTTGCTTGCGATGGGGCGGGCCGCTGAAGGCAAAGGGATTCTGGTGCTGCGCGGGCAGCAGGTTCACGTCGAAGGCATAGAGTTTCGCGGCGCGCGTGTTCCCGACCGCAACGGCGCCGGCATCCGTTTCGAGCTGGGCTCGCTGACGGTGCGCAACTGCCGCTTTCTGGATAACGAAAACGGCATCCTGACGGCCGGTAATCCGGGAATGACACTGACGATAGAGAACAGCGAGTTCGGACACAATGGCGCGGGAGATGGGCAGAGCCATAACCTCTATGTCGGCGCGATTGACCGCTTGGTCGTTCGGGGAAGCTATTTTCACCACGCGAAGGTCGGCCATCTGCTGAAAAGTCGTGCCCGCGATAACGACATCCGCTACAACCGGCTGACCGACGAGATCGGTGGCCGGGCGAGCTACGAGCTGGAGTTTCCGAACGGTGGGCGGGCGCTGGTGCTCGGCAACCTGATCGAGCAATCGAGCACGACCGAGAATTCGAAGATCGTCTCCTATGGCGCCGAGGGCTATCGCTGGCCGGTCAATTCGCTGACGCTTGTCTTCAATACCCTGGTCGACGACAGGGCGAGGCCGGGGATCATGCTCGACGTCCGGCCCGGCGCGGTGCGCCTCGTTGCGGTCAATAACCTGCTGGTCGGCCTCGCTCCCGGCTTCTCGCGCAATCTCTCCGGTCTCGTCGAAGGCAATCATGTCGCTGGTCTCGATGTTTTCGCGAACGCGATCCGCGATGATTACCGCCTCGCCCATGCCAGCCCTCTGCTTGGCAAGGCGCAGCCCGTCAAACTCGATGGGGTGACGCTCTCTCCTGATGCCGAGTATGTGCATCCGCGGACAACGCGGAGCCTGGCTGCGGGGCAGCGTTCGCCCGGCGCATTTCAGACTCCAGCGAACTAGGGTTTGACCTCGGCGCGTGCGCGTGCACGCCTTTTCTCTCGCCAGATCCGGCTCATCGCAGGTGCCCGGGAGCGCGGGGTGGGGATGGCGGGGGATTAGGCTGTGCTAAGATCCGCCCATCGGGGCGTAGTGATTGCCGGAATGGGGCTGTTTTTGCCCTATTTCTGGAAATTGCGCTTGCCCTTCCGTCGTGTCCAAGGAATAGACTGAATGCAGACCAACGAAGTGACGCTTGGCGCGCTCGAGCGCCGCATCGATATGTCCGTCGCCCTTTCCGACATCGAAAGTGATGTCGGTCAGCGCCTCAAGAAGCTCGCCCGCACCGTCAAGATGCCCGGATTCCGTGCCGGCAAGGTGCCGCTGAAGATCGTTGAACAGAACTACGGTTATCAGCTGCGCAGCGAAGCGATCGGCTCGGCTGTCGAGAAGGCTTTTGGTGAAAAGGTGCGCGAGCAGAACCTGCGCGTAGCAGGGCAACCCCGGATCGAAGCCAAGGAAGCTTCCGCCGAAGGGGTTCTGGAGTTCTCGGCTGTCTTCGAGGTCTACCCCGAGATCGCTCTGGCTGACGTGTCCGCCAAGACTCTGGAACGTCCGCAACTCGAAGTCGGTGAAGCGGAAGTCGATCGCACGATCGAAATCCTGCGCAAGCAGCGCGTCAGCTACGAAGCGGCGGATAAGGTCGCTGCGAAGGATGACCGCGTGACGATCGATTTCGTCGGTACCCGCGATGGCGAAGCTTTCGCCGGCGGCAGCGCGACCGATTTCGCTCTGGTGCTCGGCGCCGGAACCCTGCTGCCCGAGTTCGAAACCCAGCTCGACGGCGCGAAGGTCGGTGACGCGAAGACTTTCGATCTGACTTTCCCCGAGAACTACCAGGCCAAGGATCTGGCTGGCCAGACGGTTCAGTTCGCGATTACGGTCAAGAAGATCGAAGCCGCGAAGCTGCCCGAAGTCGATGCCGACTTTGCTCGTGCTCTGGGTGTTGCCGATGGCGATGTCGCAAAGATGCGCGAAGAGGTGAAGTCCAACCTCGAGCGTGAAGTGCGCCGCCGCGTTCAGGCTGCGGTCAAGGAACAGGCGATGAATCTGCTGCTTGAAGCGAACCCGATCGAAGTGCCCAAGGCGCTGGTTGAGATGGAAAGCGCTCAGCTCGCCGAGAACGCTCGCCGTGATTTCGCGTCGCGTGGCATGGATGTCAAGAAGCTGCCGGTTGAGCCCTCCTGGTTCGCCGACCAGGCCGTGCGCCGCGTCAAGCTGGGCCTCGTGCTTTCCGAGATCGTCAAGAAGAACGAGCTGCATGCCAAGCCCGAGCAGGTCCGTGCGATGGTCGACGACAATGCGCAGAGCTTCGAGGATCCGGCCGAAGTCGTGAAGTGGTACTACGCTCAGCCTGAGCGCCTCGCTCAGGTCGAAGCGATGGTGATCGAAGACAACGTGGTGAGCTGGATTCTGAACACCGTTCAGGTCAGCGACAAGCCGGTCGCTTTTGACTCTTTCATGGGTCATACCGCCAACTGATGGCAGGGCATGATGAACAGTAATCGAACCAATGCTTCGTGGCAGTCGAACTGGGAACCGCAAGGGCTCGGTCTGGTGCCTATGGTCGTGGAGCAGAGCGGTCGGGGAGAACGCGCCTACGACATCTACTCTCGCTTGCTCAAGGAACGCATCGTGTTCCTTGTGGGGCCGGTCAACGATGCGACGGCTAATCTTGTCGTCGCGCAGTTGCTGTTCCTCGAAGCGGACAATCCGGACAAGGATATCTATTTCTATATCAATTCTCCGGGAGGATCGGTTACGGCAGGCATGGCGATCTACGACACCATGCAGTTCGTCAAGCCCGATGTCAGCACGCTGTGTGTGGGCCAGGCCGCCAGCATGGGGGCCTTCCTGCTCTCGGCTGGCGCGCGCGGCAAGCGCGTCGCGCTGCCCAATTCGCGGGTGATGATCCACCAGCCTCTGGGCGGTTTCCAGGGGCAGGCGACGGACATCGAAATCCACGCCCGCGAGATCCTGAAGCTGCGCGCGAGTCTCAATGAGATCCTCGCCCGCAACACCGGTCAGAGCGTCGAGCAGATCGAGCGCGACACCGACCGGGACAATTTCATGTCGGCGGATGAGGCGGTCGCGTACGGCCTCGTCGACCGAGTGCTCACCAGCCGTAGTCCGGCCGACGAGCAAGGCAAAAAGTGACAGTGGTTTTTGGCAGAGAGGCTACCGAACGATGAGCGAGAAAAAGAACGGTGGAGAAAAGCTCTTGTATTGCTCGTTCTGTGGCAAGAGTCAGCACGAGGTCAAGAAGCTGATCGCAGGTCCGTCGGTCTTCATCTGCGACGAGTGCATCGAGCTGTGCAATGACATCATCCGCGATGAAGTGGGCGGAGAGACGGCGGTGCGCGCCGAACGCGGCGAGCTGCCGACTCCGAAGGAGATCGGCGCCATCCTTGACCAGTATGTGATCGGCCAGGATCCGGCCAAGCGCATCCTGTCGGTTGCCGTCTACAACCACTACAAGCGCCTGCGTCATCAGAGCTCGCGCACCGACGAAGTCGAGATCGCAAAGAGCAACATCCTGCTGATCGGGCCGACCGGCTCGGGCAAGACCCTGCTCGCCCAGACTCTGGCTCGTCTGCTGAACGTGCCTTTCGTGATGGCCGATGCGACGACTTTGACCGAAGCCGGCTATGTCGGTGAGGACGTCGAGAACATCATCCAGAAGCTGCTGCAGAAGTGCGACTACGATGTCGACAAGGCCCAGCAGGGCATCGTCTACATCGACGAGATCGACAAGATCTCGCGCAAGTCGGACAACCCTTCGATCACCCGCGACGTGTCGGGCGAAGGTGTCCAGCAGGCGCTGCTGAAGCTGATCGAAGGCACGGTCGCCGCGGTGCCGCCCCAGGGCGGGCGCAAGCACCCGAATCAGGACTTCGTCCAGGTCGATACGACCAACATCCTGTTCATCTGCGGCGGTGCATTTGACGGCCTCGAAAAAGTCATCCGCAACCGTTCCGAGCAGATCGGCATCGGTTTCGGCGCCGACGTGCGCAGCCGCGATGCCCGCAACGTCAGCGAGGCGCTGCGCGGTGTCGAACCCGAGGATCTGATCAAGTACGGTCTGATCCCCGAGTTCATTGGCCGCCTGCCGGTCGTTGCGACGTTGCAGGAACTCGATGAGGCGGCGCTGATCCAGATCCTGGTCGAACCGAAGAACGCTCTGGTCAAGCAGTACCAGAAGCTCTTCACGATGGAAGGGGTTGAGCTCGAAGTGCGTCCGACCGCGATGCAGGCGATTGCGCGCAAGGCGCTCAAGCGCAAGACCGGTGCGCGCGGCCTGCGCTCCATTCTCGAAGCGACGCTGCTCGATACGATGTACGAGCTGCCCGGTATGGAGAATGTTGCGAAGGTGGTCATCGACGAAGCGACGATAGACGGCAGTGGCAAACCTCTGCTGATCTATGCGGAGCAACCCAAGGTATCGGGCTCGAACTGACGAGCGCTCCGGCGTCGGAATCCGGCCCGAACCAGGCCTGCTTGAAATCCGTGCCGGGGATCCCATATCCCCGGTAGCCTGGATAAAAGGAAACCCACATGGCAAGCCTGCCTGATCTGTCCCCTGAAGTTCTCGAACTCCCGCTGCTGCCGCTGCGGGATGTCGTTGTTTTCCCGCACATGGTGATCCCGCTCTTCGTTGGGCGCCCGAAATCCATCAAGGCGCTGGAAGCGGCGATGGAATCCTCGAAGAGCATCCTGCTGGTCGCGCAGAAGTCCGCCGCCAAGGATGAACCGACGGCCGAGGATCTCTATCCGGTTGGCTGTATCGCCAACATCCTGCAGATGCTCAAGCTGCCCGACGGCACGGTCAAGGTGTTGGTCGAAGGCGCCCAGCGCGCTTCGATCGTCCGCGTCGAAGATCAGCTCACGCTATTCGTGGCCGAGGTCAGCGCCATCGTTTCGAGCGATGGTGAAAACCACGAGATCGAAGCGATGAGGCGGGCGATTCTGGCCCAGTTCGACCAGTACGTAAAACTGAACAAGAAGATTCCGCCCGAGATCCTGACCTCGCTGGCCGGGATCGATGAGCCGGGCCGGTTGGCCGACACGATTGCGGCCCACCTTCCGCTCAAGCTCGAACAGAAACAGGCGATCCTCGAGTTGTCGGGCGTCGTGCCGAGGCTTGAGCGTCTGCTCGCCCAGCTCGAAACCGAACTCGATATCCTGCAGGTCGAAAAGCGCATCCGTGGGCGCGTCAAGCGCCAGATGGAGAAGAGCCAGCGCGAGTACTACCTGAACGAGCAGGTCAAGGCGATCCAGAAGGAACTGGGTGAAGGCGAGGAGGGCGCCGATCTCGACGATCTCGACAAGAAGATCGCCGCGGCCGGCATGAGCAAGGAAGCGACTGCCAAAGCCCAGTCTGAACTGAAGAAGCTCAAGCTGATGTCGCCGATGTCCGCCGAAGCGACGGTTGTGCGCAACTTCATCGATACGCTGCTGGGCCTTCCCTGGAAGAAGAAGTCGCGGATCAGCAAGGATCTGACCGCGGCCCAGGAGATCCTGGACAAGGATCACCATGGCCTCGAGAAGGTCAAGGAGCGCATCCTCGAGTATCTGGCCGTTCAGCAGCGGGTCGAAAAGCTCAAAGCTCCTATTCTGTGCCTGGTCGGACCTCCCGGAGTCGGCAAGACTTCGCTAGGGCAGTCGATCGCGCGGGCGACGAACCGCAAGTTCGTCCGGATGAGTCTGGGCGGCGTGCGCGACGAGGCGGAGATTCGCGGCCATCGGCGCACCTACATCGGTTCGATGCCGGGAAAGATCCTGCAGAACATGAACAAGGTTGCCGTGCGCAACCCGCTCTTCCTGCTCGACGAAGTGGACAAGATGGGCGCCGATTTCCGCGGTGACCCCAGTTCGGCCCTGCTCGAAGTGCTCGATCCTGAGCAGAACGGTACTTTCGTTGACCATTACGTCGAAGTCGAGTACGACCTCTCCGACGTGATGTTCGTCGCGACCGCGAACAGCCTGAACATCCCGGCGCCTTTGCTCGACCGGATGGAGATCATCCGCCTGTCCGGTTACACGGAAGACGAGAAGGTCAGCATCGCGACGCGCTATCTGGTGCCCAAGCAGATGAAGGTCAATGGCCTGAAGCCCCAGGAGCTGTCGGTCACTGAGGACGCGCTGCGCGACATCATTCGCTATTACACGCGAGAAGCCGGCGTGCGCAGCCTGGAGCGCGACATCTCGAAAATCTGCCGCAAGGTGGTCAAGAGCCTCGTGATCCAGAAGGGCTCAGCCAAGGTTGTCGTCGATGCTGCGAACCTCGACAAATACCTCGGGGTGCGCCGCTTCAGCTTCGGGGTCGCCGAGAAGGAGAACCAGATCGGTCAGGTGACCGGGCTGGCCTGGACCGAGGTCGGTGGCGAGCTGCTGACGATCGAATCGGTTGCTCTGCCCGGCAAGGGCAAGGTGCTGACGACCGGCAAACTCGGCGAAGTGATGCAGGAATCGATCCAGGCGGCGCTGTCTGTTGTCAGGAAGCGCGCTCGCTCGCTGGGCATCAGTGATGACTTCTACCAGAAGAGCGATATCCACATCCACCTTCCCGAAGGTGCGACGCCCAAGGACGGTCCTTCGGCGGGTATCGCGATCGCGACGGCGCTGGTGTCGGTGTTGACCGGAATTCCGGTTCGCTCCGATGTCGCGATGACCGGCGAGATCACGCTCAGAGGCGAAGTTCTGCCGATCGGTGGCCTCAAGGAGAAGCTGCTCGCCGCGGTGCGCGGCGGAATCAAGACCGCGCTGATTCCGCACGAGAATCTCAAGGATCTGCAGGAGATGCCGCCCGATCTGACCCAGAAGATCGAAGTGATCCCGGTCCAGTGGTTCGACAAGGTGCTCGAACTCGCGCTCGAACGCGTTCCGACGCCTCTGCCCGACGTCGAGTCCGCGCCGGCTGTGCCGCCTCCCGCCCCTGAAGCGGCCGACTTGGCCGAGCTGAAGCACTGATCGATCGATGTAGACCAGAAAAAACCCGCCTCGGCGGGTTTTTTTATCTCTGACTGCATTGTCGCGAATCACCTCGCGAGGCGTGTGGGCAGTTCTTGGGTCGGCCACCGATTGATGAAATCAGTGCATAAGCGCATGCGTGGGAGAGCTCTTAATCCATTTTCTCCCCCTCGCTACTATCTGTGCTTTCGAATGACCGCTGGGCGCAAGGGGAATCCGGATCTCCTGCCGAGGGTTCAGCCTTCGGTTTGCTTCTGCGCGAAGAAGCGTCAGGCGGTGACGACTTCAACAAGTACTCAGGAGAATTCACAATGTCACTACGCACATGGTTCATCACCGGGGTCAGCAGCGGGTTTGGCCGCCAGCTTGCCGATCAACTTCTCGTGCGCGGCGAGCGTGTCGTCGGAACCGTTCGCGATCTGAGCAAGGTCAGCGATCTGATCGAACGATTTCCCGAGGCCTTCCACGCCGAGTTGCTCGACGTGACCGACGTCGCCGCGATCCGTGAAGTCGTCGAGCGCTCATTCGCGAAGCTCGGGCGCATCGATGTGATCATCAGCAATGCCGGTTATGGCCTTTTCGGCGCGGCGGAGGAGCTTTCCGATGCGCAGGTCGATCAGATGGTCGCGACCAATCTGCTCGGATCGATCCAGCTCATCCGCGCCGTGCTGCCGCATCTTCGCGCCCAGCGCGGTGGGCGCATCATCCAGATCTCGTCCTACGGCGGGCAGGTCGCCTTTGCCGGGAACTCGTTGTACCACGCGACGAAGTGGGGCATAGAAGGCTTCACCGAGTCGGTTGCCCAGGAGGTTTCCTCCTTCGGGATCGGCGTGACGATCGTCGAGCCCGGAGGTGCGCGCACCGAGTTTCGCTACGGCAGTGCGCAAGTAGCGGAGCTCACGCCCGTCTACGACGGCACTCCGGCACACAGTTTTCTGAAGATGCTCGACCCCAAAAACGGGCTTGCTGTCGGAGATCCTGCACGTATGGCGGCGCGCATCATCGAGAGCGTCGATGTGGAGCCTGCGCCGCTGCGCATCGTGCTCGGCTCACAGGCGCTGGAGAGCACGATTTCGACATTGCGCAAGCGGATTGCAGGCTTCGAGGCGCAGAGCGCGCTCGCCGCTTCCACGGATTTCCCTCCCGGGGAGTGAGTCCAGAGCGGTGAAGCGCTTCCCGGAAGGCCCGCTTCGAGCGGGCTTTTCTGAGCCCGCTGTCAGCGGATGTGGCCGGATGAGAGTGGCGGCGATATAGAAAAAGGGCGCCGAAGCGCCCTTTTCGTGAGATCGTGAAGACGATCAGTTCGAGCCGCGCTGAGCGCGCTTGCGATCGATTTCCTTCAGATAGCGCTTCCTGAGGCGGATCGACTGCGGCGTCACTTCGACGATCTCGTCGTCGGCGATGAATTCGATCGCCGACTCGAGCGTCAGCTGGATCGGCGGAACCAGGCGAACCGCTTCGTCGGTGCCTGAGGCGCGGACGTTGGTCAGCTGCTTGCCCTTGATCGGATTCACGACGATGTCGTTGTCACGCGAGTGGACGCCGATGATCATGCCTTCGTACAGCGCGTCGCCGGGGCTCACGAACATACGGCCGCGATCCTGGAGGTTCCACAGCGCGTAGGCGACCGCTTCGCCGTCGTTCTGCGAGATCAGCACGCCGTTGCGGCGTTCGGCCATCGATGCGGCGACAGGGCCGTAGTCGTCGAAGACGTGGCTGACAATGCCGGTGCCACGGGTCAGGGTCAGGAATTCGCCCTGGAAGCCGATCAGGCCGCGTGCCGGGATCCGGTATTCGAGGCGGGTGCGACCCTTGCCGTCCGGCTGCATGTCCTGGAGCTCGCCACGGCGGCGGCCCAGCTCTTCCATGACCGAACCCTGGTGACCTTCCTCGACGTCGACGGTCAGCATTTCATAAGGTTCGCTTCTGACGCCGTTGATGTCCTTGTATACGACACGAGGGCGACCGACGCCCAGCTCGTAGCCTTCGCGGCGCATGTTCTCGACCAGAATGGTCAGGTGCAGCTCGCCGCGGCCCGACACTTCGAAGACGTCGGAGTCGGACGTGAAGTTCACGCGCAGCGCGACGTTCTTCAGCAGTTCCTTCTCGAGGCGTTCGCGGATCTGGCGGCTCGTCACGAACTTGCCTTCGCGACCGGCCAGCGGCGAAGTGTTGACCATGAAGTTCATCGTCAACGTCGGTTCGTCGACGGCGATCGGGGTCATGCCTTCGGGGGCGCTGGGGTCACAGATCGTGACGCCGATATTGACCTGATCGATGCCGGAGACCAGCACGATGTCGCCGGCTTCGGCTTCTTCGACCTGGCTGCGTTCCAGACCGCTGAAGGTCAGGATCTGGCCGATCTTGGCCTTACCGCGGTTCTCCTCACCGTACATCACGGTGACTTCCTGGTTCTGGCGGATGCGACCGTGACGGACGCGGCCGATACCGAGCTGGCCGACGTAGGTCGAGTAGTCGAGCGAGCAGATCTGCAGCTGCAGAGGTGCATCAGGGTCGACGTCGGGTTGCGGAACGTGCTTGAGGATCGCTTCGTACAACGGCTTCATGTCGGTGCCGGGTTCGCTGGCATCGAGCATTGCATAGCCGTTCAGCGCCGAGGCATAGACGACCGGGAAGTCGAGCTGCTCTTCGGTGGCGCCGAGCTTGTCGAACAGATCGAAAGTGTGGTTGATGACCCAGTCCGGACGAGCGCCCGGGCGGTCGACCTTGTTGATCACGACGATGGGCTTCAGACCCAGCGCCAGCGCCTTGCGCGTGACGAAGCGGGTTTGCGGCATCGGGCCTTCAACCGCATCGACCAGCAGCAGAACGCCGTCGACCATCGACAGCACGCGCTCGACTTCACCGCCGAAGTCGGCGTGTCCCGGGGTGTCGATGATGTTGATGTGGGTGTCACCGTATTCGACCGCGCAGTTCTTGGCGAGAATCGTGATACCGCGTTCTTTTTCGATGTCGTTCGAGTCCATGACCCGCTCAGCCACTTGCTGGTTCTCGCGGAAGGTTCCCGATTGACGCAGCAGTTGGTCGACCAGCGTGGTCTTGCCGTGGTCGACGTGGGCGATGATGGCGATGTTGCGGATGGAGCGGCTCATGGGGGTGGTGCCTAGCTTCTTTGAAAAAAGATTTCAAGTCTATCATATGCACCGCGAAGCGGTGGCTTCGTTTACGTCAATGCTATGATCACCGGTTTAGCTGCCAACGCAGATCGAGCGGAGAAAAAATGCTTGGGATCATCGGAGGAAGCGGGCTGACTCAGCTCTCCAATCTCAATATCGAGCGCCGGGAAGTGATGCGTACGCCTTACGGGGAACCTTCCGGGGTGTTGCTTTTTGGCAGTCTGTGTTCGACCCGGGTCGTGTTTCTCGCACGGCACGGTTACGGCCATACGATTCCCCCGCACCGGGTCAACTACCGAGCGAACCTCTGGGCGCTCAAACAGGCCGGAGCGAAGGAGATCGTTTCGGTCGCCTCGGTCGGCGGCATTCGCCAGGATCTGGGGCCGGGGACTCTGGTCGTTCCCGACCAGATCATCGATTACACCTGGGGGCGCCGTAACACTTTCTTCGATGCGACGGACCAGCCTGTCGTTCAGGTCGACTTCACCGATCCCTATGACGCGGCCTTGCGCGCACGCATCCTTGCCAGCGCCTGGGCGGCCGGTGAGGCCATCGAGGATGGCGGCGTCTATGCGGCAACCCAAGGGCCACGGCTGGAGACGGCCGCCGAGATCGAACGCCTCGCCCGCGATGGCGCCGACATGGTGGGCATGACAGGCATGCCCGAAGCGGTGCTCGCGCGCGAACTCGGGCTGCCCTATGCGGCGCTCTCGGTCGTGTCGAACTGGGCGGCCGGGCGGGCCGACAGCTCCCATGCGATCCGCTTTGCGGACATCGAGGAAACCCTGGTCGGCGCGATGGCCAGGGTTCGGCGTATCCTTGAACATATTTGCGCGTGAGTGAGCGATGATCCGCGAAATCGTCAGAATGGGAGATCCGCGCCTGTGGCAGCGTGCCCGGCCGGTGACCGGCTTCGGCAGCGCCGAACTGCAGAACCTGATCGCCGATATGCTGGAGACGATGCGCCATTACAAGGGGGTCGGCATCGCCGCGCCCCAGATCGGTGTCGATCTCCAGGTCGTGCTCTTCGGGGTCGAACACAGTGACCGCTATCCCGATGCCGAGAGCGTGCCGCTGACCGCGTTGTGTAACCCCGAGATCGAGTTTCTCGACCAGGAGCTCGAAGAGGGCTGGGAGGGCTGTCTGTCCGTTCCCGGTCTGCGCGGAGTCGTGCCGCGCTATCGCAAGCTGCGCTATCGGGGGCAGGGTGCCTCGGGTGAGCCCATCGAGCGGGTTGCGACCGGCTTTCATGCACGGGTCGTCCAGCATGAATGCGATCACCTGTGGGGAATGCTCTATCCGATGCGGATGCACGACTTCACCCGCTTTGGCTATACGGATATCCTCTTCCCCGAAGTCGCCGCGCGCGAGAGGGACTGACAGGGACGCTCAGATCTGCAGGGCCTCCTGAAGCGCGCCTTCGAGCTTGACGATGGCGGAGGTGGCGCTGAGGCAGGGGCCGCTGACGAGGAAGGTATCTTCGGCCCGCTCGCCCAGCGTCGAGATCTTCGCGGTGTGCAGATCGACGCCGTGTTCGCTGAGGATGTCGGCCACGGCGAAGAGCAGGCCGGGGCGGTCAGCCGCGGCGATGCTCAGGATGAAATACTGTCCTTTCTCATCAGGCCGGATGCTCACTTCCGGGATGATCGGGAAGTGCTTGAGCTGCCTCGACAGCCTGCCCGATGCGGGGCGCGCGGGAGGCGCGTCGGTCTGCAGGCGCTCGGTCAGCTCGTGTTCGATCAGCGGGATGATGTCGCGATAGTTCTCGTCGCCCGACGGGTCGAACAGGATGAAGCTGTCCAGTGCGTAGCCGTGGCGGGTCGTGTGAATTTTCGCGTCGAGGATCGAGAGTCCCATCCGGCCGAAGAAGCCGCACAGGCGCAGGAAAAGCCGGGCGGTGTCGCGCGCATAGACCATGACCTGGAGGCCTCGCTCGATCGGGCTGGGTCTGGCCTTGATGACTGCTGTCTCTGGCGACGGGCGGTAGTAGAGCATCCGGGCGTGCCAGACGATCTCGTCGATGTCGTGGCGCAGAAAGTAGACGGTATCGAGTTCCTCCCAGAGCGCGGTTTCGACGCCTTCGATCAGACCGAAATAGCGTAGCCGCGAGCAGGCGTCGGTTTTGCGTTCGGTGATGCCCTTGACCTGTTCGGGAAGGTCGCCGCGCAGAACCCTGCTCGTGATCAGGTAAAGGTCTTCGATCAGCTTTGCTTTCCAGCCGTTCCAGACTTTCGGGCTGGTGCCGCGGATGTCGCAGTGGGTCAGCAGGTACAGTGCGACCAGGTGGCGTTCGTCGCCGACGAGCTGTGCGAACTTGCGGATCACGTCGGGGTCGGACAAGTCGCTCTTCTGGGCGACCTGCGACATCGTCAGGTGGTGCTCAACCAGCCAGACAATCAGCGCGCTGTCCTCGCTCGACAAGCCATGGTCGCGGCAGAAGTCAGCGGCGTCCTTCATTCCGAGTTTGGAGTGGTCGCCACCCCGCCCTTTGGCGATGTCGTGGAACAGCGCGGCAATGTAGAGCAGCCAGGGGCGCTCGAAGCCGTTCATCAGCTGTGCGCACAGCGGGTATTCGTGGGCGTGCTCGTCCATTGCGAAGCGGCGCATGTTGCGCATCACCTGCATGATGTGCTGATCGACCGTATAGACGTGGAAGAGGTCGTGCTGCATCTGGCCGACAATGTGGCCGAAGGCGGGCAGGTAGCGGCCGAGGATTCCGTACTGGTTCAGGCGACGGAATTCATGCGTGATGCCGTGAGCAGGCTTGAACAGCTCGATGAACAGCCGGCGATTCTCCGGGTTCTGACGAAAGCTCTGATCGATCAGGCTGCGGGCCGACCACAGCGCGCGCAGCGTGCGCACCGACATGCCGGAGAGCTCCGGGTTCTGCTCCATCAGCAAAAAAGCTTCGAAGATCGCGGTCGGTGTTGTTGAGAAAAGCGCGTCGTTGGCGATGTCGAGCAAGCCCTGGCACTTGCTGAAGCGCTCGTTGATCGGTGTCGGTGCCGGGTTTCCGCCCGGCAGGATGCGGCTGGCCAGGCTTTGCAGAAGCAGGATGTTGAACTGAGTGACCTTTTTCGCGTTCAGGTAGTAGCGCTGCATCAGTACTTCGGAGGCGCGGCGCGAGTCGGTTGCGCTGATGCCCATCTCCTGGGCGAGCGCTTCCTGAAAGTCGAAGAGCAGTCGGTCTTCGCGTCGTTTCGCGAGATAGTGCAGCGAGATCCTGATCTTCTGCAAAAAGCGCTCGATCTTGTGGATCTCCAGGCTTTCGCCCGAGCTGAGCAGGCCGTGCTGGACGAATGCGTCCCAGTTGTCGCCGTGGCCCGCGGCGAGTGCGATCCAGACGATATTCTGCAGGTCGCGTAGTCCGCCTGGACTCTCCTTGCAGTTCGGCTCCAGCGAGTAGGGGGTGTCGTTGAAGCGGTTGTAGCGCTGTTCCTGCTCGGCGCGTTTGGCGATGAAGAAGGTTTTGACGTCGAAGCCGCTGCGGCTAGCGGCGATCAGCTCGCGGGAGAGTTCCGCGTTGCCGCACAGGTGACGCGCTTCAAGAAGATTGGTGCGGACGGTGACGTCCTTGCCCGCTTCCTCCTTGCATTCGGCGAGTGTGCGCACGCTGTGCCCGGTCTCCAGGCCGATGTCCCAGAAGAGCCTGACCAGCTCTTCGATCGTATGCGATGTTTCGCGGCAGGCTTGCTCTTCGAGCAGGATCAGCAGGTCGACATCCGAGTGCGGATAGAGCTGTCCGCGGCCGTAGCCGCCAACGGCCAGCAAGCTGGCGCTTGGCGGCAGGGGGAAGGAGTGCCAGAGCTCGATCAGAACTTCATCGACCAGCTGGGCGAGGCCGGCGAGCATTCTCTCTGGCTTGGGCTGCCGGATCCAGGCCTGCTGGAGGTGAAGCCGCCCCTCAGTGAGCCGGGTGCGCAGCGCGTCGAGAAGGGGTTTGTGGTTCTGGTCGGGATCTTGGGAAATCATTGTTCGATGAACTCAGGCGGCGAGGTCGGGACGCGCGGGCGCGCCTGCGGACAGGGTCAGCACTTCAAAGCCGGACTCGGTGACGACCAGCATGTGCTCCCATTGGGCCGACAGACTTCGATCCTTGGTGACGATGGTCCAGCCGTCGGGAAGTTCGGAGATGTGCCGCTTGCCTGCATTGATCATCGGCTCGATCGTGAAAATCATGCCGGGTTCGAGTTCGACTCCGCTGCCTGCCTGGCCGTAGTGAAGAACCTGCGGATCCTCGTGGAAGTCCCTGCCGATGCCATGACCGCAGAATTCGTGGACGACCGAGAAGCCTGCGGCTTCCGCGTGTTTCTGGATCGCAGCGCCGATGTCCCCGAGGTGCGCTCCGGGGCGGACCTGCTGGATGCCCAGCCACATGCACTCATAAGTGACCCGGCACAGACGTTTGGCGAGGATGGATGCTTCGCCGACGATGAACATCCGGCTCGTGTCGCCGTGAAAACCGTCCTTGATCACCGTGATGTCGATGTTCAGGATGTCTCCGCGCTTGAGCACCTTGTTGCCGGGGATGCCGTGGCAGATCTGGTGGTTGATCGACGTGCAGATCGACTTCGGGTAGGGCGTATAGCCGGGGGGGGCGTAGTTGAGCGGGGCCGGAACCGTTCCCTGGACATTGACCATATAGTCGTGGCACAGGCGGTCGAGCTCTTCGGTCGTGACGCCTGCCTTGACGTGCGGGGTGATAAAGTCGAGGACTTCGGCGGCCAGGCGGCCGGCAATGCGCATCTGCGCGATCTCTTCCGGGGTCTTGATGGTGATGCTCATCGCTGAATCCTTTGCAAAACGCAAGGTTAACGTCATCGGGCCTGCGTTCGCAAACGGGTGACCGCGCTACGCTGCGGCATCGGACTTGAATAAATGCCCTCTGGCTTGCTATCATGGCGAGCTTGACTGCGCCCGATTGGCGGGTGCGGCAAAATCCGCACGTCCCCGTACAAGGGTCCCGCTTCGGTGGGCTGGCTGTGATCTCTGACACGGCCGCGGGGGCGGAGGCTAACCCTTTGCACGGAGAAGTAAAATGGCTGTGACTATGCGTCAAATGCTGGAAGCCGGTGTCCACTTCGGTCACCAAACCCGCTTCTGGAACCCCAAGATGGCTCCTTTCATCTTCGGTCACCGCAACAAGATTCACATCATCAACCTCGAAACGACGCTGACCAAGTATCAGGAAGCGCTCGCTTTCGTGCGCAAGCTGGCTGCCAATCGCGGCACCGTGCTGTTCGTCGGCACCAAGCGTCAGGCTCGCGAGATCGTTGCCGAAGAAGCGCAACGCGCCGGAATGCCGTTTGTTGATGAACGCTGGCTCGGCGGCATGCTGACCAACTTCAAGACCGTCAAGCAGTCGATTAAGCGCCTGAAGGATATGGAGCAGATGATCGAAGACGGCTCGGTCGAAAAGCTTTCCAAGAAGGAAGCTCTGCTCGCCACCCGCGAACTCGAAAAGCTGAACAAGTCCATCGGCGGTATCAAGGATATGGGCGGCCTGCCCGATGCGCTGTTCGTCATCGACGTCGGTTACCACAAGATCGCGATCACCGAAGCCAAGAAGCTGGGCATTCCGGTTGTCGCCGTGGTCGATACCAACCACTCGCCGGAAGGTGTTGATTACATCATCCCGGGTAACGATGACTCCAGCGGCGCGATCCGCCTGTACGCCCGTGGCATGGCTGACGCCGTGCTGGAAGGCCGCAATCAGGTGCTGGGCGAAATCGTCGCTGCCGGTCAGGACGAATTCGTCGAAGTTCAGGAAGGCACGGAAGAAAAGGCCTGAGGGCCTTTTTCCCCGGAACCCGAAACACAGAACAGGAGTGAGCATGGCGGAAATTACCGCGAGCATGGTCAAGGAGCTGCGTGAAAAAACCGACGCTCCGATGATGGAATGCAAAAGGGCGCTGACGGAAGCTGCCGGCGATATGGCCAAGGCGGAAGAAATTCTGCGCGTCAAGCTGGGTAACAAGGCCACCAAGGCCGCGACCCGCATCGCCGCTGAAGGTGTTGTCGTGACGGCGATCTCCGCCGACGGCAAGACCGCGGCTATCCTCGAGATCAACAGCGAGACCGACTTCGTCGCGAAGAACGACGACTTCCTGAAGCTCGCAGCTGACAGCGCGCAGCTGATCGTCGACAAGGCTCCGGCCGACGTCGCCGCTCTGTCCGCGCTGCCGCTGGGCGATGGCACTGTTGAATCGGTTCGCGCCGGCCTGGTGGGCAAGATCGGCGAAAACATGTCGCTTCGCCGCTTCGTTCGCGTCGCCGCTGAAGGCCATGTTTCCAGCTACATCCACGGCGGCTCCAAGATCGGCGTGCTCGTCGATCTGGTCGGTGGGGATGAAGCGCTCGGTCGCGACATCGCGATGCACATCGCCGCTTCCAAGCCCAAGGCTCTGGATTCGTCGAACGTTCCCGCTGAGCTGATCGAAACCGAACGTCGCGTTGCGATCGAAAAGGCCCGCGAAGCCGGTAAGCCGGAAGCGATGATCGAAAAGATCGCCGAAGGTACGGTGCAGAAGTTCCTGAAGGAAGTGACGCTGCTCGGTCAAGTCTTCGTCAAGGCTGAAGATGGCAAGCAGACGATCGAAGCGCTGCTGAAGTCCCGTGGTGCCAAGGTTGCCAGCTTCACGCTGTATGTCGTCGGTGAAGGCATTGAAAAGAAGACCGCCGACTTCGCCGCTGAAGTGGCCGCCCAGGCCGCAGCCGCCCAACGCTAACGGAGAACCCCATGGCCAAACCTGCCTACCGCCGCATCCTGCTCAAACTCTCGGGCGAAGCCCTGATGGGCGATGACGCCTTCGGAATCAACCGCGAGGTGGTTTCGAGAATTGTCGGGGAAGTGGCGGAGGTGGTTGGGCTGGGGGTCGAAGTCGGTGTCGTGATCGGTGGTGGCAACATCTTCCGCGGGATGGCGGGTGCCGCCTCGGGGATGGACAGGGCTACCGCCGATTACATGGGCATGATCGCGACCGTGATGAACGCGATGGCTCTGGCCGATGCGATGAAACACGCCGGGCTCTCCGCTCGCGTGCAGTCGGGTCTGAGCATGGAGGCTATCGTCGAGCCGTATATTCGCGGCAAGGCGATCCGCCACCTCGAAGATGGCAAGGTCGTGATTTTCGCGGCCGGAACCGGGAATCCCTTCTTTACGACCGATACCGCGGCTGCGCTGCGTGGCGCCGAGATCGGTGCGGACATCGTGCTGAAGGCGACCAAGGTGGATGGGATCTACACGGCCGATCCGAAGAAGGATCCGACGGCGACCCGCTACGCTGAGCTCTCCTTTGATGAGGCGATCCAGCGGAACCTGCAGGTCCTGGATGCGACGGCGTTTGCGCTGTGCCGCGACCAGAAACTCCCGATCAAGGTTTTCAGCATCTTCTCGCCTGGGGCGCTCAAGCGCGTCGTGATGGGCGAGGATGAAGGCACACTGGTGCATATCTGAGAGGACTGCCGAAATGATCGCCGAACTGAAGAAGAATACCGAACAGAAAATGCTGAAGTCGCTCGAATCTCTGAAGAGCGATCTCGGTAAAGTGCGCACCGGACGTGCGCACACGGGCATCCTGGATCACATCCAGGTCGAGTATTACGGTTCTCCCGTGCCGCTGAGCCAGATCGCGAACGTGTCTTTGATCGATGCGCGCACGATCAGCGTTCAACCCTGGGAAAAATCCATGCTAGCCAAGGTCGAAAAGGCGATCCGCGATGCGGACTTGGGCCTGAATCCCTCGGCGATGGGTGAGCTCGTGCGCGTGCCAATGCCCGCGCTGACTGAAGAGCGCCGCAAGGAATTGATCAAGCTCGTTCGTTCTGAAGCTGAAAATTCGCGGATCGCCGTGCGCAATCTGCGTCGCGATGCGAACAACCAGCTCAAGGAAGCGGTCAAGTCCAAGGAGATCTCCGAGGACGAAGAACGTCGCGCCCAGGACGACATCCAGAAGCTGACCGACCGCAACATCGCCGAAGTCGACAAGATTCTGGCGCAAAAAGAACAGGATCTGATGCAGATCTGATTCCGGACCACCAAGGTTCGAACAGATGCCGATCAGCCGTTTTTTCAGCTCCACGCGCGACATTCCCGAGGTGGGCGATGTGCCCCGGCACGTCGCGATCATCATGGACGGCAATGGGCGTTGGGCAAAACGACGCCTGATGCCCCGGGTTGCGGGCCACAAGCGTGGCCTGGAGACCGTGCGTCGTATCGTGCGCTGCTGTCTCGATCGGGGGGTTGGCCATCTGACGCTTTTCGCGTTCAGCTCCGAGAACTGGCGCCGCCCCCAGGAAGAAGTCAGCTTCCTGATGCAGCTCTTCCTGAAGGCACTCGAGGAAGAGATCGTCAAACTCCATCAGAACAAGGTTCGCTTTCGGGTGGTTGGCGATCTTTCGCGCTTCGATGCGCGGATACGCGAGCTGATCGTCCGCTCCGAAGCGCTGACCTCGGGAAATGACGCGTTGACCCTGACGATCGCCGCCAACTACGGCGGTCGATGGGACATCCTGAACGCGTGCAATCGGGCCGCCAAGGCGCATCCTGAACGCGTGGGTGAGCTGAGCGAGGAAGACGTTGCGCCTTTCCTCGCTCTGGCTGACGCACCCGAACCTGATCTGTTTATCCGCACCGGAGGAGAGCAGAGGATCAGCAACTTCCTGCTCTGGCAGCTCGCCTATGCGGAACTGTATTTCACCGATCTGTTGTGGCCGGAGTTCAGCGCCAAGGCTTTCGATGAGGCGCTCGCTTCCTACCGGACGCGAGAGCGCCGCTTCGGGCGAACCAGCGAACAGCTTCAGAAAGCCACCGAAGGGGAATAGATGCTCTGGCAACGAACGCTGACTGCGCTGCTGATGCTCGCAGTGTTGGGGGCTGCGCTGTTTGCGCTGCCGCTTACCGGATGGTGGCTGTTCTGTGCGGCGCTCGCTTCGCTCGCCGCGTGGGAGTGGGCCGGGCTGCTGCGTCTGCCCCAGGCTTCGCGCCTGTCCTATGCATCGGGTGCTGCGGTTGCGGCCTTCTCCTGTTGCTTCATCTCCAGCCCTCTCGTCGACGGAGTCCTGTTCGGACTCTCGGGAGTCTTCTGGATCATGGTCGTTCCGAGCTGGCTGCGCGATCGCTGGAAGCTCGGGCAGGGTTTGCTGGGACTCGCTCTGGGGCTGCTGGTGATCATCCCCGCCGCGCTCGCCGTGGCCAGACTGCGTCAGCACTCGCCGTGGTTCCTGCTCTCGGTGATGGCGATCGCCTGGGTCGCCGACATCTGCGCCTATTTCGGTGGTCGCTCTTTCGGGCGCCACAAGCTTGCCCCGACGATCTCCCCCGGGAAGAGCTGGGAGGGCGTCTGGACCGGCGTGTTGGGCGTTCTCCTCTACGCATCTCTCGTCTTTGCGCTGGCGCTGCCCCAGATCCCGGCCCGGCTCTCCTGGCCTCTGTCGCTGGTTCTGGTGCTGGCATTGACCGCGCTGAGCGTCGTAGGCGATCTGTTCGAGTCGATGCTCAAACGCCAGGCGGGCATCAAGGACAGCAGCAATCTCTTGCCCGGTCACGGCGGAGTGCTCGACCGGATAGACAGTTTGACCTCGACCTTGCCGCTCGTCGCGCTATGGGCCCAGGTCTGGATGGTTTGAAATGAGCCCGACAGGCATATCGATTTTAGGTGCGACCGGCTCCATCGGAGCTTCGACTCTGGATGTTCTGGCGCGCAATCCCGAGCGCTATCGCCTCTACGCGGTCAGCGCCCACAGCCGGATGGACCGACTCGCCGAGATCATCCGCGTCCACCATCCGGAACATGCGGTCGTCAGCGACGAGGCCGCTGCCGACAAACTCGCAGCTTTGCTCAAGGAGGCGGGCGTCCGTTGTTCGATCAGCTGGGGCAGCGAAGCGCTCAGCGAAATGGCTTCGGCGGACGAAGTCGAAGTCGTGATGGCGGCGATCGTTGGCGCCGCGGCGCTGGCTCCGACGCTCGCTGCGGCCCGCTCGGGCAAGCGCATCCTGCTCGCGAACAAGGAAGCGCTGGTGATGTCGGGCAGTCTTCTGCTCGAAGCCGTCCGCGAAGGCGGCGCTGAACTGCTGCCGGTGGACAGCGAACACAACGCGATCTTCCAGTGCCTGCCTGCCGGCTTTGACTATGGTCTCGCGCGGGGCAACATCGTCAAGCTGTTGCTGACCGCTTCCGGCGGCCCGTTCCGGACTCTGCCGGCCGAGCGCTTCGGCGACATCACACCGGAGATGGCTGTCGCTCATCCGAACTGGGTCATGGGACGCAAGATCTCAGTCGATTCGGCGACGATGATGAACAAGGGGCTCGAAGTCATCGAAGCGCACTGGCTGTTCGGGGTCGATGCCGAACGGATCGAGGTTGTGATCCATCCGCAGAGCATGATCCATTCGATGGTTCAGTATGTCGATGGCTCGGTCATCGCGCAGATGGGCAACCCGGACATGCGCACGCCGATCGCTCATGCTTTGGCCTGGCCCGAGCGGATTCGCTCGGGGGTTGAGCCTGTCGACTTCAGTCGTCTCGCGGGGCTGAGCTTCGAGGCGCCGGATCCTGTCCGTTTCCCTTGCCTGAGGCTAGCTTACCAGGCCCTCAAGGCCGCCGGAACGGCGCCGGCGATCCTCAATGCGGCCAATGAAGTCGCGGTCGCCGCTTTTCTCGCCGGCCGTCTCTCCTTCGCCGCGATCGCCCGTCTGGTCGAGGAGACGCTGGCCGCGATCGTCGCGGTTCCGGCGAGTTGCCTGGATACGGTTCTCGGGGCAGACCGGGAAGCGCGCAGCGTCGCAAACGCGCTGCTCGCCCGCGCCGAGAAGTCTCGATGAGCGCGGCGATGACGGCGCTTGGCTACCTCGCCTCCTTTGTCCTGGCCATAGGCATCCTTGTTACCGTTCATGAATTCGGGCACTTCTGGGTCGCTCGCCGCTGTGGCGTGCGCATCCTGCGTTTTTCGATTGGTTTTGGGCGGCCGCTGCTGCGCTGGCAGCGCGATCCGGACTCCTGTGAATGGGTACTCGGTGCGATTCCGCTCGGCGGCTACGTCAAGATGCTCGATGAGCGCGAAGCTCCGGTGCCCGACGCGCAACAATCCGAGTCTTTCAACCGCAAGAACGTCTGGCAGAGGATAGCGATCGTCTCGGCCGGCCCCCTTGCGAATTTCCTTCTGGCGATCCTGATCTACTGGATTCTGTTCATGATCGGGGTCACTGAGTTGAGGCCTCTGGTCGGCGCGCCGCTCGCTAACTCTCCCGCCGAACGGGCAGGGCTGCGCGCGGGAGACCGGATTCTCGCGGTCAATGATCTGGCGGTCGAGAGTTGGTCAGAGCTGGGGTGGCAGCTTGTGCGCAGCGGTGTCGACCGCGCGTCGATAAGGCTAAGCGTGCAGAGCGAAGGGCAGGGCGCGCGGAAACTTCTGCTTGCAAGTGAAACGGTCAGGATCGATGGCAAGGACGTCGATGTCGTTCGCGACCTCGGTTTGAGCCTCTACCGCCCGAATCTGCCTCCCGTCATCGGTCAGATCCAGCCCGGTTCCCCGGCGGATAGGGCGGGCTTGCGCGCCGGCGATCGCATTGTTTCGATCGGCGGCGTGGCGATTCATTCCTGGGATGATCTGGTTGCGAAGATCGCGCCGGCGGCTGGGCGCACGCTGGATGTCCGCGTCCGGGCCAATTCGAACGAACGCTTGCTCCGCGTCGTGCCCGTCGCCCAGAGTGAACGCGGCAAGTCGATAGGTCGCATAGGCGTTGGCGTTGCCGAGGACAAGGCGCTGCGCGACAAGCTCTTCACTCGGCTCAGCTATGGTCCGCTCTCTGCGCTCGGACGCGCTGTGCGACTGACCGGTGAGACCGCAGGCCTGTCGCTGAAGATGTTCGGCCGCATGCTCAGCGGTGAGCTGTCGATGCGCAACATCAGCGGTCCGGTCACGATCGCCGACTACGCAGGTCAGTCAGCCCGGCAGGGGGTCGAAGCCTATACGCGTTTTGTCGCACTTATCAGCATCAGTATTGGCTTGCTAAACCTTTTCCCAATCCCTCTGCTGGATGGGGGGCACATCATGTATTATCTGGCGGAAGTGCTGATGCGGCGCCCGGTTTCCCAGCGGGTGATGGAAATCGGACAACAGATCGGTTTTCTCATTCTCGCGATGCTGATGGCGTTCGCGCTCTTCAACGACGTATCCCGTCTGCTCTCTTGATATCCCAATGCGACTGAAGCATCTCTCGGGGCTCATTCTGGCCCTATTTTCAACGTCACCGCTCTATGCGTTCGACGCTTTCGTGGTCAAGGACATTCGGGTCGAGGGTCTGCAGCGGACCGAGCCCGGGACAGTGTTCAGCTATCTGCCGGTCAAGGTCGGCGATACTCTGACCGAGGACAAGGCATCGCAGGCGATCAAGGCGCTCTATGGCACGGGTTTCTTCAAGGATGTCCGGCTGGAAGTCGACAAGGGCGTGCTGGTCGTCGTCATCGATGAGCGTCCGGCGATCGGCCTGATCGAGTTCGAGGGCAACAAGGCTTTCGAGAGCGACAAGCTGCGCAAGGGGCTGAAGGAAGCCGGGATTTCGGAGTCGCGGATTCTTGATCGGGCGCTGCTCGAACGGGCCGAGCAGGAACTCAAGCGTCAATACCTGAACAGCAGCTACTATGCGGCGACGGTCACGACCGAGATCACGCCGCTCGAGCGCAACCGGGTTTCCGTCAAGTTCAAGGTCAATGAAGGTGAGATTGCGGCGATCCGGGAAGTGTCGATCACCGGCAGTCAGAAGTTTTCCGAGAACGAACTGAAGAAACAGATCGTCGCGCGCCCCAAGCACTGGTTCGCTCCGCTGAACTGGATGTCCAAGGATCATGAGTATTCGAAGCCCAAGCTCCAGGGCGATATCGAATCGCTGCGCAGCTACTACATGAACCGCGGCTACCTCGACTTCAACGTCGAGTCGAGCCAGGTCTCGATCACACCGGACAAGCGCGACGTCTATATCGCGTTGGCTCTGGCCGAAGGCGAACAATACCGCGTCGCCACCGTCAAGGTTGTCGGCGATCTGATCGTCAGTGACATGGAGATCCGGGCGCTGGTGTCGCTGCGTCCTGGGGATATCTTCTCGCGTGAGCACCTGACCGAAACGACCAAGGCGATCAGCGAACGCTTGGGCAACGAAGGTTATGCCTTCGCGAATGTCAATGCGGCGCCCGAGCTGGACAAGGCCAAGCGGGAAGTCTCATTCACGATCTTCGTCGATCCGGGCAAGCGGGTTTATGTGCGGCAGGTGAACCTCGCTGGCAATACCCGCACCCGCGACGAAGTGATCCGCCGCGAACTGCGCCAGTTTGAAAGCGCGTGGTACGACGGCAGCAAGATCAAGCGTTCGAAGGCGCGCCTCGACCGGCTCGGCTACTTCGATGAAACCAACGTCGAAACCCCTGCGGTTCCTGGTACTTCCGACCAGGTTGACATGAACGTGACCGTCAAGGAGCGGGCGACGGGCAACCTGATGCTCGGTGCCGGCTATTCGACGACCGATAAACTGATCCTGTCCGGATCGATCTCGCAGAGCAATATTTTCGGCTCCGGTAATTCGCTCAATGTCAGCGTTAATACCGGGCAATCGAGCCGTACTCTGGTGACCTCGTTCACGAATCCGTACTACACCCCGGAGGGGATGCGTCTCGGTTACGACGTCTATCACCGCATCTATGAGCCGTCTACGACGACTTCGGTCGATACCTACAAGACGACTTCGACGGGCGGCGGTATCCGCGTGGGCTACCCGATCGCCGAGGACGACCTGATCAATTTCGGGCTCTCGGCGGATTCGACCGAGACCGGGGTCTATAGCGACTCGAGCAATCAGATCCTCGACTTCGTCAATCGTTTCGGTGACCGGACGACGACAGTGCTCGGCACGATAGGCTGGAGCTACGATAGCCGCGACAGTTATCTCGCGCCGACCCGTGGCCTCTCCCAGTCCCTGACCGCCGAGGTGGCGCTGCCCATCGCTGAACAGCGCTACTACCGGATCCACAACCAGACCCAGTATTTCATTCCGGTGTACTTCAAGGACGATTCGCTGATGTTGCAGGCGAATCTGGGCTATGCGTCCGGTTACGGCGGCAAGCCCGTGCCTTTCTTCAAGAACTACTACGCGGGCGGTATCGGTTCGGTGCGCGGCTACAAGGACAACACCCTCGGGCCGCAGACCCTCAGCAGCGATGGGGTGACTTATCGCGCCTCAGGCGGTACGCGAACGATCACCTTTGGCGCCGAGTACTACGCGCCGATGCCAGTCACCGGGATCGACAAGACTTTCCGGATCAGCGCCTTCGTCGATGGCGGCCAGGTATGGGGCGCCAGCCAGACCGTCAATCTGCGCGATCTGAGGTATAGTGCGGGGCTGGCTCTGGCCTGGATCTCGCCGATTGGTCCGCTCAAATTCAGCTTTGGTACACCGCTGAACAAGAAGGAAGGCGACAAGACCCAGCGCTTCCAGTTCCAACTGGGCAATATTTTCTGATCCCGAGGAGGTTGTTGTGAGTTTTGTTCGTGGCTTGCTGGTGACTGCGATCGGTCTGGGTATTGCAACGGGTGCGTGCGCCCAGAGCAAGATCGGCTTCGTGAATTCTGAGCGGGTCTTGCGCGAAGCGCCTCCTGCTGTTAAGGCACAAAAGAAGCTCGAGAAGGAATTTGAAAAGCGTGACCAGGATCTCCAGAAGCTTGCCAAGCAGCTTCAGGGGATGCAGGAAAACCTGGAAAAGAACAGCGTGACGATGTCCGATGGCGAGCGCAAGAACAAGGAGCGTGACTTCAACGAGGCCACCCGTGAGTTTCAGCGTCGTCAGCGCGAGTTCCGCGAAGATCTGAACCAGCGCCGCAACGAAGAGCTGGCGACGGTTCTCGAGCGCGCAAACAAGGCGATCCGCGAGATCGCCGAGACCGAAAAGTACGACGCTATCCTTCAGGATGCGATTTTCATCAGCCCGCGCGTCGATTTGACCGAAAAGGTCATCAAGGCGTTGGCCGACAAGTAAGCCGTGCCGACGCTCATGGAGATCGCCTCCCGCCTCGGGGGGCGAGTCGAAGGCAATGGTTCGGTCGAGATTCGTCAGATCGGCAGCCTTCAATCCGCCGGGGAAGGCGAAATCGCCTTCCTCGCTTCGGTCAAACACCGCAGAGATCTCGAGAAGACCGGGGCTGCAGCGGTGATCCTGGCGCAGAACGCCATGGATTTGACCGCGCTGCCGCGCATCGTCTGCGATAACCCCTACCTGTATTACGCCCGCCTTGCCCAGTGGCTCAACCCTGCGCCCGAGCAGGCTGAAGGTGTTCACCCGGGGGCTGTCGTCGAGTCCGAGCTGCCTTCCTCGACCCGCGTCGGCCCACTCGCCTATGTTGGTCCGGACTGCGAGTTCGGCGAGAACGTGACGATAGGACCGGGCTGCATGGTCGATGCCGGGGTGCGGATCGGATCGAATACGCGGCTGGTCGGACAGGTTGCGATCTATCACGACTGCGTGATCGGGGCGAACTGCATCCTGCACGCCGGTGTCGTGATCGGCGCCGACGGCTTTGGCTATGCGCGCGAGCGCACCGGGGCCTGGGTCAAGATTCCGCAGATCGGGCGGGTTCTGATCGGAGATGACGTCGAGATTGGCGCCAATACGACCGTCGATCGCGGTGCGCTTGACGATACGATCATCGCCAAGGGCGTGAAGCTCGACAACCTCGTCCAGATCGCCCATAACGTGCATATTGGCGAGCACTCGGCAATGGCGGGCTGCGTCGGTGTTGCCGGCAGCGCGCATATCGGCGCACGGGTGATGGTCGGTGGCCAGGCGGGGATCAGCGGCCACCTCGACATCGCCGATGATACGGTCGTTTCGGCCCGGACTCTGGTCAGCAAGTCGATCACGACCCCGGGAATTTACACTTCGGCGATGCCCGGCATGGAGCACGCTGAATGGATGAAGAGTGCCGCCCACTTCCGGCATCTCGACGCGATGGCGGCGAGGCTCAGGGAGATGGAAAAGCGGATCTCAGAACTGGAGAGTAAAGTTTGATTACCATGGACATCGGCGAGGTGATGCAATACCTGCCGCACCGCTACCCCTTCCTGTTGATCGACCGCGTACTGGAACTCGTTCCCGGCGAACGGATCAAGGCACTCAAGAACGTCACAGTCAACGAACAGTTCTTCACCGGTCACTTCCCGCATCACCCGGTGATGCCGGGCGTTCTGGTCATCGAAGCGATGGCCCAGACCGCCGCGGTGATGTCGTACAAGACGCGCGACGTGAAGCCTGATGCGAATACGGTCGCTTACTTCGCCGGCATCGACAATGTCCGTTTCAAGCGGCCGGTTCTGCCGGGCGATCAGCTGATCTTCGACGTGCGCCTGGTCAAGAACAAGGGTGATCTGTGGAAGTACAGCGGCACGGCCTCGATAGACGGTGAAGTCGCCGCTTCCGCCGATCTGATGTGCTTCTTCAAGAGGCTTGCATGATTCATCAAACTGCGATCATCCATCCCGATGCGAAGATAGCGGAAGGGGTCGAGATCGGCCCCTTTTCCGTCATTGGGGAAGGCGTCGAGATCGGCGCCGGAACCTGGATTGGACCGCATGTCGTGATCACCGGGCTGACCCGGATTGGCAAGGACAACCGGATCTATCAGTTCTGCTCGCTCGGTGAGCGTCCTCAGGACATGAAGTATGCAGGCGAGCCGACCCGGCTCGAAATCGGCGACCGCAACTCGATTCGCGAGTACTGCAACTTCAACACCGGTACGGCCCAGGATGCAGGTGTGACGCGGATCGGCAACGACAACTGGATCATGGCCTCGGTCCACGTCGGTCACGATTGTGTGCTCGGTGACCGGACCATCCTGGCCAATAATGTGACCCTTGGGGGGCACGTCCATGTCGGTGACTGGGTGATCCTGGGCGGCATGACCGCTGTTCACCAGTTCACGCGCATCGGCGCGCACAGCATGTGCGGCGGCGGGACGATCCTGGTGCAGGATCTGCCGCCCTTCGTGATGTGCAATGGCAGCCCGGCCGAAGTTCACGGCATCAACAGTGAAGGCCTGCGCCGTCGCGGTTACTCGTCCTCGGCGATCACCGCGATCAAACGCGCATACAAGGCCCTGTACCGCAAGGGACAGACTCTCGACGAAGCTCGCCAGGAAATCGCCACCCTCGCCGCCGAAGTGCCTGAACTCGTCCAGATGGTCGAGTTTCTTGCGACGCCGGGGCGCGGCATCGTCCGCTGAACAGTCATGGCTGTCACGATAGCGCTGGTCGCCGGAGAGGCTTCGGGCGACCAATTGGGCGCTCGCCTGATCGCCGCTCTGAAGGCCAGGCTGCCTGACGCGCGTTTCCTCGGCATTGGCGGGGCGCAGATGCGCGAAGAGGGGCTGGTCGCCTGGCACGACAGCGAGCGCCTGGCCGTCAATGGCTTTGGCGATGCGCTGCGCCGTCTGCCCGAATTGCTCGCGATCCGGCGCGATCTGCTGCGCCGAATCGTGGACGCGGACGTCGATCTGTTCATAGGCATTGATGCGCCTGATTTCAATCTGGGCGTTGAGCGCCGCCTCAAGAAGCGCGGAATCCGGACGCTTCACTATGTCAGCCCGTCGATTTGGGCCTGGCGGGGAGGGCGGGCCAGGAAAATCAAGCGCTCGGCCGACCATGTGCTGTGCCTTTTCCCCTGCGAACCTGAGCTCTACGCGAAACATGGCGTTGCCGCGACTTTTGTGGGTCATCCGTTGGCTGATGAGTTTCCGCTTTTCCCGGATAAGGCGGGGGCGCGTGCGCAGCTGGGGTTGCCCGCGGAGAGCGCAGTCGTCGCGCTGATGCCGGGGAGCCGGATCGGGGAAGTCGAGGCGCTGGCCGACCATTTCGTGTCTTGCGCGAAGATATTGGCGGGCCGCTTTCCCGATATCCGTTTCCTCGCGCCCGTGCTGAGCCGGGAAACCCGGGATCGACTCGCCCAGGCGATCGCCTCCGCCCAGCTCGATGCGAACACCCGGATCACGATCATGATCGGTCATTCGCACCTGGCGATGATCGCCGCCGACGCCGTGCTGCTTGCGAGCGGAACCGCGGCGCTCGAAGCCGCCTTGCTCAAGCGTCCGATGGTTGTCGCCTATCGGATCTCGCGCTTCTCCTACTGGATACTCAAGCGCCTGATGTATCTGCCCTGGGTTTCATTGCCCAACATCCTTGCCCGCGAGGCTCTGGTTCCCGAACTGCTGCAGGACGACTGCGAGCCCGGGAAGATGGCCGAGGCGCTTGCCCACTGGCTTGGTGATTCGACGGCGACCGGGCTGCTGATCGATCGCTTCGAAACGCTGCACAAGACGCTGGCTCGCGACAACGCACGCCGCGCGGCTGAAGTCGTGCTCGCGATGCTGGCGGGGCGGCCATGACGCTGCCCGAACGAAGCGCTGGTCTGCTCGCCGGAGTCGACGAAGCCGGTCGGGGGCCTCTGTGCGGAGCGGTCGTCGCGGCTGCCGTGATCCTCGATCCAGTGCACCCGATCGCCGGTCTCAAGGATTCAAAGAAGCTCTCCGAGCACCGGCGCGAAGCGCTCGCCGAAGAGATTCGCGAACATGCGCTCTGCTGGGCGATCGCCGAGGCGAGCGCCGCCGAGATAGACAGCCTCAACATCCTGCAGGCCACGATGCTTGCGATGCGTCGCGCCGTCGAGGCGCTGAAGATCGCGCCTGCTGAGGTCTGGGTCGACGGCAACCGCTGCCCGACGCTGGCGCTACCGGTCCAGGCCATCGTCAAGGGTGATGCGCTCGTTGCCGAGATCTCGGCTGCCTCCATCCTCGCGAAGACCGAGCGGGACAGGCAGCTGCGCGAACTCGATCGCAGCTACCCCCAGTTCGGCCTGGCGCGCCACAAGGGCTATCCGACCGCCGAGCACCTGGAGGCCTTGCGCCTTCATGGTGTTCCTGACTTTTATCGGCGCAGCTACCGGCCGGTTCGCGAGTTGCTCGCCCAGGGGCGATTGTTCGAATGAAGCTGATCTCGTCCCGCGACAATGCTGAATTCAAGCGCCTCCGGTTGTTGATCGATTCCGCGCGCGCGCGCCGCAGCGATGAGCTCACGGTGCTCGAAGGCGCGCATCTCGTCCGCGCAGCGCTCGAACACGATTGCTCCTTGCGCGCCGTCTTCGCCAGCGCGGGGGAGCGGGTCGCAGAGATCGAGGCCTTGCTCGCACACCTTCCCGAGGCTGTGTGCCGCCTGCTCGATCCGGCGTTGATGGCTAGCCTCAGTTCCGCCAATCCGTCCCACGCCTTGCTGGCCCTGTTTGCGCCCGAGGCACCGGAGCACGCCCCGGATCCGCTGCGCGACTGGCTGGTTCTCGACGGAGTCCAGGATGCCGGGAATGTCGGGACGCTGATGCGCACGGCCGCCGCGGCGGGAATCGATCAGGTGCTACTCGGGCCGGGATGCGCTCAGGCCTGGAGCCCGAAAGTGCTGCGCGCCGCGATGGGCGCGCACTTCTGCGTTGCGATCCACGAAGTCGCCGACCTGCCCTATGAACTCGGGCGCTATCGCGGCCGGATCGCCGCGACGCGACTGGACGGCGCGACCGATCTCTACGCCCTCGATCTTCTTCCTCCCGTGGCCTGGGTTTTCGGCTCGGAAGGGCAGGGAGTCAGCGAGGGGGTCGCGCACCTCGCCCAGCTTGGTGTGCACATCCCGATGCAGCCAGGCATCGAATCCTTGAACGTGGCGGCCGCTGCGGCGATCTGTCTGTTCGAGCAGCGCCGCCAGCGCGCGGGATCGCTCAGCGGCTGAGCGGAGCGGATGCGGAAGGGCCGACAGTGTCGTCGCTTCCCGGACTGATCGAGAATTCGATGACCCAGCGCGTGCGTACGGGCTCGCCGTCGATCTCTCCTGGCTTGATTGGGGTTGAGCGGACCAGCTGCTCAAGATAGCGGACCGCACCGCTCATTTCCGCCCCTTCGCTCGACGATTCCACCCGGTCTATGACTCCGTTCTCGTCGAGGTAGATCACCAGGATTACCCGGCCTTCCTTCTGACTGATCGCAAGCGGAAGGAACTCCGGGATGTCCTCGCCAAAGCTTGGGCTCTGGGTCAGATCCAGAGGCGAGAAGTAGGGGGCGGGAAGCCCTGGAATCGCGATGCTCCGCTTCCCCTGCGCGGAAGTGTCACGGCTTTCCGGCGTAGGCTTGAGTTCAGCCGCCTTGGCATCGGACGGCGCATGGGAGGGGGGCTTGGGGGCGTCCTGACGATCGTCGTGGCTGGCCTCTGCTGGCCGTCTCGTCTGAAGCGGATTCAGACGAGCGGAAAGCTTTGTGCTGCCCGTTTGTCCGTGATGTTCAGCTGGACCCGAGAGCAGCGCAAAGAAATGCAACGAAACCGCGAGGAAGAAAGCGAGAGTGAGCCGGCGATCTTCCTTCGGGAATGCAGGAGTTCTCACCAGCAGTTCGCTTGCGCGCTCGCCCCTTTCGTGAATGCGCCGGACTGATCCAGAGCCAGGGTCGAGCAGCGATCCCCGTCCATTGTTCCGGTCGGAGTCAGGGTCAGTGTGAAGGTGTCCGGCTTGTCATCTGCGGTCGTCAAGCTCACGGAATAGTAGGCTGTTCCGGAACGGGGCGATTGGGAGAATGGCAATGAGCTGGTCGTTGCCCCGGAGTACTTGTTGTTCTCGGTGTAATAGCGCTCCATGAACTGGGCCAGTTCGGTCAGATCGGCCTTTGCCTCGGACCGATGACCGGCCTTGACGTGCTCGAGGTAGTTGGGCAGAGCGATCGCCGTCAAAATACCGACGATCGCTATCACAACCATTATTTCGATCAGCGTAAATCCGTTTTTCTTCATGTTCATTTTCACTCCCGTGGGAGCCTCCTCACTTCTGAATCACTTCTCGCCAACTTATCCGCGTGCCACCCAGTGCGTTGCCATTGAGCTTGGTCGTAACCGGTTTGGGTTGGGTCGGGTCGGAAGGCTTTGTCGTATTGCTGACGGCGGCACTGGTGCCGTCCTTGCCCGGAGGCAGGATCGCACTGCCGCCCAGCACGCCGCCGACCGAAACTCCGACGACACTGGAAGCCTGGCCCGAGAAAGCCCCTGAAGTCAGCCCGCCGTTCAGATAGGAGACGGCCATCAGATAGCCGGTTCCGCCGCAGTCGCAGAGATTGGTGTTGGGCAGGAAGGTGTTGTAGAAGACCGTACCGCCGAGCACGGTGATCGTACCGGTCTGCCTCTCACCGCTTTGCGGGAAGTCCTCGACCCAGCCCATTTTCTTTCCTGCGCCAGAGCCCCAGGTGATCGCGACATTGGTGACCGTGCGCGTGCCGTCATCCGTGCCCGCACTGATGGTCTGGGACTGATAATCTGCACGCGTTGTCGCGATGTCCTTATCCCAGACACCGTACATCGCGTCGGTCTGCGACGAGGTTACATCGCCGCTGGTCAGGTAGCGTCCGGAGCCAAAATAGACCAGTGTCGTGCTGGTGTCGTTCGGGTGCCAGGTCACGGCCGGAGCGCTGGTGATCGGGCGACGGTTGCTGGTGGTACACGGACTGGCCGAGCAGGCGATGGCCAGCGGCGAACCGCTGAGTCCGACCGACCAACTGCTCTGATCGGTGCTCGCCACGTTAAACTTCCACAGATTTCCCTTCAGGTCGCCGGCATAGATCGCATCGGGGACGCCATCCAGATCGATGTCGAAAGCGGTGACCGGCCCCAGACCGTTCGAGCCTCCCGTTTCTGCGGTGAGCTTGACGTAGTCGGTGGCGGCCCAGCTTCCGCCGCTGGCCTTCAGAAAGACAATATAGAGAACCGCCTTCTCGCTGGTGCTGTTGTAGCCATTGCCGAAGATCGCGGCCCACTTGCCATTGGCCATCTTCGCGATGACCGGGTTGCCATAGATGTGACCCAGATCGCCGCTGCTATCGTCGGAGTCGAGGAATTCGAAGAGAACCAGCGAGCTGGCATTGGCTTCGGTAAAGTTTGCGGGATTAGTGACGTCCAGAGCGAAGATGCCTTTTCCGCCTTTCCTCAGGCCGCTGACCAGCACGGTCTTCCAGTTTGCGCCGATCTGCGCATCGGCGACCTCCGGGGAGCCATCGACCGAGAATTTGTGGCTGCTGTTATAGCCTTGGTTGCTCAGCGTCGCGATGGCGCCATAGACCTGACTGGGAACATAGGCGAGCACTTCGGCGCCAGTCGTCGCGTTGAAGCCGTGCATCATGCCGTCGTTCGCTCCGACATAGACGACCGGAGTGCGGCTCTTGTTGTTCGTTCGGAATGTCAGGAAATCCGAATTCATGTAGGCGCTCAGGAAACGGTCGGTCGAATTGTATTGACCGGCGGGCTTGCCGACATAGACCGGGTTTGAGTCGACGATGTCGCCGAGCTTGGTCGTGCGGACGCGGAACTTGCCGCTGTCCGCCCCTTCGTTGCTCGCGTCGCCGCGGATATAGCTGAGCCGGTTCTGTGCCGTGGTTTCGCTGCCGGTGACAGCGCTGTCATAGCCCAGAGCGGTTTTCTGCGCGGCGCCGATATTGGTCCAGCGGAACGGAGTGCCGCTGCGCGTCGTGCTCGTATTGCCTCCCGCGTCGGTCGTCGTCGTGGTGCTCGTCGTGAGGATGACCCGGTCGGTCGCCGCTTTGCTACCCAGCTGCGCTGCAGCGCTCCAGCTCTGAGTCAGTGCGAGTGAGGATGGATCGAGAGAATATGCGAGTAGATCGCCGGTCCAGCTCTTGGGAGTGAATAGGCCCTGATAGATGCTGGTGCCCGTCTGCAGGGTTCCCGTGCTCGCAGAGGCTGCTGAACCGGCGGTCGTGTCGCTGATGCCGGAGAGCGCGCGATCGAGAGAGGCCTCGAGGATGCCCGGGTTCGTCACATAGAAGTAGTTGTCGGGCAGGCCGTCTGCACCGGCTGTGCCGGTCGTGTTGTTGAGCTTGTCCCAGGAAGAGGCGCTGGAGGGGGTCGTTACGCTGTCTGTTGCGTCGAAGCCGCCCCATTTCGCGGCATAGAACATCGGGTCTTCGAGCGCTTTGGCGCCGCTACCGTTGCCGATCGTATAGGTGGCCGTGGTGACTGGTCCTGCAGAGTTCGAAGATGTCGAGTCATTGCACCCTGAAGCGCAGGCGCTCGAAGCCGAGTCGGAATACTTGAAGCCATAGATTCCGGAGTGGAAGTGCGCGCCATCCTTGTCCGTTCCGGAGATCGTGTACCCGAAGCCTTGGGCATGGGCGGTAGACGCGGAAGTTACCTGCGTCGAAATTGTCAGCGTAGAACCAGAGACCGTGTATTCGATCGTGCCCCGGACGTCCTGGTCATAGTCGCCACCTTGGTTGCTATCTTCCCAGAGGATTTCGAACTTTCCTCCCGTGGCCGTCGGCAGAGTCTTGATCCGGAAGTCAACGATCGTTCCCGTTCCGTTATTGCCGTATTGCAAGAAATAGGCGGGCTGGATCACGACATTGGTTCCGGGGATCTTGATCCGGGGAACGTTGGTGGCCATCTGGACTGCGTAGCTTTTGACCGTATAGGGGGTCGAGGAGTCGTTGGCCCCCGAGATACGGTCGCGGATCGCATTGGTGTGTGCGAAATAGGCAGCCCCGGCCATGAAATAGCTGCCATAGAGGCTGGGGGCTTCAGGACAGATTCCGGAGAAAGAGCTCAGCGACGAGACGGTCTTGGCCGTGCAGATGCCTTCGTCTGAACCGCTCCCGCCGATTCGTCCGACGAAAGCCGAGGTCCCGCTGATCCCCTCTCCGCTTCCTACGCTATCGGTCCATTTGCTCAGGTTGGGGGATCCCTTGAGGGATGTGAAGGGCGTGCTGGCCTGATCGCTGTCGAATGAGGATACCGATGCATTGAACATCAATACGTTGAGCGGCGAGCAGTAATTGTCCTTGGTCAGCGGGCCACTGCCCCAATCGGCGGGAGTGGACAGGCCGACCCGGCTGTCTGCATTGCTCGTTCCGCTATAGAGGAAAGCGCTGGTCGGGGTCTTGCCCGCCAGATAGCGCAGCGATTCGATGTAGACTTCCGACATCGGATTCCCCCAGCTCGCACAGTTGCCTTCATTCGCAGGTTTGCCCTGCTGGTTCTGGCCTGTCCCGTCGCTGACGATTCCGGTCTGCTGGTAATTGCAGGAGTCGGATTCTCCACTGCCTCCGAAGTAAAGACCGGAATCGTAGTTGTATCCGTATATCCTCAGTTTGGAGATGGTCTTTATGATCCCGTCGTTGCCGGTAAAGGTTCCATCTGAGGCCTTGATCTCGTCCTTTGTCGTATCGCCCGTATTGGACAGCGGAAGCGTCGCCGCTTTGCGCAACACGCCGCCAGAGATGTTCTTGACATAGGAACCTGTCATCAAGCCGAAGTAGATCCGCGGGCGGTAATCGGAGGTCGTGCCGGCCCGTTCTCCATATTTCTGGAGTAAACCGATCGGCTTGTAATTTGTTCCGTCGTAGGATTTGCAGTTTTCAGTGCCTATCTTGCCGCTGACACAGGCGTCGACGCGGACGGTGAACTCGGCATCGCTGCTCGGTCTGCTCGGGTTGAACGTGGTCGAGTAGTCGCCTTTCCAATAGCATTGCTTGAGTTCGTTCGATGTCCAGTTCCGGTAGTCCCCGCTGGCTCTGCGGAAAACCGGTGCGGCGGTGGTCGAATGGGACTTGCCTGTGGTCGCATAGCTGGTGTTGCAGAAGGAAACCCCATTGGGGTTGTTGGCGCTCGTGAACGGGGTGAAATTCCCGAGATTGCTGCCCGTGTAGTACTTGACCCAGGAGTGGGCATCGGTCGGGATCGTTGCCCTCTCGAGTACCGTCGAACTGCTCGTTTCGGAAGATCGCAAGCCGCCGAACAGCACTTTTCTCATGATGTCCAGGCGGGACATCGAGACCCAGTTCAGGAAGTTGCCGCTCCAGTTGCCGCTGCAGCTGCTGGGGGCTGTGCTACCTCCGCCCGCAGTGGCAGGAGAAAATTTGCTGTTCGCATACGAATAGCACTTGGTCGGATCGAAGTAGCCGTAGTAAAGGAAACTGTTGTTGAAGGTCGTCTCGGTCGAATCGAGCGTCCCGTTTCCGTTCAGATCCGTGTAATCGTTGTAGGCCTTGTAGAAGAGCTGGTGATCTCGCGAGATATCCAGCATCACGATCGGCGAGGCCGTGTAGGACGTGAAGAGTGGTTCGTCCGGAAGGACTAGCTGTGAGGCTGTTGCGGTCAGCGGTACGCACAGATGAGCCACCAGCGCGATGCCCAGAGCCGCTTTTTGGAAGAATCTGATTTGAAATGTCATGGAGAACCCCAGCCGGATGTCCCGTATCACTTGACGGGATAGAAGGCGCTTTGAAGAGTGACGATCGTGCTGCTGTTCTGGCCCGTCGAGTGGGCCGTGACGCGGAAGGTTTTGGCCGGACCGCCGCTGCCCGGGTTCGGAATCAGTCCGGTGTATTCGATGAAATAGCGGGGAGAGGTGGCGAGGGTGGCGCTCAGCTCGGAGCTGCTCGCGGTCGCCGATTTTGCATCGTCCCAAGTATAGCTATAGAGATCCGGCGCGTTTCCGGTGGAGCAGAAGGCATTGGTGCAGGACGAGTCGCCGTCGAAAGCGGAGATTTCGCGGGTCGCTGCTTCGCCTTCTCGCAGCGTGGTCTCGGTCGCCTGGAGCGCGATCGCGCGATCGCGGCTGTGGCTTGCCATTCTCTCCTGAAGTCCCGCTGCCTGCATCGCGGTGATGCCCAGCATCATGATCACCATCATGAAAACCAGCACGACCACCAGTGAGAAACCGGCCTGCTTTTGACTTTCGCGGAAAGGAAATTTGTTATCGGATCTGGACATGGTCAGTTCGTCCGGTTGCGCAGAGAAATCGTCAGGAATACCGGAGCGTAAAGCCTGCGATCGCTGGCCGTTACCTGGGTTCCGCTGCAGTCGTAATACTTCTGCGCCTTGCTGCTGAGATTGTCGTTTTCGCTACGGGAGATCATGCAGAGGCGAACCGCGCTGACCGTGTTCCAGTTTGTCACGTCGGTGGATTTGACATATTTATTTGGCTGCGTGTCGCTGTCCGTATCGATTCCGTAGAGAAGCTTTAAATCCATGATGCCGTCGGCGATTTCCTCTTCCGTCATCGTCGAGCCGCGCAGGATCTTGCGCATCAGAAGGTGCCGTTCTCCGTTCTGGGCGACATAAAAGTAGGTCGTTTCCAGGGCATACACTTCGGCGCTTGTGTCGAACTTCTTGGCAAGCTCGGCCGAGCTGTTCGATGCGGTGGTGTGCTCCAGCGTGGTTACGCTACCCGCTGTTTCCACGGAGGTAAGCTTGAAGGACGATGCGGCTGAGCAGTCGGCGATCACGACACTGTCGCCTGCTTTGAAATCCGAGGTCTTGTTGAGCTTGACCTCACTGCTCTTGTCTGTCATCGCTTCGCTGAGGCGATGCGATTCGGCGTTGCCGAACTGGATGCGGAGCGCGTCGGTTCCCGAAACCCGGTTGGTCAGCGTCGCAATGCTCTCAGTGCCGCCATAGCCTTTGATGGCACCGGTGTAATGCGTGTCGTCAACCGTTCCACTGATCAGATCGGCGGGTTGGTGGTTGAGCGTTGAGTTGCAGCCGAAATAGCCCGCCATCCGGATGTCGCGCGACATGACCTGAGTGCCGAAACGGAAACCTTCCTGGTAGCGGGACAGCGCATCGCCGATCCGGGAGGTGTTCTTGGTCATCGCAAAGACGGCGATCGCGACGCCGGAGATCAGCAGTCCGACGACCATCGCGACCATCAATTCGACGAGGGTGAAACCGTGGTTTCGGATGCGATGACTGATCATGGTTGAAATACCATCACGAAGCGTTGAGTGTCGGTCGAGTCGGTCGCTCGGCCGCCGTTCTTTTTATCGCGCCAGAAGATCTTGACCACGACCTTGCTGCCGCCCGCACAGGCCGGGGCGGCAATGGTGCCGTCGTCGGGCGAGTCGTCCTGGCAGACGATTCCTATCCCTCCCGGTAGCGACTTGGCGATCCACTGCCGCCAGGAGTAGGCGTCATCTTCGGCGAGTTTGACCGTCGTACAGGCTGCAGGGGTCGCTGCCGCGCCAAAGCCGCCTGCCGAGCAGGACTGCGAAGCCGGCGCGGTGTCTGTCGCGTTCAGTTTCGACAGATAAGTCCCCGCGGTGAAGGCGGACTTGTTCGCCCTCATCCTCTCCGCAATGTCCTGAGCCTGGACGGCGGCGAGCGAGTGATAGACAGACTCTTTCTCGCGGCTCAGGGTTTTGATGATCAGTCCGGCCATGCCGAGCAGTGCGAATGAGATCAGCAGCATCGAGACCAGGTTTTCGAGCAGGATCATGCCCTTGGCTCGGTTCAGGTATTTGTTCTGCGCAGCGGCTTTCATTGCGAACTTTCGTTCTTCGGAATCGGGTTTCATGGGCAACTCGTCGAAGAGGAAGCGGCAGAGCGGATGTTGCCGCTCATCTGGATGCTGACATCAAACGAGGCGAGACCGTTGCCGCAAACTTTGATTGCTCCGTACCGGGGGAACTCCCCGTTCGGGGTGGCCTTGATCAGGAAGGGGGTGCTTGCGACATCGGAAGCCGTGCCGGTGATCGTGATGTTCTTCTCCGGCGCCCGCTGGCGAAGGATTGTTTCTGAATCATCCTTGTCGTCGCCCCGATCGGCATCGGCAAAGACGATCCAGCCTTTCGACCAGTCTGCCGTTCCGCCACAGCTGGTCGGTGTGCTTCCGCTAAGTACGTCGGCGGGACAGACGATGATGTTTTTGCCTGTCCTCACCGCTTCGCTGCGCGCATAGGCGAGATCCGCCTGCAGGCTCATGTTGGTGCCGGCTACCCGGTTGATCAGGATCGTGTTTCTCAGGTTGGGCAGCGCGAAAGCGGCGACGATCGCTCCGATGGCGATAGTGACCAGCAGTTCGATCAGCGTGAAACCGAGCTCGTCGCGCAGACGCTCTTGCGCCATGGTGTGTCCTCCCTTGTGCTGGGGGCGATTTTCATGGGCAGTTCGGGGCGGGGCTATGCATTTCAGATGAACGGAGGACTCGCGGGGATGAGCGGTGTTTTCCTCGTCTTTGCTGATTTCGATCTTTCGTTCTGGCTGAACGTTGAGCTCGATGTGGCGCGGAAGCCGCACTGGTGCCGTTGCGGCGAGGCGATCGGCAGAGGGTGCAGCCTGCGGGGGGGGGGGCTGAAAAAATGTTTTTGAAACTTCTGTAAATTTTAAGTCGACCTTTGATCTCTTTGCTAAAAGAGTTGGAGCCTTGTCGCGCAGCCAAGGCGGCACCTGACTGAAGCTGCGCGTGATGAATTTGTTTGAAATCACATTTTCTATTTGTCTGTCGTGTCTGCTTCTGCGTGAGACTGTTTTTCTGCGTTCATCGCATTTGCGCGGCCTTTCGTCGGATGGGTTCTCTTGTGGATGGCGCAGCCAGCGTTTTGTCACTAAACATTCAGAGAGTGTGAGCGGCTCTGCTCACCGGAGACGATGGGGGCTGCATGATGACGGGGCAAAAGGGCTGGCCGGGTTTGAACCATGGCTTTACGCTGATCGAGGTAATGATCGTCCTTGCGATCGTGGCGATCCTGTCGGCGATTGCGCTGCCGAGCTATTCGGACTATGTGCTGCGCAGCAAGCTCCCCGAAGCCTTCAGCACGCTGTCGGATTTGCGGATCAAGCTCGAACAGTACTACCAGGACAACAGTCGCTATGCCGATGCGGCGGCCGGAACGACCTGTGGCATCGCGATGCCGACCGGCAAGTACTTCACCTATACCTGTGCCGCGGTCGATGACGGCGGCACACAGACCTACACGCTGACCGCGACCGGCAAGGACTCGGTTTCCGGTTTCACCTATAAGGTGACCGATACGAATGCGAAGTCGACGACGGCAACTTCCTGGGGAATAACGAGCGATAGCTGTTGGATCGCCAAAAAGGGCGGAGAGTGCTACTGATGAAGACTCTTGCGCGGGGCTTCTCGTTGATCGAGTTGATGACGGTGATCGTGATCCTTTCGATTGCCACGACGATGGCGATGCCGGCTTTCGTGCAGTGGACGCGCAATGTCAAGGTCAGGACGGTCGCCGAATCGGTGCAGAACGGACTGCGCTTCGCGAAGATGGAGGCGGCGAAACGCAATGCCAACGTCGAGTTGAGGTTTACCTCGGCGGCGACTCCGGGCTGCGCATCAACGGCCGAGACAAGTGGGCGCAACTGGGTTGTCTGTGCGGGAAGTGCGGCTTTGCGTGCCGGTTATGGTGACGCAGGAGGCGCGGGAGTTGACATCAGTTCAGACTTTGCCAGCGTGACTTTCAATGGTCTGGGGCGAACGACGCTTGCAAACTCGGGGCAGATCAATATCAGCAACGCGAGCGGCAAATGCGAAACCGATGGCGGCGATGTGCGCTGTCTGCGCATCCTCGTTTCAACGGGGGGAAAGCTGAGAATGTGCGATCCGAAAAGAGGCTCGGGAGATCCGGCTGGATGCGGAGAATGATCATGATCAGGAAGAATTGTGCCATTCGCCAAACCGGTGTTGTTCTGCTCGAAGCCCTGGTTGCGGTGTTCATCTTTTCATTCGGGATTCTCGGGCTGGTCGGTATGTATGCGGCGTCGATCAAGAACTCGACCGAAGCGAAGTTCCGTACCGATGCAGCCTTTCTGGTTGACTCTCTGGTTGCGCAAATGCAGGTGTCCGACGAGGTTGGGCGCAAAACGAGTTTTGCCTCTCCTGATGGCGACGCTTTCAAGAAGTGGCGCGACGATCGCGTCTACGCGGTGTTGCCAGGGGCAAAGATCACCGGGGCTGAGCCTTCCGTCGTATTCGGAACCGCGAATTCGAGTGAGGTGACGATAACCCTGAAGTGGCAGGCGAAGAACGATTCGGCGATTCGCAAGTATGTTGTGACATCGATTCTGGATTCGAAATGATGGATAAGTCATTGCGATGCGTGCAGCGGGGGGCGTCCCTCGTCGATCTGCTGGTGGGCATGGCGGTTGCGCTGGTGACCGTGCTCGCGATTACGCAGGTTATGGTGGCCAGCGAAGCGTACAAACGGACAACGACCGGCGGGGACGATGCACAACAGAACGGCGCCTATTCGGGCTTGATGCTGGAGCGCTACATTCGGATGGGAGGATCGAACTTTGCGACGATCTCCAACGCGTTCGGTTGCCCGCTCAATGTCTACCGCAGTGGTGCGCTGGTGATGGGGACGGACGCGGAGGGCAGCAATGCAAGCTCGTCCTATCCGGAGCCTTTCAAGACGGTGATCGATTTCAATCTTCTGCTCTCGCCGGTCATCGTCAAGCAGGGGGACGCCATCGACACGATCATCGTGATGTCCGGCCAGCATCCGTCGATCGCCAAGGCTTTGTCGCCGACGTTGATCGGCAGCGGAAGTCTGAGCAAGGTCGCCTTCGCCTCCAAAATGGGGATCAATGAAATAACCGATTCAGCGAGCGTTACGCAGCACGATCTGCTGCTGGGGGTCGATCAGGATCGGGTGGCGGGTTCGGCGAGCTGCGATATCGCCGAAGCGGTCAGCATTGAAGACAAGGAATACACCGAGAATGGCGTCAAGGTGATCTATTCGACGGTTTCGCTAACGGGAACCGGGATGAAATACACGGGGGCTTCCGCCTTCAATTCCTATACGAAGAGTTCCCTGGTCGCCGATCTGGGGCCGAGCCCCCACTTTCTGGCGTTCACTGTGGGGAGTGATGGTGTGAGCAGCGATGCCTTGCTCAGCTACGACATGCTGGCCAATTCGATGCAGAGCCTCTCCGATGGCGTCGTGGCGCTCAAGGCGCTATATGGAGTGGCCGATTCTGCGACAAATCCTGTCGTCTCGTCCTGGGTCAAACCGGAAGGGGACTGGGCTGCGGGCAACCTGGTGGCCGATACGATTTTGAGAATGAGGGCATTGCGTCTGGCGGTTGTGGCGAGGAATTCACAGCGCGAGAAGACGGAAGTCTCGCCCGAGAAGCTGACGCTGTTTTCCGATGCGGCCTCGATCGAGATTACGGTGCCCGATCGTTATTACCGCTACAAGGTATTCGATTTAACGATTCCCTTGCGGCAGATGACGAACATGACGCGAAACTGAAGACTTCGCAACGGAAGAATTGGGTGAATCATGCGCAGTTATAGAAGCCAGAGCGGCATCGTGTTGATCTTTGCGTTGATGGCGATCGTGCTGTTGGCGCTGTCCGCTGTTGCGCTGATGGGCTCGGTCGATACCGCGAACATCACGGCCGGGAACATGGCCTTCAAGCTGCGGACCGTGATGGCCGCGGAATACGGAGTCAGTGCAGCTATGGGGAAGTTTGATTCGACGAGCTCGCCGGCTGGGGCTCTGTCGGGGGCGACGAGTGCGAATTCGGATAGCGCGGACAATTGCTATCGGTCGACCGGCTTCAATGGCAAGGCTGCAGATGCGACGGATGGTTCTGATCTGCGTGGCATTCCCAACATCCTGCTGACTGCGAGCTCCTTTGATGCGAAATACCCGAAATGTCAGATGACGACGACGACGGGGGAGACGGTTCGCTATGTGATCGACAGGCGTTGCTCGGCGAGCGGAGCGCCGACCGAAACGAACTGCAATGTCGCGTCGGTTTCGACGACAGCGCAAACGGATTCAGACAAACACACCGGTAGTGAGGCCGTGCCTCTGCTGCGCGTGACCGCTCGGGTTGATGGTGCGCGGAGCACGGTCAGCTATGTGCAGGTGATCTTCCGCCCCTGAGGCTGTCCGGCTTTGAGGTCAAAGTGATTCTAGGAGAATGATCATGCGACTGTTGTCCTTGCTGATCAGATTTGTGCGCGTAGAGCTTGTGTTTCTGGCTGCCGCCTTGGGCATGACTTCCGCGCCCCCGGCTTTCGCGGCGGCAACAGACCTTTCCGATCAGCCAATGTTCGTGACGAACAATGTTCCTCCGAACATGATGCTGACCTTGTCGGTCGAGTGGCCGACCGGCGTAGTCGCAGCCTATAGCGATAATGTCAGCACCGTGACCGGCCTTGAATGTCCAGGGCGTCCGAGCACCGGAGTTGGCGCCTGCTATTTCGAGAGCCGGCGCTATATCGGCTACTTTGATCCCGAGCGCTGCTATGTTTATAAGTCGGATACCTCAACAGATCCGAACAAGCCAATCGCTCCGGGGGGCGCTCGCAGCTCGACCGCGGTCCTTACCGAGTATTTCAAGCCGAGTGCGGTTGGCTCCGGAACGAGCAGGCACAGATGCTCGAGCGCGTTCAGTGGAAATTTCCTGAACTGGGCAACGATGCATGCGCTGGATGAGTTTCGATTTGCGCTGACCGGCGGGGATCGGGTGATCGATACGTCGACGCAGACTGTAGTCGAAAAGACCCGGCATGTCGGAACCGGCGGTCATGACCAGTTTCCTGTCAAATGGATCAGCAACTCCAGTATTTCCGCCGGCGGTTCGTCTATCCCCGCGGTCGGAGTGAGCAGTGTCACTCCATTTACTTGGTCCAATCTCTATGTCCGCGTGACCAACGGCGGAACCGAACTGAATCCCTGGAGCGATACCAATACCCGTGGTCGGGTGATGCAGATCTCAAACAGCAGTAGTTTTCCCGCCACGTCGGGTACGAACTATACGTACACCTATCTTGTTCGCGTCGAGGTTTGCAACGCTTCTGCGCCGGGGGGTCTCGAATACTCGGCCGATGGGGATTACATGCCTTGTACGGATTACGGGCTAGTAAGAACCGGTTCTGGCGATGTTGAGGACTACAAGCCGACCGGTTTGATTCAGAAGAATGCCAGTCGGATGCGCTATGGCGTGTCGGCGTACCAGTTCGATACGACGCAGACTCACCCCAAGGGCGTGCTCAGGGCGAGGTTGAAATCTGTGGGGCCAACCCTCGCGGTTCCCAGTGGAGCCGCTCCGAGCAATTCCAATGCTGAATGGGATGCCTATGGCGTTTATGTCGCCAATCCGGATTCTGCGGATGCGGCAGCAAGCGCTCATGGCGTGGTGCAGAGCGGTGTCATCAACTATCTGAACAAGTTTGGCAAGGCGAACGGCTATGTGAGCTACGATACGCTGAGCGAACTCTACTACGCAGGACTGCGGGCTCTGCGCAATCTTGGGCCGGCCGCGGGCTATGTTTCGGGCCTGACCACGGCGATGTATGACGGCTTTCCCATCATCACGACACCCGTCGATGAATCGAACGAGGAGTCGAGCCGGCCCTTGCGTCCGGTTCAGTACTCCTGCCAGCGGAGCAACTTTGTCGGCATCGCAGATACCAACACCCACACCGATGTCGATATTCCAGGGAACACGCTCGCCGGGTATTCTGGGCACCCGATGGGCGGAGCCATAACGGACGATCCGGATAATCTCAATGCCAAAAAGCTAACCGATCTGGTCGGTAAGCGCGAAGGCTATTCAGCTACTTTTCTCGGATCGTATTCGCCGGGGAGGTCCGCTTCTTTTCATGTTGCCGGGCTCGCCTATTGGGCGAACACGAACGACATCCTGATCGATAACCCGGACAAGCCCTGGACGCTGGGCAAGCAGACCGCTCAGACTTTCTGGATGGATGTTCGTGAGTCGGGAGGACAGGGCAAAGTCAATAACCAAATGTGGCTCGCGGCAAAGTATGGCGGTTTTGATGACATCAACGCGAACGGCATTCCAGCGAGTGACTCGACCTGGCACACGAATAGCGATGCATTCACCGATGCAGTCACGAGCACGATGGGGGTGACCAATGGCGGCAAGCGGCCGGATAACTATTTCACCGGGGATCGGCCGGATACGATGATCTCATCGCTGAAGTCGATCTTTACAGCCGTTCTTTCCAAGAGCCTGTCTTCGGCCGGCGCATCGCTCAGTTCGATCAACTTTCAGTCAACCAGCGCGGGAGCCTATACGGTCAAGTACAATTCCAAGGACTGGAGTGGCGATGTGCTCGGCAATACGATTACGGTCGATTCGAGCGGAACCCCTCTCGTGAGCAATGTCTGGAGCGCGCAGGCCAAGCTCGATGGTCAGGCGACGGACAGTGCATTCTGGAATACCGGGCGGCTTATTGCGACGACGAATCCGGCTCTGACGACCGCAATCAAGGGGGTGCCTTTCCGGCTCGACAGTCTGAGTTCGGTTCAGAAAAACTATCTGGGGGCGACGGCGACCGACCAGCTGAAAATGCTCAACTATCTGCGTGGCGACAAGAGCAACGAGGGCACTCTCTATCGAATTCGTCCTCACCTGCTCGGGGATATCGTTTCTTCCGAAGCGACTGTCGTGGCGGGTCCCGATGCAACATACAAGGATGCCTACAATCCGGGCTATTCGACCTTCACGAGAATTGCGCGCGCACCGCGTGTCTATGTTGGCGCCAACGATGGAATGCTTCACGCGTTCAGCGGCGACGTCAGTGCGACTCAAGTCGACGGAGGAATGGAAAAGTGGGCGTACATCCCGAGCTTTGTGCTCCGGGGGCCGTCGACAACGGCAACGCCATCGGTTGATGGCCTTGCTGCGCGTTCGGCTCTGGGGGGATTCATCCACAAATACTACGTCGATCAGACTCCCTATGTCCGGGATGTCGACTTCTCGCGCACTCTGGGGGCAACGCCATCCGCGGGCGGCGACTGGCATTCAATTCTGGTCGGCGGCCTTGGTAAAGGCGGAAGGGGCTACTTTGCAATCGATGTGACCCAGCCTTCCGCTATCACGTCCGAGGCGACGCTGGCCGGAAAAGTGCTTTGGGAATTTTCCGATGAAGACATGGGGTTTTCCTTTGGACGTCCGGTTATCGCAAAGACCAAGCGTGATGGTTGGGTCGTAATTCTCTCATCGGGTTACAACAATGTGGATGGTTCCGATGCGACCCACCGTGGCAAGGGCTTCCTGTATGTCCTGAATGCGAAAACCGGGGCTCTGATTGAGAAAATTTCAACCGGAGCGGGGAGCGCGGATTCCCCGAGTGGATTTGCCCACCCGGCCGCCTTCATCCAGGATTCGGCTGACTTCACGCTCGACTATGTCTATGGGGGGGATCTGCTCGGGAACGTCTGGCGCTTCGATCTGACCGCCTCTTCGGGTTCTTACCCTTCGCCGCTCAAGTTTGCGACGCTCGCGGATTCGTCAGGAACAGCTCAGCCGGTCACTGTGGAACCGCGCATTGAAATTGGCGACAACGCGAAGGATCGCTGGGTATTCATCGGAACCGGGAAACTGCTCGCCAGTTCGGATCTGGTGACGGCGAATCAGCAGAGCTTCTATGCCTTCCGCGATGGGTCGCGCACCCGGGCCTACGGCCCTTCGCCGGCTGCCAGCAATCAATCCAGCCTTCCAACGAATGGTTCATTCCCGATCACGCGTTCCCAGATGGTCAAGAACACTAATCTTCTGCTCGGCTATGCGAAGGATCTGAATTATCCGATGGGCTGGTACTACGAGTTGATCTCTTCCTCCGAGAAGATCACTTCGTCCATCGTCGCCAACGAAGGCGTCGTTTCCTGGACTGCCTATCTGCCCAGTACCGATGTATGCTCTCCCGGCGCTGCAAGCAAGACCTACGCTGCCGAGTACGATACCGGGAAATCGCGGATCACGATCGACAATGTGACGGTCGAGTATCTGTCGTCGAGCAGCTATCTGGTCAAGGTTCAGTTCGTCAAGGATGCATCGGGCAAGATTCGCGCAATCCTGACGACCGGGGATCCGACCGCCGCGGGAGGGCAGATTCAGGCTCTGTCCGGCAGCTTCGGGCGTAATTATGGCAAGGGTGTTCGCGTCAACTGGCGCGAGATCCTGAACTAGGCCTCTGTCTTGCCTGTGTGTCTCTTCGGAAAAAGGCGGTTGGCCGCCGCCTTTGCCTTGTCCTTCGCGATCCATGGTGCTCTGCTGCTGACTTGCCGGGCTGTAGGGGGAGGGGGGCTGGGCGCATTGGGGCGGGGAGGCGTTTCCGTCAAGCTTGTCCCCCTTGACCGCGGCAAAGGGACTCCTGCTCCCGTTTTTGCCGGTAATAGTCGGACTGTTCCGTCGCCTTCGTCTCAAATCGAGCCGGAACAGGAGGAGGCTCAGATCCGGGATCAAACCGCAGAGCAGGGAACTGGGGCTGAGCTTGCCGAGGGGCCTTACTTCCTCGAAGAGCTGACGATGTCCGATGCCGATGCCGAGCGCCTGAGGGAGCTGGGTGACATCGATCTTGCCATCCTCGTCTCCCGGGATGGCAAGGTGAGCGGGATAGAGGTGCTGAGGCCCGCGCTGGGCGCGATGGACTACGGCTGGCTGGCGGCAGTGATGACCCGCGCGAAGATAGCACCGGGGAAAGTCGATGGAGTATCGGTTGCTTGTCGCTGGCTGATCAGGATTTCTGCGCCTGAACGTGCGGATGCGGTGACAGGCTGAGCGCGTTCTACCGGCGCGTTGCGCTTGCCGGTAGAATTGGCGGATGAACATTCTTGCGATCGAATCGTCCACCGAAACCGTCTCCGTTGCATTGCTGACAGGGGATGCGCTGGTGGAGTGGGAAGGGACGGCCGAGCAGGTCCGGCGTCAGGGCAATCTGCTCGGAGTCGCCGACGAGCTCTGCCGTGGGCTCGAAGAGGGGGTGAAGAGCCTCGACTGCATCGCTTTTGGTCGTGGCCCGGGTGCGTTCACCGGCCTCAGGACCGCTTGCTCTCTTTCCCTGGGTCTCGCCGAGGCGCTTGCTCTTCCGGTGGTGACGGTCTGTTCGTTGCGCGCGGTCGCGTTGCAGGTCGAGGCTGTACGTATTTGCGTGCTGCTCGACGCGCGGATGAGTCAGCTCTACTGGACTCTCTTCGAACGAGACTCTACTGGGCTCCGTCAGATTGCCCCGGTTCTCTGCTCCGCACCCGGAGACATCGTTCTCCCGGGAGCGGGCTGGGTTCTTGCCGGGAGCGGTTGCGTCGTGGCCGGCGATCTCGTGCGGAGCAAAAACCCCGGGGCCTGCGACGCCACGTTGGCCGATTGCCTGCCCCGCGCGGCAACGCTGGCGAAGGAAGCTGAGCGCGAATGCCGCGAAGGCCGTGGCCTGGATAGAGCCCAGGTCGAACTGAGCTATGTCCGCGACAATGTGGCTTTGACCATTCGCGAGCGTCTCGCGCAAAAGGCATCCTCATGACCCGGATGCGTCCCATGCGCAGCGAGGATCTCGAATGGGTGGCGCGCAGTGAGCGCGAGATCCGCGAATTCGCCTGGGGCGAGATTCAGTTTGCCGACTCGCTCGCTGCGGGCCATCTGTGCCGGATCCTCGAAGACGGACAGAAGGCGCTCGGCTATGCGGTCGTGATGCAGGTGCTCGATGAAGCGCATCTGCTCAACATCGGGATCGCCCGTGCCGAACAACGCAAAGGGCTCGGGGCCTTCTTTCTCGAACAGCTTTGCGAGCAGATGGCGCAGAGCGGCGCGGCGAGCTTCTTTCTGGAGGTGGCGGTCGGCAATGCGCCGGCCCTGCGGCTCTATCAGCGTCTGGGCTTCGAGACGATAGGTCGGCGCAAGGCCTATTATCCGGCCACCGGCGGTGGGCGCGAGGATGCCTTGGTGATGAAGCGGGATCTCTCCGGATGTTGAACCGCCGTACAGCCGACGCTTTGGGAATCGGTCCGGTCTGGCGTCTGCGTCAGGATCAGGAAGAGGCGGCCGAACCCGTCCTGCTTGCCGAATCTGTTCCGTCTCCCGCGCCAATGGCGCCCGAGCCCCTTCCGCTGTCCCGTGTTCTTCAGACCCTGCCTGGCGCGCCCGCCCACACCGAGCCGTCACCGGTCGTGCCGCCTGCGCGCCCGCTCGCCGGGACAGCGTGCGCGCAGATGGGCTGGGGCGAGCTTGAGGCGGGTGTGCGGGAGTGCCGTCAGTGCCGCCTCTGTGCGCAGCGCAAGCAGGCCGTCTTCGGTGTCGGTGATGTCGGTGCGGACTGGCTCTTCGTCGGTGAAGGTCCGGGGGCGGACGAGGACGAGCAGGGCGAGCCTTTCGTTGGCCGGGCGGGGAAGCTGCTTGACCAGATGCTGGCGTCACTGGGGCTTGCTCGCGGCAGCGGCGTTTACATCGCAAATGTGGTCAAGTGCCGGCCGCCGAACAACCGCACTCCTGAAGCGGACGAGACCGCGGCCTGCTTCCCCTGGCTCTCTCGCCAGATCGAGCTGATCGCCCCGCGCTTGATCGTCGCTCTGGGCCGGCCCGCGGCGCAGACTCTGCTGGGTCAGGAAGTCAGGATTGGCGCAGCCCGCGGCAAGCTTCACCACTACGGCAAGATTCCGCTCGTCGTGACCTATCACCCCGCCTATTTGCTGAGAAATCCCTCAGACAAGGCCAAGTCCTGGGCCGACCTGTGCTTCGCGCGACGGATCCAGCGGGAAGGAAAAACGGAACTCTGAACGCTGCGATCAGCAGATGCGGTCGTCGAGCTGAGCTACCGCATCGTGTTCGCGCTGATTGGTTTCGTGACGGCGCTTGACCAGGTACATCGCCCCGGCAAGGAAGAGGCCGAACAACGCGATGATCGCGTGGATCGAGAGTCCGCCCCAGATCAGTAGCGCATAGAGTCCAGTCATCGCGAGGATGCTCAGGTTTTCGTTGAAGTTCTGGACCGCGATCGAGTGGCCCGCGCCCATCAAGATGTGGCCGCGATGCTGCAGCAGCGCGTTCATCGGTACGACGAAGAAACCGGCCAGCGCTCCGACCGCGATCATCAGACCCATTGCCACGTGGGTGTCGTGGACAAAGATCATCACGTTGACGACAAGGCCCATCACGATGCCCAGCGCGATCACGCGCACCGACTTGCGCAGCGAGATCAGCCTGGCCGCCAGAACCGAGCCGACGGCGACGCCGACCGCGACGACCCCCTGAACCATTGAAGCTTTCGAGAGATCCAGGCTCAGGTTCGCTTCGGCCCACTTGATCACGATGAATTGCAGCGTGGCGCTGGCGCCCCAGAACAGGGTCGTCACCGACAGCGAGATCTGGCCAAGCTTGTCGCGCCAGAGCAGTTTCAGGCAATGCTCGAACTCGCGCAGCAGATAGGCCGTGTTGTTGTGCAGCGGCTTGTGATCGACTCCGGTGTCGGGAATCTTCAGATTGAGCAGCGCTGCGGCGAGATAGAAGAGACCGATCACCGCGATGGCCACTTCAGCGGGAGTCTTCAGCAGAGGAAGATTCAAGGTGAGCACGGGCTCGGTGACCCCGGGCTGGATCAGCGCTCCGCCGATCAGCGTTCCGAACACGATCGCGGCGACCGTCAGGCCCTCTATCCAGCCGTTGGCGACGACCAGCAGGCGGTGAGGCAGCAGCTCGGTCAGGATGCCGTACTTCGCTGGCGAGTAGGCCGCTGCGCCGAGACCGACGACTGCGTAGGCAGCCAGAGGGTGCAGGCCGGAGAACATCATCGCGCAGCCGAGCACCTTGATCGCATTGCTGAAGAGCATGACGCGCCACTTGGGCATCGAATCGGCGAAAGCGCCGACGAAAGGTGCCAGCACCACATACGAGACCGTGAAGAACATCTTCAGCAAGGGCTCGAAAGCGTCCGGTGCCTGCATGTCGCGCAGGATTGCGATGGCCCCGATCAGCAGGGCACTATCGGCAAGCGCAGAAAAAAACTGCGCCGCCATGATGATGTAGAAACCAGGTGTCATCCTGCACTTATTCCAAGACCCCAAGGGGATCCGGCTTTATAACACGAACGACCGCACAGACCGAATCGCGGCTCCCCATGTCGTTCATCTGGGTGCATCGCTGGCAGGGGAGGACGTTTTGTGATGCAATCGGGCATTGCATGATTACGGGCTCAGCGCCGATTGGCGCGCTTTGCGAGCGATCCCCTGTTCCGTCATTCCGGCGGGAGGGTGACTTGCAGCCTCTGTGGAGTTTTTTATGGCAACCATGGCTGATCGACGGCTCCAGGTCTTCCTGGCCGTAGCCAAGCACCGTTCTTTCACTCGCGCCGCCGAAACGCTGTATATGACGCAGCCGGCGGTGACCTTCCAGATCAAACAGCTGGAAGAGCACCTGAGTACCCGTCTGCTCGACCGCGGCTACGGCAAGGTCACGCTGACTCCGGCCGGGGAGATCGTGCTCGCCTACGCCGAACGCATCCTGGGCATGAGCGCGGAGATGGAAGACGAAGTTGCCGGCCTGACCCAGGATCCGAATGGCGTCGTGACCATAGGCGTTTCGCCGACGATCGCAACTTATTGGCTCCCTTCGCTGCTTGAGGGTTTCAAACACTTCTACCCGAAAGTCGTGCCCCGGGTCTTCGGTGGCAACTCGGAGTGGGTCGAGACGCGAGTGGCGGCCAAGGAGCTCGATCTGGGGCTGGTCGAAACGGCTAGCGACGAGCCCAACCTCGAATGCCATGAGGTGGGCCGCGACGAGATCCTCGCGATCGTGCAGCCGGGGCACTCGCTGTCACGCCATGTGCGGGTTCGCGCCGAGGACCTGATCGGGCTGCCCTTCATCGACCGTGAACCGGGCGCTGCGATCCGCGAACAGGCCGAAAATTTCTTTCGGGCTGGGGGCTTCCCATCCGAAAATCTGGAAGTGACTGCCGAGCTGGGCAGTTTGACGACGATCAAGCATCTGGTTCGTCAGGGGGTCGGGTTCGCAATTGCTGCCCGCGCCTCGATCGAGAAGGAAGTGCGCGACGGCCGGCTGGTGTCAATCCCGCTTGAGCCGCCGCTCTATGAAACCCTGAGCGTTCTGTTGCCGAAAGACAAGTTCCGTTCGCGGGTGGTGTCAACTTTTGCCGACTTCGCGATCGAACACTTGAAGCGGCAAGCAGGGAGCGAACGCGATGCCTAGGCCTATTGCGGCGACAGTCGATGTCGCCGCATTTCGTCACAATTACCTGGTGGCGAAACGTTATGCCGGAGAGGCTCCGGCTTTTGCAGTGATCAAATCCAACGCTTACGGTCACGGTTTGCTGCGCTGTGCCGAGGCGATCGCCGACTGCGCCGACGGTTATGCGATGCTCGATTTCGCGGAAGCTGCGGCGCTGCGCGAAGCCGGGATCCGTCAGCCCATCGTCCTGCTCGAAGGTGGTTTCGAGGCGGGCGACGCGGCGGAGGCGTCCCGGCTGGGCCTGACCCTGGCGGTCCATGAGCCGGGACAGATCCGTATGCTCGAGCTCGACAAGGTCGAACGGCCGGTCGATGTATTCCTGAAACTCAATACCGGAATGAACCGGCTGGGTTTTCGCCCCGATCAGGCTGCGGCCCAGTTCGCGCGCCTGCGAGCCTGCCCGAATGTCGGACGCATCACGCTGATGACGCACTTTGCGCGCGCCGACGACGACGTCGGTATCCGCGAGGCGCTCGGACGCTTCGATTCGGCGGCGGTTCCGGCTGACATGCCGCATTGCGTTGCGAACTCGGCGGCGCTGATCCGTTTTCCTGAAGCGGTGCGCAGCGGCGGCGTGCGGCCGGGCATCATCCTCTACGGCTGCTCGCCGATGCCGGCAAGCCACTCGGCCGAATCGCTGGGCCTGAAGCCGGTCATGCACCTGCAGAGCCGGATCATCGACGTTCAGCAAGTGCCCGCCGGCGAGACTGTTGGCTACGGCGGACGCTTCACCGCGATTCGCTCAACCCGGGTTGGCATCGTTGCCTGCGGCTATGCGGACGGATATCCGCGCCATGCGGAGAGCGGCACGCCGATACTCGTCGATGGCCGGCGAACCGGCACACTGGGGCGCGTGTCGATGGACATGCTTGCCTGCGACCTGACCGATCTTCCAGAAGCCGGGATCGGTTCCGAAGTCGTGTTGTGGGGCAGAGGGATGCCCGCGGACGAGGTAGCCGGCGCAGCCGGCACAATCAGCTACGAGATGCTCTGCGCTCTGGCGGCGCGAGTTCCGGTCAGCGTGCTCGGAGCCTGAGCGTGGCGAAAGCGAAGACGGTCTTCCAGTGCAGCGAATGCGGTGGTCAGGCGCTGCGCTGGCAGGGCCAGTGCCCGGCTTGCGGGAAGTGGAACACTCTGATCGAGACGATTCCGGCTCCGGCGGCGAGCAGCGCGGGCGGCCGTTTCGCTTCCCTCGCCGGCGAGAGCGCCCGCCTTCAGAAGCTCTCCGAGATCGTTCCGACCGACTACGCCCGGATGCCGACCGGAATCGAGGAATTCGACCGGGTGCTCGGCGGAGGGCTCGTCGCCGGTGGCGTCGTGCTGATCGGCGGCGACCCGGGGATAGGCAAATCGACGCTGCTGCTGCAGGCGCTGGCCGCGATGGCTGTCGGCGCGAGTGCGATCTACGTCAGCGGCGAAGAAAGTGGCGAGCAGGTTGCGTTGCGCGCGAAACGCCTCGGCCTCGATGAATCCTCTTTGCAGCTGCTCGCCGAGATCAATCTAGAACGAATCCTGGATGTATTGCGGCAGCACCGGCCGCGGCTAGTTGTCATCGACTCGATCCAGACCGTCTACTCTGAACTTTTGCAGTCGGCTCCCGGCTCGGTGGCTCAGGTGCGCGAGTGCGCGGCCCAGCTGACCCGCTTCGCGAAGCAGACCGGCACGGCGATGGTCCTGGTTGGGCATGTGACCAAAGACGGTACTCTGGCCGGTCCGCGTGTGCTCGAACACATCGTCGATACAGTTCTCTACTTCGAAGGCGACACGCAGTCGAGCTTCCGGCTCGTTCGCGCGTTCAAGAACCGCTTCGGCGCGGTCAATGAATTGGGCGTCTTCGCGATGACCGAGAAGGGCCTGCGCGGAGTCAGCAACCCGTCGGCGATCTTCCTGTCCCAGCATGCCCAAGAGGTCTCCGGAGCCTGCGTGCTGGTGACTCAGGAGGGGACGCGGCCTCTGCTGGTCGAAATCCAGGCGCTCGTCGATCCGGCTCATGCGCCCAGTCCGCGCCGCCTGTCGGTTGGGCTGGAGCAAAACCGGCTGGCGATGCTGCTCGCGGTTTTGCACCGGCATGCCGGCATTGTCTGCGCCGATCAGGACGTGTTCGTCAATGCGGTCGGCGGGGTGCGCATCGGCGAGCCGGCGGCTGACCTCGCTGTCTGTTTGTCCATCGTTTCATCGCTGCGCAGTAAAGCTCTGCGGCGCGACGTCGTCGCGTTCGGCGAGGTCGGCCTCGCTGGCGAGATCCGCCCGGCCCCGCGCGGTCAGGAGCGGCTCAAGGAAGCGGCCAAGCTCGGCTTCAAGATCGCGTTGATCCCGAAAGCCAATCTGCCCAAGCATCCGATTGAAGGACTCAGGACGATAGGCCTGGACCGGATCGAGCAGGCGATCGCCGAAGTCCGCGAGCTCGAAGGCTGAGCGCATTTGATCCGGCTCGGGGTTTGCCGGGCTGGCACGGATTACAATGCCAGCTTTCCCTCTGTCCGCGACCCCCGAGCGCGGCGATCAAAATAAGGAGCATCCATGCGCAAGACCTATGTGATCGGCAACTGGAAGATGAACGGCTCGAAGGCCGCCAACAAGGCTTTGCTCGACGGCCTGAAGGCCGCGGTTCCCGCCGCACGCGCTGGCGTTGAAATCGCTGTCTGCCCGACTTTTGTCTATCTGGATTCGGTTGTTGCCCAGGTGGCCGGTTCGCCGATCGGTGTCGGTTCCCAGGATGTCTCTGAATACGACAAGGGTGCCTACACAGGAGAAGTGCCGGTCTCCCAGCTCAAGGACATCGGCGCGACCTATGCGATCATCGGCCACTCCGAACGTCGCTCGCTGTTCGGCGAGACCGACGAATGGGTTGCGAAGAAGACTGTCGCGGCTCTGGCTGGCGGCCTGGTGCCGGTGGTCTGCATCGGTGAGCTCGAAGCCGAACGCGAAGGCGGTCTGACCGAGAAGGTTCTGGCGACCCAGCTTGACGCTGTCCTGGCCGCGATTCCGGCTCCGGTTCCCGGCAGCATCGTGATTGCCTACGAGCCGGTCTGGGCGATCGGGACAGGCAAGAGCGCGACTCCCGAGATGGCCCAGGAGACTCACGCCTTCATCCGCAATTACCTGAAGAAGGGCGGCGAAGAGTTCGCAGCAAAGACCGCCATTCTCTATGGCGGCAGCGTCAAAGCGAACAACGCGGCTGGCCTGTTCGCGAAGGCCGACATCGACGGCGGACTGGTTGGCGGTGCCTCGCTGATCGTCGAAGAATTCGCCGGCATTTACAACGCCGCAGCGGAAGTGTTCGCGAAGCGCTGAGCCTCGTCAGATGTGAAAAATGGGCAAGCTCGGCTTGCCCATTTTTTTCGCCCGGATTTCGTGAAGCTGAAACCTGTGGCGCGGATTCGCTCAATGTCCGGCGGCGAGGCGGTTCGAGTTGGCCAGCATCCGGTTGAGCAGACTCATCAGCGTTTCGACTTCCTCGGACGAGAATCCTTCGAAATGCGCATTGAGCACGCGTACCGCGTGCGCGGGAAGGCGGCGGTGAATGTCCTCGCCGGCTTCGGTCAGAGCCAGATGGGCGGCTCGGCGATCATGCGCGGAGCGTGTGCGCTGGATCAGCCCCTTCTCTTCGAGACGGTCGAGCATTCTCGTCATCGAACCGGTGTCGTAATGGACCTTGCGGCACAGCGAGGCGGCGGTGCAGCCAGGAGCGTTGCCGACCTGAACGAGGATGGCCCACTGGGCGCTCGTGATGCCCAGGCTGGCCAGTTCCCTGTCCATGACTGCCATCATCCGGGCTCTCAGAGCATTGATCAAAAAACCGAAGCTCTCCTCGACCCGGTAGTCGTCCTCGGTGAACAAGCCGTGTGCTTCGTTAGCGTTGGCCATTTTTACCTTCCCCCTCGTTCGAGAGTGATTGTTGTTGATCATTGCCGACCCTCCGCATAGCCCCCCCGGGACGATCGGTTGTTGAATCGTAGCCTGCAAAAGCAGCTAAATCGAGTCAGCTCTCGCGATCTGTGAGAAATCTGGCGGGTAAGCGCTGGCGGCGGGAGCCGCCAGGGGTCAGCGGTGTTTGCGGTGGGCCGTGGAGCGGGGGCTTGTGCGCCGGCTTGCCGAGTTTGAATGCGAGCTGCGCGGCTGTTCTTCGCGCGTCACGGTGGGCCTGGTTTTTCCGCTGGCCCGGGTTTTGACCGTGCGGACTTCCTTGACGCGGGAATCGCCCCGGTTAGCGTTCCTGTGCAGGTGCCCCGTGCTGGCGGAGCGCGCTTCGGCTTGCGGCGGGGCGATGCGTTGAGGCGCATGTGCGGCTTCGGCGGCGTCCTGTGGTTCTACGTTCGGGACCAGCAAGGTATAGCCAGCGGCCATTCGCGAACGCGCCGGCAGACCGTTGGCTGCGCGCAGCTTTTCGGCGCTGATGCCAAATCGGGCGGCGATCTGTTCGATCCGCTCGCCGTTTCGCGTCGAATAGGTTTGCCAGTTCAGCAGCGGCTGGTTTTGGCTCTCCAGGTTCGAGACAAAAGTCGAGACGCGCTCCTTCGGCAGGATCAGCTTGCGCTCTCCGCTGCCCGGGATGACCGGCCGGTTGAACGAGGGATTGAGTTCAACGAAGTCCTTGACCGGCATTTCAGCCATGCGGGCCGCCGTAGCCAGATCCATGCCCTTTTCGGTCGTCACGGTCGCAAAATAGGGCTGATTCGGGATCTCGGGCAGCGTGATGCCGAACATTTTCGGGTTGGCGATGATGTTCTTCAGCGCCTGAAGTTTGGGGACATAGTTACGTGTTTCGGCCGGCATCGTCAGGCTTGCGAAATCGGTCGGCAGGCCGGCGGCTTTGTTGCGGTTGACAGCGCGCATCACCGAGTTCTCCCCCCAGTTGTACGATGCGAGCGCGAGATGCCAGTCGCCGTGCAGCTCGTAGAGTGCCTGCAGATAGGTCAGCGCGGCGTTCGTCGAGGCGACGACGTCGCGGCGTTCATCGACCCACCAGTTCTGGGCCAGGTTGAAGTCGCGGCCGGTCGAGGGGATGAATTGCCACAGCCCGGAAGCTTTCGCCGGTGAGTTGGCCATTGGGTTGAAGGCGCTCTCAACGATGGGGAGCAGCGCCAGTTCGGTCGGCATGCCACGCTTTTCGAGTTCTTCGACAATGTGGTAGAGGTATTTGCTGCCGCGTTCGAGCATGCCGCGCAGAGCGGCAGGCCGGCTCAGATAGGCGATCTGGTTGTTCGTGACACTCTGGGTGTTCAGGTCGGTCATCGCGAAGCCATGCCTCATCCTGTCCCACAGATCGTGTGGTTCGGCGGTCAGGTCCAGGGTTGCAATGCCCGGGTTTGGCTGGCTGGACAGATCGAGCTGCGAGATGGCGACCGAACCGCTCACCACTGCTCTGCCGGTGGCCGGGGGGGGCGCTTTTTCGTTATCCTCGGCCTGTACGGTCAGGCAAAGTGTACAGGCGCTTGCGGTGAGCAGGACCTTCGCCAACAGGCGGACAACAGGAAACATGGATAAGGCCCGAGTGCAAAACGCTGATTTTATTGGGAATACGCCCCCGGGTCAAAGCCGCTGGCGCAGCGGATCAAGCCGGGGGGAGGGGCCCCTGAGCCGAGAAAGGATGTCTGGGGATGAGTGAAGGGGGAGAGTCAGCAGCGCTGAAGCGACTGCGCGAAGGTCTGAAAGCCTTGTTGATCGAGGATTCATTGACCAGCGCAACGCTGATCTGTCACCAGCTGCGCAGCATAGGGATTGAGCCCCTGCTTGCACACGACGGCGAGCAGGGCATAGAGCTTTTCAAGCAGCACAAGCCGGCTTTAGTGTTGCTGGATGTAATTTTGCCCGGGATGGACGGTTTCGAGACCGCGAAGCGGATTCGCCAGCTCGAACAGCATGGCGAATGGACACCGATCATCTTTTTGTCGGGCCGCACCGGTGACGAAGACCTGCAGCGCGGCATCGAGGTTGGCGGCGACGATTATCTGTTCAAGCCGATCAGCGGCATCGTGCTCGCGGCAAAGGTGCGCGCGATGCAGCGGATCTCGCAAATGCGCTACTCGCTGGTTGTGTTGACCCGGCGCCTGGACGAGGCCAACCGGGAACTGCAGCGCCTCTCCTCGGTGGACAGCCTGACCGGAATTGCCAATCGCCGCCAGTTCGACGAGGCTTTGCTGCGCGAATGGCGGAGGGCTCTGCGCAAGAAGCTCTCGATCGCCCTGCTGGTCTGCGATGTCGATTTCTTCAAGCACTACAACGATCACTTCGGCCATCAGGGCGGAGACGAGTGTCTGCGCCGGATAGCGACGTCGCTGAGCGAACAGGTCAAGCGTCCGACCGACCTTGTGGCGCGCTATGGCGGTGAGGAGTTCGCGATCGTGCTTCCCGATACCGATGCGGAGGGAGCGCGCCGCGTCGCCGAGGCAATGAGATCGGCGATTGAGGCCATGCACCTGGCGCATGCGCCGAGTTCGGGCATGCCCTGGGTGACGATCAGTCTGGGACTCGCCGCCGCCGTCCCCGAAGCGGGAAATGTCAGTCCCTTGCGTTTGCTCGAAGCGGCCGATGCCGCCCTCTACGAAGCGAAGCGCGCCGGTCGCAACTGCTGCGTGGGCATCTGAATCTTCAGAAAGTATTCTTCCAGGCCCTGAGCGCAGTGAAGCAGGCCAACTCGCCAGGCCGGGTGGCTGGATCGTGCGCGAGCGCGGCGGCCTGCACCTTGGCTTCGCGGCAGCGCAAAAAGGGGTTGTAGCACCTCTCCTCGCCGAGCGTCACCGGCAGCGTTGGCTCTCCGCGCCCGCGCTGCGCGGCGCAGGCCGCCATTTTCGCCGTGATCGCCGGATTGTCGGGCTCGACGGCGAGCGCGAAGCGCAGATTCGCTTCGGTGTATTCGTGGGCACAGAAGATCCGGGTCGCATCGGGGAGTGCCGCGAGGCGCGCGAGCGACGCGAACATCTGCTCCGGCGTTCCTTCGAAGATCCGCCCGCAGCCGGCGCTGAACAAAGTGTCGCCGCTGAACAGGCAGTCCTCGACAAGGTAGACGATGTGGCTGACGGTGTGGCCGGGAGTGGCGAGGCAGCGAAACACGACGACCGGATCGCCGGGCAAGACGAAGCGCTCGCCATCGCCGAGCGGGCGGGTCACGAAGGGGATGCGGTGATCGCTCGGGCCGAAGACCTGTGCGCCAGGATGGCGGGACAGCAGCTCGGCGACTCCTCCGACGTGGTCGTCGTGATGATGGGTGAGCAGGATCGCGTCGAGCGCGAGTCCCTCGTCGGCGAGCCAGCGCAGAGCGCCAGTCGCGTCGCCTGGATCGACGAGCACGCAGCGTTCGCCGCGGACGATCGCCCAGATATAGTTGTCTGAAAACGCAGAAAGCGGAACAATTCGCATCCGGCAATTTTCGGCTCTGTGCATACGATGTCAATTCCCGGTTTTGCCGAATGGATCAAAACGCCGCTCGGGCGCTTCCTGCTCAGTTGGGAGCAGCGCGAGGTCGACGCGAGTGTCGCCGACTGCTTCGGGTTCTTCGCGCTGCAGATCGGGCGGACCCAGGTAGACTACCTGCGCAACAGCCGGATAGGCAGCCGGCTGCGCTGCGGGTGCGCCGAGGCGATCGATCTGTACTGCGATTTCGAGGCGCTGCCGATCGCCGAGCAGAGTGTCGATCTGGTCATGCTCCCTCATGTGCTCGAGTTCTCGGTGAGTCCGCACCAGGTCCTGCGCGAGATCGAGCGTATTCTGGTGCCCGATGGCCAGCTGGTCCTGACCGTCTTCAACCCGGCCAGCCTCTGGGGGCTCAGACGAGCCCTAGCGCGAAAAACCGCGGCTTTTCCGTGGCAGGGGCATTTTCTGACCGCCGGACGGCTCAAGGACTGGTTGCAGCTGCTCGGCTTCGAAGTGCAAAGCTGTACTTTTGGTGCTTATCGCCCTCCGTTTTCCCAGGCGACGTGGATACGCCGCTCGCGCTTTCTCGAACGGATGGGCGCGCGCTGGTGGCCGATCGCGGGGGGCGTCTATGTCGTCCAGGCAACCAAGAGGGTGCCCGGGATGCGCCTGGTGACGCCGGCCTGGAAGCTCAGGCTGGCCCAGGCCAAACGGCTGGCTCCCGTTGTGCAGAGTCAGAGCCAGAAACAGAACAGGACTGATTGGTGACAGAAACAAAGCTGGATATTTTTACCGATGGCGCGTGCAGTGGAAATCCCGGACCGGGCGGATGGGGCGCGATCCTGCGCAGTGGGGATGTCGAGCGGGAGCTCTTCGGTGGCGAGGCGGGAACGACCAACAACCGGATGGAGCTGACCGCGGTGATCCGGGCGCTCGAAGCGCTGAAGCGACCGGTCGCTGCGCGCGTGCATACCGATTCGCAGTATGTGCAGAAGGGCATCTCCGAGTGGATTCACGGTTGGAAGCGGCGGGGCTGGAAGACGTCCGGCAACCAGCCAGTCAAGAACGAGGATCTGTGGCGCGAACTCGACCGCCTCGCCTCGCTGCACAAGATCGAGTGGATCTGGGTGCGCGGCCACGTCGGCCATCCCGAGAACGAGCGCTGCGACGAACTGGCTCGCCGCGGCGTGGCTCAGGTTCGTAGCGCTCGCTTCTGAGGACAGATATGCGTCAGATCATGCTGGATACCGAGACCACGGGTCTCGAATGGCGAAACGGCGACCGGATTGTTGAAATCGGCTGCGTTGAGATGGTCTCGCGCAAGCTGACCGGGCGCCACTACCACGTCTATATCAACCCCGAACGAGAAGTCGATGCCGGGGCGATGGCGGTGCACGGCATCACCAATGAGTTCCTCGTCGACAAGCCCAAATTCGCCGCCATCGTCGAAGAATTCGAAGCCTTTGTCGAAGGCGCGGAACTGGTGATCCACAACGCACCTTTCGACGTTGGCTTCCTGAACATGGAGCTCGACCGCTTGGGCCGACCCAGGCTCGATCAGCGGTGCTCAGGGGTCATCGACACGCTGAAGATGGCCAAGGAGCAGAACCCGGGCAAGAAGGCTTCGCTTGACGCGCTCTGCGCCCGTTTCGAGATCGACAACGCCCATCGCACGCTGCACGGCGCTCTGCTCGACGCCGAGCTGCTCGGCGAAGTCTATCTGGCGATGACGCGCGGTCAGGAGAGCCTGATCATGGATCTGGACGACTCGGCGCCGGGAGGTGGGGCCGGGGAGGAGGGCGGCGGTCTCGGTCAGCGCGCGCCTATCCGTATCGTCCGCGCGACGGAGGATGAACTCGTCGGGCATCAAAGAGTGCTCGGCGAGATCCTCAAGGCGAGCAAGGGCAAGTGCCTGTGGCAGGAACCCGAGCCGGAAGCTGCGCCTGACGCGCAGAGCTGAGCTGCCCGTCGCAAGTCATCAGTTGGCGATCCGCTCGGTGACGTGCGCCGCGATCGCCAGCGAAGCGGTCAGGCCGGGCGATTCGATCCCGAACATCTGGATCAGTCCGGGCAGACCGTGATCGTCCGGGCCGTCAATCCGGAAGTCGGCATCCGCGTCGCCCGGGCCGACGATCTTCGGGCGGATTCCGGCAAAGGCGGGAGTGAGCGCTCTCTCGTCCAGTCCAGGCCAGTAGCGGCGGATCGCTTCGGCGAAGCGTGCGACTCGCGCTTTGGACACTGCGTAGTTCGCGCGGGAGATCCACTGCACGTCGGGGCCGAAACGCGCCTGCCCGGCCAGATCGAGCGTCAGGTGTATGCCCAGGCCGCCCGGCTCAGGAACCGGATAGATCAGGTGACGGAAAGGCTGGGGGCCGCTCAGCGCGAAATAGCAGCCTTTGGCCAGATGCCGGGGCGGAATCGCCTCGCGGGGGAAGCCCGAGATATGGCGAGCCAGAGTCTGTGCGCCCAGACCCGCGGCATTGATCAGCCAGCGGCTGCGAATCGAGGTCGGCTCCGTTCCGCCCAGACGGATCTCCCAACCGTCCGTTTCGCGTTTCGCGCCGAGCACCGGGGTACTTACGACCCGCATTGCGCCGGCTTCGTCGGCGTCACAGCCCAAAGCTTCGATCAGGCCGTGGCTGTCGAGGATTCCGGTGGCCGGCGAGCTCAGCGCCGCGACGCATTCCAGGCGCGGTTCGAGCCGACGCACTTCCCGGTGGTCGAGCAGCCGGCAACCCGGAACGCCGTTGGCTTGGGCCAGGTCGCGCATCGCGACGAGGCGCGGGATCTCCTCGTCGCGCAACGCGACGACCAGCTTGCCGAGGCGACGGTGCGCGATGCCACGGTCCGTGCAATAGGCATAGAGTCGGCGTGCCCCTTCGACGCACAGCCGGGCTTTCATCGAGCCGGGCGCATAGTGCAGGCCGGCGTGTATCACTTCACTTGAACGGCTGGAGATCCCCTGGCCGAACTGGGTTTCGCGTTCGCACAGCGCAACGCTCAATCCCGCTTGCGCAAGAGCCCGCGCGCAAGCCTGGCCGACGACACCGCCGCCGGCGATCAGACAGTCCAGATCGGTGCTCATAGCGTGAGTCCCTCCTGCTGAGGGCTGGCCGCTGCGAGCTTCTTGACCGTGGGCACGAGGTCCAGGCCTCTCGCGGCTTTCAGCGCTTTGGCGCGAGTCGTCAGTTCGTCGAAACCGATCGTCAGCGCTTCTCCGGCGTTCGCGAAAGCGATCACGTTGCCGCTGTCGCAGGCCGGGAAGGCGATTGCCCGCTGATCGAATGCGGCCGCTATCCGCTTGAAACTTGCGCGAAACCCCCGCCGCTCGCCAAAAAGGTTGGCGGCCATCAAACCCTGAGGACTCAACGCGGCGCGGCAGGCATCGTAGAACGGGGCTGTGTCGAGCACGCCGGCGCGGGCGCGATGATCGAATCCATCGACGAGGATTGCGTCCCAGTGGCCGCAGCGGCGTGTCACGTAGTCGGCGCCGTCGCCGATCACGATCGCCAGCCGTCCGTCCTCGGGCGGCAGCCGGAAATGCATCTGGGCCGCCGCGACGACTCGCGGGTCGATCTCGACGACCGTGACCTTGGCTTCAGGCACCTGTTTCCAGAAAAACTTGGCGAGCGAACCCGCCCCCAGACCGATCAGCAGCACGCGCCGCGGCGGGGTCGGGCGCAGGATCAGCCCGGCGGCCATCTCGCGCGTATAGGCGAGTTCCAGCGCATAGGGGCGACGCACCCGCATCGCGCCCTGAACCCATTCGGAGCCGAAGTGCAGGGAGCGGACGCCATCCTCTTCGCTGACATCGATCGAGTTTCCGGGCAGATTCATCAGTCTTCATCCTGGGGGTGGGAATCGAAGTGGAACAGCTCGGCCGCTTCGGGTTCGACGGTGACGCCTATCCAGCCCATCAGCGGCGAGCCGTAGGTCTCGATCCGGGTGACGCGCTGCAGCGGTGCGCCATGCTCATCGAGCAGGGGATGATCGATTCTCATCACATGGGTGTCGCCATGAACGATCAACACTTCTCCTGTATAGCCCGTAAGACCGGCGCGCAGGCAGGAAAAAAACTCGGCAAAGGCGTCGGGTGCCTTGCCCGACGCATAGGCTTCGAAATCAGGGTTGGCCTGGGTGAAGAGCACGATACCGCGCAGTTTTTCCTGCGCGGCGAGCGCGAAGGCGCGCTCCAGCCAGTCGCGGATCGCGGCCATCCGGGTCCGGTATTCGGCTCCGCCCTGACGCGCGCTGCCCCAGTCATTGTCGCCGCCGGGCAGGTTCAGGCTGACGAAAAGCACGGGCCCCCGATGCCAACGCAGATGTTCGACGAAGGCGGCGTGCTCGAATGCAATCTCGCTCTGGCGCTCCAGAACCATGCCGCCGGGGCCAAACGCTTCGGGCTTCGCAAAGAAAACGCGGCGCAACGCCGCGAGCCGCTCATTCGGATCGAAGGCGCCGGCCGAGCGGCGATAACAATCCACCCAGGATTCGGCGCCGGGAACGTGGATCAGCGGCAAGGGGGCGGCAGCGAAGAGCGCTTTGCGGTCGGCAAAGAGTGCATCGCTGCAGTTATCCTCCGAGCCCTGGAAGTCCCCGACATGAACCGCAAAGCGCGCTCCGGAGCGTGCCATTTCCGCCATCATGGCCGGCAGCCTGAGCCTCTCCTGCTCCGACTGCGGAGTCTCGCCGAAGAGCGCGAACGAATAGCGCTCCGCCCGCGCCTGTGGGCTCAGCAACAGCAGCGCGGCGAGGACGAGGACGCGAATCACTTTTGCAGGGCTTTGAGCGCGTAGAGCGCTTCGAGCGCTTCGCGCGGTGACAACGCGTCCGGATCGATGCCGGCGAGGCGCTCGAGTGCGGGGTGGGGCGGGGCTTCTTCGGCTTCGGGAGGGAGGGCCGAGAACAGATCGGCCTGGGGACCACCCGAGGCTTCGCGGTTCTCAAGCGCACGCAGACGCCGTCTCGCTTCGCGAACCACAGGAGCCGGGATACCGGCGAGCGCGGCGACTTCTATCCCGTAGCTCTGGCTGGCCGGGCCTTCCTCGACCGCGTGCAGGAACACGATCCGGTGGCCGTGCTCGACCGCGCCCAGATGCACGTTCGCACACTCGGGGTGCTCGACCGAGAGACGGGTCAGCTCGAAGTAGTGGGTCGAGAAAAGCGACAGCGACTGATTGCCTTCGAGCAGGTGGCGGGCGATCGCGAACGCGAGCGCCATGCCGTCGAAAGTCGAGGTGCCGCGTCCAATCTCATCCATCAGCACCAGGCTGCGCGGACTTGCGCTGTTCAGGATCGCCGCCGCCTCGGTCATCTCGACCATGAAGGTAGAGCGGCCCGAGGCGAGATCGTCGGAGGCGCCGATGCGCGTGAAGATGCCGTCAATCGGTCCGAGCTCGGCGGCCTTTGCCGGCACGAAAGCGCCGCAGTGCGCGAGCAGCACGATCAGCGCGATCTGCCGCATATAGGTCGACTTACCGCCCATGTTGGGGCCAGTCACCAGCAGCATCCGGCGCATCGTCGAGAGTTCGCAGTCGTTCGCGATGAAGCTGTCGGTCTGGCGCTCGACGACCGGGTGACGGCCCGCTTCGATTGCGAGCCCCGGTTCGGCGCGGAAGACGGGCCGGCAGTAGTCGTAGCGCAGTGCAACGCGCGCGAAGCTCGTGATGCCGTCGAGCAGTGCGAGCGCCTGGGCGATGGTCTGAAAGGCCTGGATGTCCGTCGCCAGGTTCTCCAGAATCTCATCCCACAGCGCTTTTTCGCGCGCCAATGCGCGCTCCTGGGCGGAGAGTGCCTTGTCCTCGAAGGCCTTGAGCTCCGGCGTGATGTAGCGTTCAGCGTTCTTCAGGGTCTGGCGGCGGCGGTAGTCGTCGGGAACCTTGTCGGTGTTGGCGTGGCTCACTTCGATGTAGAAGCCGTGGACCTTGTTGAACTCGACTTTCAGACTCGCGATGCCGGAGCGCTCGCGCTCGCGCGCCTCCAGCTCCAGCAGGAAGGCGCCGCAGTTCGACTGGATGCTGCGCAGCTCGTCGAGTTCGACGTCATAGCCCTCCCTGATCACGCCTCCGTCGCGCACATTGGTCGCCGGCTCCTCCGCGATCGCCCGTGCCAGCAACGCCGTCGGCGCCAGCGGCGCATCAAGCTGCGCATGGATTTCGCCGAGCAGCGGCGCGGAATCGGCCGGAAAGCTCGCGCGCAGCTCGGGCAGGCGGGCCAGTGTGTCACGCAGCGCCGCGAGATCCCGCGGGCGGGCATTGCGCAGCGCGATTCGCGCGGTGATCCGCTCGACGTCGCTGATGCCGCGCAGCACGCGGGCGAGTCCTTCGCAGCAGAGGCCCTGGTCGGCGACAAAGGCCGCGACAGCCTCGTGGCGCTGGGCGCAAGCGTCGCGATCGGAGAGCGGATGATGGAGCGCGTGGCGAAGCCAGCGCGAACCCATCGCGGTCTCGCAGAGGTCGAGCAGTGAGAACAGCGTCGGCGAAGGCTCGCCGCGCAGCGTCTCGGTCAGCTCCAGGTTGCGGCGGGTCGCCGCATCCATCTTCAGGTATTCGGATTCACGTTCGACGCGCAGCCCGGTCACATGGGCGAGGCTCTGGCGTTGGGTGGCGCGTGCGTAATCGAACAGAGCGGCGGCCGCGGCGAGCGCGATCCCGAACTCCTCTGCGCCGAAGCCGGAGAGGTCCTGGGTGCCGAAGTGTTCGGGCAACACGCGACGCGCCGTTTCGGCATCGAACTGCCAGTCGGCGAGGCGGCGGACCGCGGCGACCTTCGCGTCGATTCCTTCTAGTGTCAGTCCCTCAGGGATCAGCGCTTCGGCGGGCCTCAGGCGTTCGAGCTGCGAGGTGAGCTGATCGGGTGCGCATTCGAGCAGCCTGAAGTCGCCGTTTGCAAGGTTCAGCCAGGCCAGCCCCAGGCGGCCGCGCAGCTGGGTCGCGGCGAGCAGGGGCGCGTCAACCCGATCGTCGAGCAGAGCCGAATCGGTCAGCGTTCCCGGTGTCACGATCCGGCTGATCGCGCGTTCCATCGGCCCCTTGGTCGTGGCCGGATCGCCGACCTGTTCGGCGATCACGGCCGACTCGCCCATTCTGACGAGCTTCGCAAGATAGGGCTCGAGCGCGTGAAAAGGCACGCCAGCCATCGAGATCGGCGCTCCGGCCGATTTGCCGCGCGTGGTCAGCGTGATGTCGAGCAGCCTGGCCGCTTTCTCGGCGTCCTCGAAGAAGAGCTCGTAGAAGTCGCCCATCCGGTAGAAGAGCAGGTTATCCGGGTTCTCGGCCTTGAGCTTGAGGTATTGCTGCATGACCGGCGTGTGGCCGGAGAGAGCAGGAGTATCCCCTGAAGAGGCTTGAGTGGTGTCTGTTTTCTTTTTCAAATCAATGGCTTGTCGTCTGTCGCCGGACCGGCGGATCGGGAGATTCTATCGTGTCTGAGCTGGCCCCGATTGATCGGGATGTGAAGGTGCGCTTTTGCAGTTCATCACGCAGGGGGTCTGTGAGTACTTGATATCGAGGTAACCGGCAGATCCCAGGTTGAACAGGGCCGATACAAGCAGCCCGTTGATGAACAGAAATCTGACCGATCCGTCGACATCCAGTCTTTGCATGAGCGCCAGGTCCGCATGGTCTCCGCCCCACCAAGTGATTGCATTGGTCTGGAAGGTATGGCCAGCGTAGCCAAAATCATGGATGCCTCCAATGTGAGCGGGAGGTGAGCCAAGCAGTTGCTCGATATCAGTGCGGCTGCTCTGTGCCTGGATCGCAAATAGCTTTTCGCGGACAAAGTTGCGTTTGCTTTTCTCCAGGTGATCGAGTGCACTTTCCCCTTCAGTGCAAGCGGGTCGTGCGGCGGCCTTGTTCGCCGGAGGCTCAGGGCAGAAGCGGATCTGTGGCTGGGCTAGCGGAGTGATCTGGGCAAGAGTGACAAGCGGGTTCAACAGCAGCAGTGCGGGCAGAAGAAGGTTCGCGTTCATCGTCGAGAAAGCGAGAGGAAAGGGGAGTGCATTATCTCCTAAGGATGTAGTGGTATTTCGCTAGGCAGCGTCTCAGTTTCGCTTCATCCGGTTTCGGTCTTCCCAAAATGAATGGCAGCCGCTGCAGACACGAAAGGTTTCCGACAAAAACCCGCAAACGAGAACGGTTCTCATGTACAATGCGAACTGTTCTCGATACCCTGTCCGGGCCGAACATGAATCGCCTGCTCCGTGACTCCCTGCTGATCTGCATGCTGGCTGCGTCCGCGCCGGCCGCTGATCATCGATGGCACGGCGCCCCAGGGGCAGGGAGGGCGCTTTTGATTTTCAATTTGAGGAAGTCATGAACAGGACTCTGGATCAGGTCGCCGTCGGTGAAGAGATGAGGGTGTCGGCGGTTGCTGGCCCGGAAGCCGCGCCCGAGTGGTTGCGTTGGCTCGAAGAGATCGGCTTCATCGCCGGCGAGCGGGTCAGGGTCATGGCCAAGGGCTTCCCCGGAGCTGATCCGCTGGTCGTGCGGATCGGCCAATCGACCTTCGCATTGAGGCGGGCCGAAGCGGCCTGTGTCTTCGTGGTTCCGGCCGCAGCGGCTGAGCCGGTGCGGCGCGAGGCGCTTGAGGCGTGCCAGGCATGAAGGAGGCGGTGATCCATTTTCATCCGGCCGGTCGCCTGCTGGCGCTGGTCGGCAACCCGAACTGCGGCAAGACCGCGCTGTTCAACAAACTGACTGGCAGCCGGCAGAAGGTTGCGAACTACGCCGGCGTCACGGTCGAACGCAAGGAAGGGCGCGCCCGGACTCCGTCCGGCGCCAGCCTGCGCGTGCTCGACCTGCCCGGTGCCTACAGCCTCTATCCGCGCTCGCCCGACGAACGGGTCACCAGCGATGTGCTGTTCGGTCGCGCGGCCGGCGAGCGCAAACCCGACCTCGTGGTCTGCGTCGTCGATGCGACGAACCTGCGCCGCACGCTCAAGCTGGTGTTCGCGGTCAAGCGCCTGGGCCTGCCCTGTCTCGTCGTGCTGAACATGACCGATCTGGCCGACAAGCGCGGTATCCACGTCGATGCCGACGCGCTGTCGGTCGAGCTGGGCCTGCCGGTGATCCGGACGGTCGCGATCCGGAACAAAGGGGTCGACGAGCTGCTGACCATGCTGGACCAGGAGAGCCTGTGGCAGGGACGGCCGACGGCGGGGCCCGAACAGGGCGATCACGTCGAGGTCCAGCGCATCCTCAAACGCCTGGGTCTCGACGAGTTGATCCCCGACACGCCCAGCGACCGGCTGGACCGCTTCGCGCTGCACCCTGTCTTCGGGCCGCTGCTGCTCGCTGCGGTGCTCTTCTTCGTCTTCCAGGCAGTGTTCGCGTGGGCCAGACCGCTGATGGACCTGATCCAGGCGGGGGCGGCCGCGCTCGGCGCACTCGTTGGCAGCCATCTTGCCGAGGGCTGGTTGCGCAGCCTGCTCGTCGACGGCGTGATCGCCGGAGCGGGCGGCGTGCTGGTCTTCCTGCCGCAGATCCTGATCCTGTTCCTGTTCATCCTGTTGCTCGAAGAGTCGGGCTATCTGCCGCGCGCGGCTTTCCTGCTCGACCGGCTGATGGGCTGCGTGGGCCTGTCCGGCCGCTCCTTCATCCCGTTGCTCTCCTGTTTCGCCTGCGCCGTTCCGGGCATCATGGCGACGCGGACGATCGCGAACCCGCGCGACCGCCTGGTCACGATCCTGCTCGCGCCGATGATGACCTGCTCGGCCAGGCTGCCGGTCTATGCGCTGCTGATCGGCGCCTTCATTCCGGTCCGCAAGGTCGCGGGGCTGATCGAACTGCAAGGCCTCGTGCTCTTCCTGCTCTATCTGGCCGGCATCCTCGGCGCGATGCTGATCGCGTGGATCCTCAAGCGCTTCACCGCCGAGGGGCGGGAAGTGAGACCGCTGATGATGGAACTCCCCGGCTATCACCTGCCGACGCTCGCGAACGTCGCGCTCGGTCTGTGGCAGAGGGCGAAGATCTTCGTGCGCCGGGTCGGCGGCGTGATCCTGGTCTCCAGCGTGCTGCTCTGGTTCCTCGCGAGCCATCCGGCGCCGCCCGAGGGCGGCAATCAACCGGCGATCGAGGCGAGCTATGCGGGCAAGCTCGGTCATGCGATTGCGCCGGTCTTCGCGCCGATCGGCTTCAACTGGCAGCTGAGCGTCGCGCTGATCCCGGCGATGGCGGCCCGCGAAGTCGTGATCAGCTCGCTGGGCACGGTCTATTCGCTGTCGGGGGCCGACGGGGATGAGGGCGCGCTGGGCGCGACGCTCGCGAAGAGCTGGAGCATCGCCAGCGCGCTCGCGATGCTGGCCTGGTTCGTGTTCGCGCCGCACTGTCTGTCGACGCTGGCGGCGATCCGCCGCGAGACCGGGGGCTGGAAGATCCCGCTCGTGACCACCGCCTATCTGTTTGCGCTGGCCTGGCTCGCTGCGTTTTTGACCTACCGGCTCGCTCTGCTCGCGGGCCTGGGCTGATGTCCCCAGAAAACGTGGGCAAGGCTGTGGACAAGTTGCGCAGTGTCCGGTCAAGCGCCTGTTTTCGCTGAGTTTTCCCGCGTTGCCTGAAAAACAGGCAGAGCGGGAGACGGCGGAAGCCCAGCCGGGAACGGGTAGAATCACGCTTTTGCCGCCGGATTTCCTCGATGCCTCTGCTGACCCTCGCTTCGGGCTGCCTCGCTTTTGGCGATGTTGCGCTTCTCGATCATGCCGACCTGGTGCTCGAACCCGGCGAGCGGGTTGCGCTGATCGGCCGCAACGGAGCCGGCAAGTCCAGCCTGCTGCGCGCCCTGGCCGGCGTCTCCCGCCCTGACGCCGGCCAGCTGGACCACGCTCCTCGCGAAGAGGGCGAAGCTCGCGAGCGAGGGGGGCAAATTTCCGACGCCGTCAGGCGTCAGGCTGTATCGTGGCAAGTTGCCCACCCTGCGGGTGGGCAACTTGACGACGGCACGATCTGGCGTCAGCCCGGTCTCAAGGTTGCCTATGTATCCCAGGAACCGGACTTCGATCTCGAGCGGACCGTGTTCGCGGCGGTGGCCGACGGGGTCGGCGATGCGGCGCGCCTGATTGCCGAATACCACGTCTGTGCCCAGCAGCTCGCGAGCGGAGGGGATGCGGCGCTCGCCCGGCTCGAAGCGCTGCAGCACGAGCTCGACGCCTGCGACGGCTGGACCCTGCACCACAAGGTCGAGCAGGCCGTCGACCGGCTCAAGCTCGATGCGGCTGCGACCGTCTCCAGCCTCTCGGGGGGCGGCATCAAGCGCGTCGCGCTGGCCCGCGCGCTCTCCGGCGAGCCGGATCTGCTGCTGCTCGACGAGCCGACCAACCACCTCGACATCGACGCGATCGCCTGGCTCGAAGAGCTGATCCGCTCCTTCCGCGGCGCGGTCGTCGTGATCACCCACGACCGTGCCTTCATGGACGCGGTTTCGACCCGGATCGTCGAACTCGATCGCGGCAAGCTTGCGAGCTTCCCGGGCAGCTTCTCCGAATACCAGAAGCGCAAGGCCGAGATGCTGGAGATCGAGGCGAAGGCCTCGGCCGACTTCGACAAGTTCCTGGCCCAGGAGGAAGTCTGGATCCGCAAGGGGGTCGAGGCGAGACGGACCCGCAACGAAGGTCGGGTCAAGAGGCTTGAGGAACTGCGAGTGCAGCGCTCGGCGCGGCGCGAACGGGTCGGCAACGTGAGCCTGCAGCTCGACCGCGGGGATTCCAGCGGCCAACTGGTCGCCGAGCTCGAACACGTCGTCAAACGCTTTGGCGACAAGACCGTGATCAGCGATTTTTCGACCCGGCTGATGCGCGGCGACCGGATCGGTCTGATTGGGCCGAACGGAGCCGGCAAGACGACGCTATTGAAGCTGATCCTCGGTGATCTGGAACCCGACGAAGGGCGGATCCGCCGCGGCACCCGTCAGCAGATCGCCTATTTCGACCAGTTCCGTACCCAGCTCGATCCGGAGATGGCGCTGCGCGACGTGATCAGCCCGGGGAGCGACTGGATAGAGATCGGCAAGAGCCGCCAGCATGTGATCGGCTATCTGGAGGACTTTCTGTTCTCGCCGCAGCGCGCCCGCTCGCCGGTCAAGTCGCTGTCGGGCGGGGAGCGCAACCGCCTGCTGCTTGCCCGCCTGTTCGCTCAGCCGGCCAATATCCTGGTGCTCGACGAGCCGACCAACGACCTCGACGTCGAGACTCTGGAGCTGCTCGAACAGCTGCTCGCCGACTACGATGGCACGATCTTCCTGGTCAGCCACGACCGAACCTTCCTCGATAACGTCGTGACCCAGACGATCGCGTTCGATGGCGATGGACTCTGGCGAGAATTCGCCGGTGGCTATTACGACTGGAAACGGGTCAAGGATAACGAGGCCGCGGCGCGGCTCAAGGAAGCGCCCAAACCCGCGGCGAAGCCGGTCGAGCCGGAAAAGAAGGCTGACAAGCGCGCCGCCAAGCTCTCGTTCAACGAAAAGCGCGAGCTCGAACAGCTGCCGGGAAAGATCTCGGCGCTGGAGGCCGAGCAGACCGGTTTGCAGCAGCAGCTCGCCGATCCGGCTATCTACCGTGACCGGCCCCAGGAAGTACCGGCGATGAACCAGAGGCTGGAAGCGATCGAAGAAGAACTGCTTAATTTGCTCGAACGCTGGGAAGTACTCGAAGCGAAAAGCTGACCGGGCAGTGCGACTTCGCCACTTGCAGGGCTGGGTTCTCCCAGCCCTTTTCACATCAGTCGCTGACTTCACGCGTGAAACATCCGTGCATTTCGCAGCGTGCTGGCGAGCTCACTTGCTGGCCAGTTGGTCGCCGTGTTTCTGGCGGATGCTCTCCAGCAGGCGCTGGACGTCCTGGCGCCGGCCCGCGTCGGCATCCTCGCGGTGCGGGCGGGGCGGGGCGGCGAGGGCGCGCTTCAAGTGTTCGACGGCTTTCGCGTACTCGCCCTGGTCAGCCAGCAGGTCGGCATAGAAGTAGTTGGGGTCGATGCCGTTCGGGTTGATGGCCAGAGCCTTTTCCAGGTATTCGCGCGCCTTTTTCTTGTCGCCAAAGCCGACCGGCCAGCCTGGCACCTTGGCATAAAGACTGCCCAGAGAGTTGTAGATGGAGCCGTCGAGCGCCGTCGGGTTGATCTTCTCGGCGCTGAGCAGCAGCTCGCGCGCTTGCTTGACCTTGCCCAGCGCGCCGAGGCCGCCCTGCGCCTTCGCTGCGCTGGACAGCACGATGGCCTGCCAGATCAGCGGTTCGGCCTTGCCGGGGAAGGCCTTGACGACTTGCTGGGCTTCGCTGATCACGCCGACAAAGGCCGCTTCGCGCTTGGCCTCGGGGATTTGGTAGCTGACCTTGGCCCAGCGATGGGCGATATCGGCAATGGCCTCGTCAAGATTGGCCGGGGCGGCCAGGGCGCCGCCACTGAGGCAGGCGAGCAGCAAGGTGGCGGCAATGGTTTTGCGGTACATGGGACTCTCCGTAATCGGGCCGGATCAGCGGCCGGTTTGCGTGGCAAAGGGGCGCATCTGCTCGACTTGCTTCATCAGCGAGGAGTCGACGAGGCGGGGGAAAATCGAGTTGATGCGTACGAACAGCTTTTCCGGCCAGCCGAGGTAGCGGTCCAGTTTGTCGTGCTCGATCGCGTTGATGACGCTGGCCGCAACGCTGGCCGGCTCGTCCTGATTCATATTCAGGGCCTCAGCCATCCGGGTGACGCCGTCGCGATTGAACGGCGTCCGGGTGAAGCGCGGCGCCACATAGGTGACACCGACGCCGCTTCCCTTCAATTCGCGGCGCAGGGCTTCGGAGAAACCGCGCAGCGCAAACTTGCTGGCCGAATAGCTGGCAAAGCAAGGGAAGCCGATCGAGCCGAAGATCGAGCCGACATTGACGATCTGGCCGTGTTTTTTCGCCAGCATGTGCGGCAGCACGGCGTTGATCAGATTGATCGGGGCAAGGGTATTGACCTTGAACAGCGTCGTGGTGTCGATGCTGGCTTCATCGGCAAAAAATCCGAAGTTTTGCACGCCGGCGCAGTTGATCAGGATGTCGATGCCGCCGGCCAGTTCGATGGCGCTGGCCACCAGGCGGGCCGGCACATCGGCTTCGCAGAGCTCACCGTTGAGTACCAAGGCCTTGGCGCCGGCCTTGCGCAGCTCGGTGGCCATCTGCGCGCCGCGGACCGCGTCGCGGTCGACGATGATCAGCGAAGCGCCCCGGGGGGCCAACTGGCGGGCGATGGCGCCACCGATGCCGCCGCTGGTCCCGGTGATCAGGATGGTGCTGGTGGAGATGTTCACGCCTGTTCTCCTGCGGGGATGCTGCGGAAGACATTGCCGTAGAGGCGGAAGAAGACCTTGGCGCAGTTTTCGACCGCCTGCCGGTCGTGCTGGTCATCAAGTTTGTCGACCACGTTCTCGAAATCCCCGATGTGTTCGATGTCCAGAGCGCCATGGCTGCTCAGATAGGAAAAGGCGTTGGCCGGCAGGTCGAGCGCCTGAGCGAGGACGCCGGCGGCACTGCTGGCCAGCTTGACGCTGGTGCCTTCGAGCACATAGACCATGCCGAACAGGCCGACCGGGTTGCGCCGCAGGACTGTGTCGTAGGCGTAGGCGACCATCACGTCGGTATCAAAGTCGGGCTGGCTGTGGCGCACGGCCTCGGCATCGCCGCCGGCCGCCGCGATGTCATTGAGGATCCACTCGTGGTGGCCGATCTCCTCTTGGATGTAATGAGCAACGGCGCTGCGCAGCCACTCCTGGCTGTCGGGCAGGCGGGCCCCGCAAGCCATCAGCAGCGGAACGGTGTGTTTGACGTGATGGAAGGCGCGCTGCAGGAAGGCGATGTATTGCTGGCGATTGACCTGGCCGCTCAGCGCGGCGCCGATGATTGGGGCGCCGAGCAAGGACGTGCGTTCAGTGGCCGTGGCCTGTTGTAGATGCTGGTAGAAACTCATCGGATGCCTTCGGATTCAGAGTGGGTAGAGGGTTTCGATCTGCTTGGCATGGGCGACGAAGATGTCGCTGCGCCGCAGGCGGCCGTTCGGCGTTGCCATGCCGTTGGCCGGCGTGAATGGCGCGACGGCCGGTATCCAGGCGTGGACGCGGGCATAGTCGGGAAGCTGCAGGTTGGCTTCCTGCAGCGCCGAATCGATGCGCTCCGCCGTCGCCGCCGGGTGGGCGAAGATCACCGCGCAGTTGAAAGGGCGGGCCTCGCCGAAGACCGCCGCCTGCAGGATGGGCGGGCGCGAGACCAGTTCGCGTTCGACCCACTCCGGTGCGATGTTGCGACCGAAGGAGGTGATGAAGATGTTCTTCTTGCGTCCGGTCAGGTGGAGAAAGCCGTCGGCGTCGAGATGGCCGAGGTCGCCGGTGGCGATGCAGTCGGCGCTGTGCGGCGCGGCGTGTTCACCTAGGTAGCCGCGCCAGCGGACATCGTGGATCAGAATTTCGCCATCGTCGGCGAAGGCGATGCGCAGATGCGGCAGAGGCCGGCCAACGCTTCCCGGGCGGCTCTTGTCCGGTCGGTTGACGGCGACCACCGAGGCGCATTCGGACAGGCCATAGCCTTCGAAAACAGCCAGCCCGAGGGCCTGTGCATCGTCGATCAGGCGTCTGGCAACCGGTGCGCCGCCGACCGCCAGGTAGCGCAGGCTTTTCGGGAGGGGGGCGCCGGCCTGTGCCGCCGTGACGACGGCCTGCAGCATCTGCGGAACCATGATGGCGGTGCTCGGCTGCCAGTGCCCGAGCGCTGCGATCAGGCGGCCGACATCGAGGCCGGAACTGCCGGCCAAGCCGACCTCGGCCAGCCTGGGCAGACAGATCGTCGCGCCAGCCAGTAGCGGCGTATAGATGCCGCTGATGTTTTCGAGCAGCGTCGCCAAGGGCAGCAGGCACAGGTGGCGGTCTTCGCGGCGGGCGGCGCTGGCCTCGCGCAGCGATTCGGCCACCGTTTCCATCTCTTTCCGCCCGAGACAGACGCCTTTGGGCTCGCCAGTGGTGCCCGAGGTGAAGGTCACCTTGGCCGTGCCGGGGGGCATTTCGTTGCCCGCCGCGTCAGGCAGGCGAAGGATCCGCAGTCCGCGATGGATCGCCTCGGCGCTTGTTGGATCGAGCTGCAGCGCCGCGCTCAGGCGTTCCGGATGGTCGGTCAACACCTGGTCGATGCCGGCGGTGCGGATCACATGGGCAATCTGGCCCGGCGAGAAGAACAAGGGCAACGGAATCAGCGGGATGCCGGCGGCCAGAGCTGCCAGGTCGGCCACGGCCCAAGCGCGGCCGTTGTCGGCGAGCAGGCCGAGCACGCGCGGCGATGCCGCGTGCAGCCGGGCGGCGAGCTGTTCAACCGTGGCGAGCAACTCGCGATAGCTGAGCGCGCCATCCTTATCCTGCATGGCGATGCGCTGCGGTGTCATTTCGGCATGTCGGCGCAGCGCGGCGATGATCGTGCTCATGCGGCATGCTCCCGGCGATGGCCGATCCGTGCCGCGCGCTCGATCAGCGCGCCGTAGCCTTCCTTGATATTGCCCACCAGCACATGCGGTGCGTGTTCGTAATAGCTGCCCCAGGCGGCGCGCTCGTCGGCCGGCAGGCGTTCGGCTTCGGCCGCCTGGATGTCGAGGGGGGCAAGACCCATGCGGGTGAAGGCATTGCGCAGACTGGCCGTGCCGGTGAAGCTGACCCAGGTATAGCCCTCACGGTAGAGGAGCTCGGTGAGCAGGCAGATCATCGCGCGGACGGCGCCCGGGAAGCTTCCGGAGAAATGCCCGACTTCGATGATGCACTGGCGTTCGACGGAGTAGCCCTGGCGGGCGGCGATGGCCTTTTCGATGGGCAGATCGAGGTACTGCTCGAGGAAGAGTTTGCGATTGGCCGAACGCAGGCCGAAGGCGCCGCAGATCTCGCCATGCTCGTTGCGCAGGCTGAACAGGCGGGGCATGAAGCTTTCGACGCGCGAACCGAAGCTTTCGGCGAAGCGTTGGCTGATGAACTGCTCGGCCTGAACGCGGTCAGCCCCGGCGTGCTCGATCAGCTCGAAGGTCGGGCTGCTGGCGTGCCGCCCCGGGGCTCGGCGCTTCGCTGGGGCGGCGCTTTCGCGTCGGAGAAGGAAGGAGAGCAGCGCGCGCAGCGAGGCGCGGATCTCGATCGGCGGCGACAGGGTGTTCGGGACGGCTGACATGGCATTCCTCGGCAGGGTGTGCGGCGCAGGCCACAAGACGGATGCCGCTTACATTGCAATACCGATGCCAGCTCGCAAAAGAGGCCGAAATTCGATTCCAGATGATTGATTCGATGGAGGAATTTCCTCCCCCTGCGAACTTTCCCCGAGGCCGCCATGGCCCACCCGCAGCCGGGCTCTGCAAGTCTTGTCTACGAAAATTGCAGTGCTACCGAGTGCAGCCGGGGACGTCGCCGACCAGCAGAACGATGTTGAGCTTGCGCTCGGCCGGGCAGGCCGAGATGTAGCCGATGGCGCCCGGTGTGCTGCTGACGAAGAGGACGACCGCTTCTTCCGAGGCCACGACATGCGGTGGCAGGACGCCGTGGAAGTACATCTCTCGCCAGTAATCCTCCATGGCTTCCGGTGGCAGGCCGATGATGGCTTGCGAGAAGACATGGCGCAGTGGGTGGGACGGTGGCAGGTTGACTGGGTGAATGCGCGAGCCCGAGCCCCAGAAGTTCTGCTTGCGACGAAAAATCAGCGAAAGGGTTTCACGCGTCAGGCGGTGGTCGCTGACGCCGGGTGCGGCAATCACCGCGAACGCTCGTTCGGTGGCCAGCGTCTGGCTCACGGGCAGAACGAGACAGGATAAGGCGCCGAGCAGCAAAAGGATTTTCAACATGCCCGGCCTCAGAACAGCACGCAGATCGAGGACATGAATCCTTCCGGCGCGCCGATGCTGTTGTGCCGGCTGCCAATCCACTCTGCTTTGAGGGCGAAGGCTGGGGCGATGCGGTAATTGAGGCCGGTGACCCAGAGTTCGGTGGTCGAGAGCGCGAGCGCCTTGCGGAAATTCTCGTAGCGGCCGACGGCGTAGAGCTTTTCGCCAAGCGGCACGACCACCTGCACGAAGGCGCCCTTTTCGTCTCTGGCACGGCCATTGTTCGAGAAGCGATAAACGCCTTCGGCGCTGATTTCGTAGCGATCCTTCGACCAGACGAAATCGATGCCATAGAGTTGCTTGGTTTCGTCCCGCGATTGTTTCTGCTCGAAGCTGGCGTAGGAAAGGCCGATCCGGGCGCCGCCAACAGGGGGCAGGGTCAGGTGTGCGCCGACCACCTCGTTGAACGGATCGAGGTCGGGATTGGCGCGGATTTCCTGGCCGCTCGACGCATACAGCGCGTATTCAGTGCCGCTCTGGCCGCTCAGCGTGCCGCTCAGCATCAGACCGGTGACGTTGCTCGGGAAGGTCTGATGGGTGACCAGCGGGCGCGAACTGGTCCACACCAGCGGCGTCGCATGGATCAGGTTCCAGCTGCCGATCGGCGTCAGAAACTTGCCGACCCGCAGCTTGGCGGCATCAGCGAACGCGTAGTCGATATAGATGCGTTCGAGCGCGAGGTAGGGGGCGTCGCCGTCCCGCTCCGCATCATGGGTGCTCAGGAGGTTTTCATAATCGAATTCGGAGAAGAATTTCCAGCGCCCTTCGCCTTCCCACCAGAGGAAGAGGCTGATGTCGTCGAGCTTCGCCCGGGCTGGAGAGTGCTGCAGCTTGTCTGCGGTGACTGTGGAATAGCCGCCCAGGCCCAAGCCGGTGCCGGGCAGGTGCAGGCCCTCGCCGAGACGATAAGTGAGCGCTTCGCGCGTGTCATCGTCGGCCCAGGCCGAATGTCCGACCAGGATCAGGCTAGCGAGTGCAATCAGCCGAGTCCATGTATGCAGGCGCGGGAGAAATTGCGGAAAGCGTTGTCGATGCGGCTGGACAAGGGGCGTGGCGGCGTCTTTTCCGTATACTCGGGCATTGCCGAAGTTCTCCAACTGATCCATTTAACGACACATTCCCCATTGAACATCCGCAAAACCCTACTCGTCGCCTTTCTTGGCGTCGGCCTCGTGCCAGCCATACTTCTGGCCAGCCTGGCTTTTGTCAAGGCGCGCGAGACGGTGCGGGCGGAAGTCGAGCGCAACCTGACGGTGCAGGCGGCGGGCGTCGCAGGTGAAGTCGACAAGATGATGTTCGAGCGCCTGCAGAACGCGGCGACCTGGAGCCGGCTCGACATCATGCAGGACTTGCAGATCCGCGATGTCGATAAAAGGCTTTCCCGTTTCCTGGCCGATCTGCAGCTCGGCTACCGGGATGTGTACCTGAACCTGTCCTGCGCGGACCGGCAAGGGCGGCTCATCAGCAGCAGCGACGCCGGGCAGCTCGGCCATGTTGCGGACAGCCGGCCGGTCTGGCTGAAAACCACACTTTCGGGGGCCGAGGTCGAGCTCGAGTTACCGGACGAGGCCGGCGGTCGCGCCCTCGTGATGAGCTCGCCGATTACCTCGATGTTCACTGGAGAGCGGCTGGGCGCGCTGCGCCTGACACTCGACTGGACGGACATCTACGACGTGCTCGACCAGGCGGCGGGCGAGGACCGCATGCTCGCGATCCTCGACGGCGAGGGGCGGCTGATCGCCGCCTCAGGCGAGATCCGCAAGCGCGGCCTGCTGCTCGGCAAAGCTTTGGCTGCCTGGCGGGGGCTTGCGGCCAGCGGCAAAACTCTGACCCAGGATGGGGCGCCGATCGCTGATGCCGAGGTGTTCGTCGGTGCCGCGCGCTCGCATGCCTATGCCCATTTTAGCGGCTTGGGCTGGACGACCTTGGTCATCCAGCCGGTCGATCGAGCGCTCGCACCGGTGCATCGGATCGCCTGGATCGTGCTGGTGCTGCTCGGTGTCGTCGCTGTCGTTACCGTCTTTCTGGCGACCTGGGTCAGCCGTGCAATCGCGCGGCCGATCGTCGGGCTGACCACCTTTACCCGTGGCTACATGCGCAACAAGGTTTTGCAGGCGCCGGCGGCGGCTGGCAGTGGCGAGGTTGGAGAACTGACCGAGGCCTTCGTGCAGATGGTGCGCGATATCGACCTCTCGCAGCAGAACCTGGTGCGCGCGTCAAAACTTGCCGTGGTCGGTGAGATGTCGTCGATCATTGCGCACGAGGTGCGCACGCCGCTCGGCATCCTGCGTTCCTCGGCTCAGATGCTGCAGCGCGAAGCGGGAATCAGCGAGGAAGGCCACGAGCTGATCGGCTTCATCGAAAGCGAGACCGAACGCCTGAACCGGCTGGTCTCGGCGATGCTCGACACGGCTCGGCCACGCGTGCCGTCCTATGGCGAGGTCGACATGCATGAATTGATCCGCCAGAGCGTCGCGATGCTGGCGGCGCAGATGGCGAAGAAGCAGGTGGTGGTCAGCGAGTCCTTGCTCGCCGGCAATCCCGTCGTCGAATGCGATGAGGAGCAGATGACGCAGGTGTTGCTCAACCTGCTGATGAACGGCCTGCAGATCCTCGATCATGGCGGGCGCATCGATGTCGCCTCGCACGACGACGGCGAGCATATCTATATCGAGATCGCCGACGACGGTCCGGGGATCGATCCGGCCGAGCGGGCGCGGGTCTTCGAGGCCTTTTTCTTCAAGCGCGAGGGCGGAGTCGGGCTCGGCCTGGCCATCGTGCAGCAGATCGTCGCGGCGCATCGGGGCGAGATCGAAGCGACGGAAGGCAAGCTGGGCGGCGCCTTGTTCCGCATCCGGCTGCCGCGGCAACAGGCAGGGGAGTCCTGATCGGGATGAAAGACAGACAAATACTGGTGGTCGATGACGAGCCGAAGATGCGTCGCGTCCTCGAAATCATGCTGCAGAAGATGGGCCACAAGGTCTTCGACGCTGGCAACGGGCGGGAGGCGCTTGAGGTCTTCGCCGTCCAGGCCATCGACCTGGTGATCACCGACCTGCGCATGCCGGAGATGGATGGTATCGAGCTGCTCGCCCAGCTGCGCGCTCAGGAGTCCGATGTTCCGGTCATGGTCATCACTGCGCATGGCTCGATCGAGACCGCGGTGACGGCGATGAAGCACGGTGCCTGCGACTACATCCTCCGGCCTTTCGACATCGATGCGCTGGAACTGGCCGTCGGGCGTGCGCTCAGCGGAGCCGAGGTGGCGCGCCAGAACGCCTTTCTGCGCGCGGAGATCGGTCGTGGCTGGGACGCCTTCATCGGCACCAGCCAGCCGATGCAGGATGTCTACGGCTTGATCCAGCGCGTCGGGCCAAGCCGTGCCTCGGTCCTCATCGTTGGCGAAACCGGCACGGGCAAGGAGCTGGCGGCGCGCGCCGTGCACAACGCCTCGCCACGTCGCGAGCAGCTGTTCGTGCCGATCAACTGCGCGGCGATTCCGGCCGACATCCTGGAGAGCGAGCTGTTCGGCTATGAGAAGGGCGCCTTCACCGGCGCGCTCAAGGACCGGGTCGGCAAGTTTGAGCTGGCCGATGGTGGCACCATCTTTCTCGACGAACTGACCGAGATGCCGATGGCGCTGCAGGCCAAGCTGCTGCGCGTGCTGCAGGAAAACAGCATCGAACGCCTGGGCGGCAACCGGGTGATCAAGCTCGATATCCGCGTCATCGCCGCGACCAATCGCGACCCGCGCGCCGCGATTGCGGCAGGCAAGCTGCGCGAAGACCTCTATTACCGCGTCAATGTCGTGTCCATCGAATTGCCGCCGCTACGCCAGAGGAGCTCCGATATCCCCGGCTTGGTCGAACATTTCATTGTCAAGCATGGCCATGCTGCGGATCAGACCCGGCTTGGTGCCAGCGCACTGGCAGCACTGCAGGCCTATGGCTGGCCGGGCAATGTCCGGGAACTCGAAAATATGGTCGAGCGCGCGCTGATCCTCAGTGGTGGCGGTTTGCTCGAGACCGGGCATTTCCTGCTCGAATCGCACCCCGACGCCGAACGAGCCGCCGTGCCGGCCAAGCCGGCCGCAGCGGCGAAGCTTGCCCATCCGCTGAGCCAGGCGGTCGAGGAACTCGAAGCGAGTCTGATCGATGAGGCCTTGGCTCAGGCCGAGGGCAACAAGGCCAAGGCGGCTGCCTTGCTAGACATCAGCGAACGCACCCTTTGGTACAAGCTCAAAAAGTATCGCCCGGAGCAGGACGGCGAGTGAGTCGCGGCGGAGGGCTCCGCAAGCTTACATTCAGGGCAAGTTCGCTATCCTGACGCACGCCACTTGCAGGGCTGGGTTCTCCCAGCCCTTTTCGAATCACTCGCTGATCACTCTCGCTTCGTCGGCGGGAAGCACCAGCTTGCCGCCCTCCGAATGGAGGTCGAGGTAATCGGTCAGCGCATCGAGATCGCCGCCCACTGTGCTGCGATCTTGCCCTTTCTTGAAGAGCTCGAACTGATCGCCGCCTTCGGCGAGAAAGTTCGCGACCGTGACGGTGTAACGGGCCGCTCTGTTCAGGGCCTTGCCGTCCTTTCTGACTTCGAGGACCTTGCCGTCCCGCAGCTGATAGACGAGGCCGGACACATAGAGCGTGTGCAGCCTCTTGCCGTCGGCATTGAACTGCCCCTGCAGCAGCGCGTAGATGTCGTCCCCGGAAAGGCTCATCCTGACCAGCGAGTTCGCAAAAGGCTGCACGGAGTGCGCATCGGCGTAGCTGATCGCGCCTGAGGGCAGGCCGGCCGGACGGGGCCGGACGACGCGCAGGTCGTTGCGCAGGCCGCCGCTGTTGATGAACGAGAAGTCGGAGTGGCCCGCTTCGCGCTGCGCGTCGGCGACTAGATCGCCCATCAGCGATTCGCCGTCGCGGATCTCGCTGCGCAGCAAGTCGCGGTCCGTCGTCGTGAGCAGCCGGTTCGCGATCGGCGCGACGATCGCCTCGGCCCGCGCGACCAGCTCCGCCGCCGCGGCATCGGCTTTGATGCCGGCGTCGGCCCAGGCGGGCTGGATGCGCGCGGTCTTCCTGACGACATCGCCGCTCGCCGGATCCAGAGTCAGATCCAGCTGGGCGAAGGCGGTGCTGTAGGACCAGGCCTCGGTGACCAGGATTGGTTTGCCGTGCGCGTTCGGGATCAGCGCATTCATGAAGGCGTGCGTGTGGGCCGCGCAGACGACGTCGATCTCGTCGTCGAGGCGATCGACGATCGCCCGCAGTTCCTCTCCGACGGGCAAGGCGCGGTAGGGGTCGGTCGGCCCCGGGTAGGCGCTCTGTCGGCCGCCCTGGTGCAGCAGTACGACGATCGCTCTGATCCCTTTTGCGTGTAGCTCGGGCACGTAGCGGTTGATCGAGTCAGCTTCGTCGAGAAAGCGCACGCCGGCGACCCCCGACTGGACGACCATGGCCGGCGTTTCACGCAGCGTCGCGCCGATGAATGCGACCGGGATCGAACGCTCATTGCCGTCGGCGGCTTTGTACGGGATCTGCTTGATCGCATAGGGTGGCAGGATGGGCTGGCCGCTCGCCGCATCGACAACGTTGGCTGAGACCAACGGGAAGCGCGCGCCCAGCCAGGGCGTCGCAATCGAAGGCCCACTCTTCGCTTCGCCGCCCTGGTGTAGGCGCTTGAGCTCACTGAGGCCGCGATCGAACTCGTGGTTGCCGGTCGTCGCGACGATGTTGCAGCGCGGTGCGAGCCTGTCCTTGACCGTGCAGTCGGAGTTCGCGAGCAGGTTCATGAACTGGATCGTTGGCTCGTCGCGCAACAGGGACGAGGCAAGCGGTGAGGCGCTGACCAGATCGCCCGAGCTGACGATCAGGCTCGTCCCCGGTGCGCTGCGTTCTGCATCGTGCAGCCAGCCGGCGAGGACCGCGGCGCCGCCGGCTGGCCGGCTGTCCTGCGTGCGGCCGGCGCTGATCTGGCCGTGAAAGTCGTTGATCGCGAGCAGACGCAGCGGTACGGCGACGACGGGCTTTTGAGGCGCTGCCGCGCAGGCGCTGAGCAGGGCCAGGGACGCCGCGAACAGGGCTCGGCGCAGGAATTCGTGTTTCACTCTTCTATCCTCCAGAAGGGCCAAGGAGCCACTATCGGCCATTGTCGGGGTCAGACGTTACATCCCGGTATCAGGGCCAGGCTCGGGCGCCGTAGATCATCCGGCGGGCGATGAATTTCCTGGCCGGCGCGAACAGATCGAGCGCAAAGAGGCCCGCTCCGCGCAGATGGCGCAGCAGCGGATCGTCGTTGGAGAATAGTCTGACCAGAGAATCGGTGAAACCCACGGTCGAGAAGCGGTCCAAGCGGCGCGCCTGCGCGTAGCGCGCCAGAAGCGAAGCCTCACCCGGGTCTGCGGCTCCGGCCAGAGTCTCGGCCAGAGTCCAGACGTCGCGCAGCGCGAGGTTGAAGCCCTGGCCGGCGACCGGATGCAGGGTCTGGGCGGCATTGCCCAGAAAGGCCTTGCGCTCGGACACCGGATTGAGGCGGGCCTGCAGGGCCAGCGCAAAGCTCGTCCGACCGGAAACCGCGAGGAAGCGAGCACGCGTGCCGAAGGCGTTCTGCAGCTCGGCGAGGAAAGCCCGATCGGCGAGCGCGAGCCGGCGTTGAGCCTCCTCGGCGCTCATCGTCCAGACCAGCGCAAAGTCGCCGCCAAAGGGAAGCAGCGCGAGCGGGCCTTCCGGCGTGAAGCGCTCATAGGCGACGCCCTGGTGCGGTGATTGGGCGGTGACAATCCCGATCAGCGCGTGTTGGGCGTAGTCGTGGCGGATCAGGCCGGTCTCTTGCGATCCCGTTCCGCCTTCGCAGCAGGCCAGCAACTGAGCGTCGAATTCACGGCCGTCGCGGGCGAGTGCGGTGATGTGATCGGCGTTCGCGGTCGAGGATTCGATGAAGCAGTTCTGTTCGACAAGGATTCCTTCGCCGGCGGCGCGGGCCGCGAGGCAGCGCGTCAGCGTCGCGGCCGGACAGACGTAGCCGAGGGCGGGCAGGCCCTGCTCGGTGGCGCGGATCTCGGTGCGGCCCAGGCCTCCCCGCTGTGAGACGTGGATGGCCTCTATCGGAGTCCAGCCGGTCTTGGGCCAGGCGCCGAGCTTCTCCAGCGTCTGGCGGCTGCCGTGCGCGAGCGCGAGCACCCGTTGGTCTTCGTTCTCCGAACCGGCGGGCCGGGCGTCGACGAGGGTGGGCGTGAGGCCGGAGCCTTTGAGGGCCAGAGCGAGCGCGAGTCCGACCGGACCTGCGCCGACGATCAGTACGGAGTCTTTCATCGCATCATCGCTTGCAGCCGGGCGTCAAGCTCGGTGAGCCGCTCGGGCGTGCCGACATCGGTCCACTCGCCGCTCAGCACTTCGCCGCGCACGAGGCCCGAGGCGCCGTGCGCATCGAAGAGCGGCAACAAGGGTTTCTTCTGGCCGGCCGGCACACCAGCGAAAAAGGCCGGGTGGTAGGCGGCCAGGCCCGAGAAAGTGTAGGGCGCGCCATTCGCGACCGAGACCCGGCCCGTGGTATCGAGGGCCAACGCCGCGCCGGCCTTGTGACCGGGGTAGGGAACCAGCACCAGGTGCGCCTGGCAGCGCTGGGCGTCCAGCTCTCGGGCGTGCGTGACGAGGCGGGCGAGGTCGAAGTCGGTGAACACGTCGCCATTGACGACAAGAAAGGGCGCATCGCCCAGCAGGGGCAGAGCCGTCGCGATTCCTCCGGCCGTCTCCAACCCGTCCTCTCCTTCGCGCGACCAGGTGATCGAAGCGCCCCAGCGGCTGCCGTCACCAAGGGCTTCTTCGAGTGTCGAGCCCAGCCAGGCGTGATTGATGACGATCTCGCGCACCCCGGAGCGGGCGAGCGCCTCGATGTGCCAGACGATCAGCGGTTTTCCACCGACCGCGAGGAGAGGCTTGGGGAGGCGGTCGGTCAGCGGGCGCATTCTTTCGCCGCGTCCGGCGGCGAGGATCATCGCTTTCATCGGGTTTCCTGGATCATTGGCCGGGGAATGTGTTTCAGAAAGTAAAACCTTCAACTCGCTCGACCGGGTCGAGGCGATCCAGCAGCTTCGCCAGGGGTCTGAGCTCGCGGTAGCGCTCGACGGTCTTGCGCAGATAGGAGAGCACGAGCGGCATGTCCTTTAGATACGCTTGCTTTCCGTCGCGGTGGCAGAGGCGGGCGAAGATGCCGAGCACTTTGAGGTGGCGCTGGGCGCCCATGAACTCGTAGTCGCGGTGGAATTCGGCGAAATCCTCGCGGACCGGCAAGCCCAGGTCGCGTGCGACTTCCCAGTAGCGAACCAGCCAGTCTATCGTCAGCTCCTCGTCCCAGCGGATGTAGGCGTCCTTGAACAGCGAGACGAGGTCGTAAGTGAGCGGGCCATAGAGGGCGTCCTGGAAGTCGAGCACGCCGGGATTGCGGTCCGGGGTCAGCATCAGGTTGCGCGAGTGGAAATCGCGATGCACGAAGACCTTGGGCTCGGCGAGGTTGACTTCGACGATGCGCTCGAAAACCTCATACAGCGAAGCGGTTTCGGCCTCAGAGAGGCTCTGGCCCTTGTGGCGGCCGACGTACCAGACCGGGAAGAGCTCGAGTTCGCGCATCAGCACTTCGCGCGAATACTCGGGCAGCACGCCAGGACGGCTCGCCTTCTGGATCGCGGCCAGAGCACCGAGCGCGTCGGCATAGAGCGAAGCGGCGTTGCCTTCGTTCAGCGCCGACAGGTAGGTCGTGTTGCCCAGATCCGAGAGCAGCAGAAAGCCTTCCTCGACGTTCTCGGCGAAGATCTCGGGGACATGGGCCCCGGCTTCGCCGAAGAGGCGGGCGACCTTGACGAAGGGCCGGCAGTCCTCGTGTTCGGGTGGGGCATCCATGACGATGCGGCTCATGCCGTTCGCATCGCAGACGCGGAAGTAACGGCGGAAGCTGGCATCGGCCGACGCGACGGATAACTCGAAATCCGGGTTCGCGGAGACTTCTTTCACCCAGGCGGTGAGGCGTTCGATTCGATCCAAAACGTGTGACTCCTGCAAATTGCTTGCGCGTAAGGGGACAGTCCGCGCCAAGGCTTGAGGTAAACTGCCCCATTTTAACAAACGGGCAGCTGCCCGAAGCCTCGTGCGCCGACCTTCTTCTTTCCCCTGCAGATTGATTCGCGTCCTGCCTCTTGCCGCACTGTGGGCTGCTGCGCCCACCTGGGCAAGCGACACCGCATTCTCGATCGAGGCTTTTCGCGCGATGCTCGCGGCGAGTGCGACATCTCCTTCCGGGCTCGCCCCTGGCGTGACCGTGCTGACGGCCGACCGTGTCGTGGGGCGTCAGGATGTCGATGTCCGCGCCGAAGGCCAGGTTTCGATCGAGCGCGATGCGATCTCTCTGGATTCGGACCGAGCCCGCTACGATCTTCTCGCCGACGAACTCGCTGCGGAAGGCAGTGTTCATCTGAAGCGCGGCAAGGATACGATCAGTGGCCCGAGCTTGAGGCTCAAGCTCGGCGAGATGCTCGGCCGCTTCGATCATCCCGAATACCGGATCGAGAGAAGCCGGGAGGTGCGCGGGCGGCCCGGAGTTTCGACGGTGGTTCGCGGCAGCGGCAGTGCCGATGCGCTCGATTTTGCAGGCGAGAACCAGTATCGCCTGAAAAACGCAACCTTCACGACCTGCGAAGCGACTGATCCGGCCTGGTATCTGAAGGCGAAAGAACTCTCGCTCGACTACGATGCTGGCGCCGGTTCGGGTTCGGGCACGTCCTTCAATTTCCAGGGGATTCCGCTCTTCTACTCGCCCGTGCTCGCCTTCCCGCTCGACGGCGAGCGCCGTTCGGGGTTCCTGCCGATGACGGTCGGCCAGTCGAACACGGTCGGCTTGGACATCACGCTGCCCTACTACTTCAACCTGGCGCCGAACTACGACGACACGTTTGCGCCCCGGCTGACCGGACGGCGAGGGCTCCAGCTCAACAACGAATTCCGCTACCTGTCCGAGAACGTCTCCAGTAACGTGCGGACCGACTGGCTGCCTCAGGACGCTGTCTACGGCTCTTCGCGCAGCCTGGTCAGTGTTCAGCATCTGCAGAACTTCGGGTCGGGTTTTTCTGGTCGGGTCAACTTCAACGCGGTCAGCGATTCGAGCTACTTCGCCGATCTGTCCTCGAACGTGACCCAGACTTCGACCGACAACCTGATCCGCGAAGGCGAACTCAACTATTCGAATGGCAGCTGGTTCACGGCCAGTGCTCTGACCCAGCGCTTCCAGACCCTGGTCGGCTCGCCCCAGTACAACCGCCTGCCGCAGCTGCGAGCCCAGGCTTGGCTTCCCGACTGGCATGGCCTCTCGTTGAAGCTCCCGGTCGAGACGGCGCAGTTTCGCCGCGCCGAGGCCGATCAGGGCTGGCGCAGCGTCAGCTATCCACAAGTGCAGTACAGCTGGCTGCGTCCCGATGCCTACATCACGCCCAAGCTCGGCGTGCACCTGACCGACTACTCCCTGAGTGAAGAGCACAGCACCTCTTCCGGGAACTCCGATCGCGCCGTGCCGATCGCCAGTCTGGACAGTGGTTTGTTCTTCGAGCGTGCGGTCCAGGTCCGTGGCCGCACCTATGTCCAGACGCTGGAACCCCGGATTTACTACCTGTATGTGCCTTACCGGAACCAGGACTCGCTGCCGGTCTTCGATTCCGGCGTCTCCGACTTCGGCTTTTCGCAGATCTTCAGTGAGAATCTGTTCTCGGGCCAGGACCGGATCGCCAACGCGAACCAGCTGACTACCGCGGTGACCTCGCGTCTGATCCGCCAGGACAGCGGAAGCGAGTTCGGTCGGGCAAGTCTGGGCACGCGTTTCTATTTCGACAGCCAGCGCGTGACGCTTCCCGGAGAAGAGACCCGTTCAGGCGAGATGGCCGATATCCTGGGTGGTTTCGCGGGCCATGTCCGGGACGACACTCAGCTGGAACTGTATGCCCAGTACAATCCGCGTGATTCGCGGCTTGAACGGGCGACTTTCGCGCTGCGCTATCAACCGGGTGAAGCCCAGGCCGTGTCGCTGTCCTACCGCTACAAACGCGACGACTTCCGCGACGTCGATCTGACCGCTCAGTGGCCGCTGGGCGGCGGTTTCTACGGTGTTGGCCGGGTCAATGGCGATGTGCAGACGCACAAGCTGACCCAGGCGATCGCCGGCGTCGAATACAACGGGGGCTGCTGGGTCTTGCGTCTGGCCGCCCATTCGCTGCTCAACACCACCGGCAGCTATACGAACGCCTACTTCCTGCAGCTCGAGTTCGGCGGAGTCGTCAGCGTCGGTAACAGCCCGGTGTCGCTGCTCGAACGCAGCGTCGTCGGCTACGGTCGTATCAACCAATCCTCGTCCAGCCCGGTGTTCGGGCGTGAGTGACAGCAGGCCGCTCGCGGCCCGGAGACGCATCAAGACATGAAACGCATCCTCTCATCCCTGACCTTCCTGTTGGGCCTCTCTGTCGCCCTGCCGGCGATTGCGGAAAAGACAGCCATTGACGGTATCGTTGCGGTCGTCAACGACGAAGTGATCACGGCGCGCGAGCTCAATCTGCGCGTCGACCAGTATTCAGCGCAGCTGAAGAAACAGGGAACCGAAGCGCCTCCGCGCGATGTCTTTGCCCGCCAATTGCTCGACCGGATGGTCTATGAACGCGTTCAGCAGCAATATGCCCGCGAGACTTCGGTGCGGATTGACGATGCCTCGGTCGAACGCGCGCTCGCCCGCATCGCCGAGAACAACAAGCTCACGCTGGAGACGTTTCGCGAGCAGCTCGCAAAGGACGGTATCGTCTGGGAGCGTTTCCGTGAGGACATCCGCAACGAGATGACGCTCTCCCGTCTGCGCGAACGCGAAGTCGACAGCCGGGTCGTCGTGGCCGAGCCCGAAGTCGATGCCTTCCTCGCCGCCCATGCGAACGCGTCGAACCAGGAAGTTCAGGTTGCGCACATTCTGCTGCGCGCGCCCGAGTCGGCGACGCCTGCCCAGTGGGAGAAATTGAGGGACAAGGCCGAGAGCCTGCGCGCCCGGCTCGCCGCTGGCGAGGATTTTGCAAAGCTGGCCGCAGCGTCGTCCGATGCGCCGGACGCGCTGGCGGGGGGCAATCTTGGCTGGCGTAAGCCCGACCGTCTGCCGACGCTCTACGCCGATGCGATCCGCCAACTCGCGCCAGGTGCTCTGTCCCAGGTGTTGCGCAGCCCCGCCGGTCTGCACATCGTCAAGCTGATCGATCAGCGTGGCGGAGAAGCGAGCGGCCCGGTCGAAATCCAGAAAACCCATGTTCGTCACATCCTGATCAAGACCTCCGATTCGGTCAGCGATGCCGAAGCGCGTCAGCGCCTCGAGCAGATCCGCGAGCGCATCGTCAAGGGCGCTGATTTCGCCGAACAGGCCAAGCGGTTTTCGGCCGATGGCAGCGCGCCCAAGGGCGGCGATCTGGGCTGGATCGCTCCCGGCGACACGGTGCCCGACTTTGAAAAGGCGATGGATGCGCTCAAACCCGGCGAGCTCAGTGCCCCCGTCCAGTCGCCTTTCGGTTGGCATCTGATCCGTGTCGACGAGCGGCGCACCGAGGACGTCGCGAACGATCGCCGTCGCCAGCAGGCCAGGGCCGCTCTGCGCGAGCGCAAGTCCGAGGAGGCTTACGAGGAATTCGTTCGTCAGCTGCGCGACAAAGCTTTCGTCGAGTTCCGCGGCGCCTACGCCGATGCGGATTTGACCCAGCCGGCAACGAAGGCGGCCGCTCAGCCCACCGCCGAGCCGGCGAAGAAATGAGCACTCCGCTTCTCGCTGTCACCTGCGGCGAACCTTCAGGGGTCGGCCCCGAGCTGGTCCTGAAGCTTGCCTGCCGCGCCCAGCCGGCCCGCCTGCTCGCGATCGGCAACCTCGGCTTGCTGCGCGAACGCGCCCGCGCGTTGGGTCTGCCGGTCCGGCTTCGCGAGAGCGCGGGTGAGGCTCAGGTCGAACCGGGAACGCTCGACGTACTCGATATCCCGCTCGCCGCCCAGAGCCGTCCCGGCGTGCTCGACGCCCGCAACGCCCGGCATGTGCTGGACATGCTGGCCGTGGCGGCCGATGGCTGTCTCGCGGGGCGCTTCGCTGCGATGGTCACGGCGCCCGTGCACAAGGGCGTCATCTGTGAAGCCGGCGTGCCTTTTACCGGTCACACCGAATTTTTGGCCGAGCGGACCGCGACGGATCAGGTCGTCATGATGCTCGCCGGTGCAGGCTTGCGCGTTGCACTGGCGACGACCCATCTGCCTCTGCGCGAGGTCGCCGATGCGATCACTGCCGAATCGCTGACTCGGACGCTGAGGATCCTCGACAAGGACTTGCGCGAGAAATTTGGCATCGCCGATCCGCGTATCCTGGTCGCAGGATTGAACCCGCATGCGGGCGAGGGCGGGCACATGGGGCGGGAAGAAATCGATGTGATCATCCCGGTTCTCGATGCGCTGCGCGGCGAGGGGATGACGCTGATCGGCCCCTTGCCGGCCGATACGCTCTTCACGCCCCACCAGCTCGACGGCGCAGACGCCCAGCTCGCGATGTACCACGATCAGGGCTTGCCGGTTCTCAAACACGCGAGCTTCGGTGGTGGCGTCAATATCACCCTGGGCCTGCCGATCATCCGTACCTCGGTCGATCATGGCACGGCCCTCGATTTGGCCGGAAGCGGTAAAGCCGATCCCGGCAGCCTTTATGCAGCAGTCGATTGCGCGCTGGACATGGTGCGCGCACGACGGAGTCGCAAATGAAAAGACGTGAATTCCTTGTTTTGGGCGCCTCGGTGGCGGCCCTGACCGCTTGTCCGACCCTCCCCGAAAAGCCGCAGACTGTCGCCCCCCCCGCCCGTCCCGCCCGCAAACCGCGCATCGCTTTGGCGCTGGGCGGCGGCGCGGCGCGTGGTTTCGCCCATATCGGCGTGATCAAGGCCCTGGAAACCCAGGGCATCGTCACTGATATCGTGACCGGCACCAGCGCCGGCAGCGTTGTCGGTTCGCTCTACGCGGCCGGCTTCGGCGCTTTCGATCTGCAGAAGCTCGCTTTTCAGCTCGAAGAGAGCAAATTCACCGATTGGGCGCTGTTCGACCGGGGCTTCCTGAAAGGGGAGGCGCTCGAAGCCTTCGTCAACAAGCAGGTCGGGGGCAAGCCGATCGAAGGGTTGCGCCGCCGTTTCGCCGCGGTCGCGACCGACCTTGGGAGCGGCGAGATGGCCGTCTTCACGAGCGGAAACGTCGGTCAGGCCGTGCGTGCTTCGGCTTCGGTTCCCGGTGTTTTCTCCCCGGTATTGATCCGTGGGCACGAGTACGTCGATGGGGGCCTGGTCAGCCCGGTTCCCGCCCATGCCGCGCGCCAGCTCGGCGCCGACATCGTGATCGCGGTCGATATCTCCGAGCGTCCTTCGGGCAAGAAGGGCAGTGGCAGCGTCGATGTGCTGCTCGACACGATTTCGATCATGGGCGTCAGGATTGGCCAGTATGAGCTGCGCGAAGCCGACGTCGTGATCCGGCCCAGGATCAAGGGTCTGCCCTCGGCGAGCTTCGAGCAGAGGCATCAGGCCATCCTCGAAGGCGAAAAGGCCGGTTTTGCGGCCATCGCGGCCATCCGCCAGAAGATCAGTGCGTGGTCACCGCGATGAGCGCACCGCTGGACGGTCATTTCGCGCGCAAGCGCTTCGGTCAGAACTTTCTCGTCGATGGCAACATCATTCGCAAGATCGTTGCGGCGATCGCGGCCAGGCCGGGAGAGGCGGTTGTCGAGATCGGCCCCGGTCTGGGGGCTCTGACCGAGCCTCTGCTCGAAGCGTGCGGGCATCTGCACGTCGTCGAGATCGACCGCGACCTGATCGCCAGGCTCAAACTCGCGCACACGCCCGAAGAGCTGACGATCCACGAAGGCGATGCGCTGCGCTTCGATTTCACCAGTCTGCCGACGGATCTGAAGGTGGTCGGAAACCTGCCTTACAATATTTCGACCCCTTTGCTTTTTCATCTGGCCGATTGCGCGGAGAGGGTGCGCGAGATGACCTTCATGCTGCAGAAGGAAGTCGTCGACCGGATGGTCGCCGCTCCCGATACCGAAGCCTATGGCCGGCTCGGTGTGATGCTGCAGTACCGCTTCCATATGGCCAGACTCTTCGATGTTCCGCCCGGCGCTTTCCGTCCGTCGCCAAAGGTGACTTCGGCGATCGTCAGGATGCAGCCGAAGAAGCCCGAGGAACTCGACTGCCAGGATGCGCAGCTTCTCGGACGGGTCGTCACGGCCGCGTTTGGCCAGCGGCGCAAAACGCTGCGCAACACGCTACGCGAATTTCTCGGTGATGAGGATTTTGCTGCGCTGGCGATCGATCCGCGCGCCCGCGGCGAGACCCTCGCGCTGTCCGACTTCGTCCGGGTCGCGAATTTTTGCGCAGAACGCGGCGTCGCCGAGACCTGATCCGCCCGCCAAACCAGGAGAATGCACGGATTGAGCGACAGCCTAGAATGAGTTCTGGCTGCTTCGCTTTTCCAACCTGGAGGTTGTGATGGCCCGTCTGGCTCGTGACCGCTTCATCGCCGGTGTGACACTGGCTTATGGGGTAGCGGCCTCACTCTGGATCCTGCTCTCCGACCGCTTGATCGAAAGTTTCGCCGATGTCTCGGAAATCGCATGGTTCGCGACGGCCAAGGGCCTTTCCTTCGTCCTGGTGACTTCGGCGCTGCTTTTCCTCGGTTTGCGCAGGGTTCCTGCCGGGGAAGAGGCTCCCGTCGCGCCTTTGCTCGACACGCTGATCGAAAAGCTGCCGTTCAAGCGCGGGTGGGGCCCGCGCCTCGCCTATCTGTTCGCGCTGCTGCTCTCGCTGCTGGTTCAGGGCATCTGTCTGTTGCTGTCCTCCTCATCCGCTTCGCTTCCGCTCTTCGCGCTGATGCTGCTCCCGGTGATCCTGAGCGCGGCGCTGGGCGGGCTGGGACCGGGTTTGCTGGCAACGGCGGTTGCCGGGGTGGGGAGCGAGGCTTTGCTGATCGAGAGCGCTTCCGACGATGCGCTCAGCATGATCCGCCTGGGCTCCCTGGTCATCGACGGTGTGCTGATCAGTGCGCTCAGCGAGCGGCTTCGCCGCGTGCGTTTCCGGGCCGAGGCGGATCGCCAGATGCTCGCGGTGATGCTCGCGAGCATCGGCGATGCGGTCGTCGCGACCGATCGACAGCAGCGCGTCTTCTTTATCAACCGCGAAGCCCAGAGTCTGTGTGGCCTCAGCGAGGAGTCGGCGCGGGGGCGAAGCCTGGACGAAGTCTTTCCGCTGCGAATAGATCCGAAGGAAGATGGCGAGGGTGCTTATTCGGGGCTCTGGCTCGTCCCGGGCGGGGGTGAGAAGATTCCGGTGCAGAGCCGGACCTATCCGATCCGTATGGAGGATGGTCGGGAGATCGGTCAGATCCTGGTCGCTCGTGACGAACGGCTGGTGCTGGAAACCCAGCGGCTGCGCAAACAGGACGAGATGCGCTTCGAGCGCCTGGTCAAACTGGCGCCGCAGGCCCTGTGTTTCGTCGCCGCTGACGGGCGATTCCTCTATGGTAACGACCAGTTTCACGCACTCTTCGGCTATCCCGATACGGAGTTGAGCGTTGTGGGCAGCTGGTGGCTCAGAGCCTACCCCGATCCCGCCTACCGCGAAGCGGCGAAACAGGCCTGGGACGAGGCGTTGGCGTACGCGATGCAGACCGGGACTGCGGTCGGCCCCGTCGAACAGAGGATTCGCTGCGCGGACGGCGAGGACAGGGAGGTCGAGGTCTCGGCGATTCCCATCGATGGTGGTCTGATGACGAGTTTCTACGACCTGACCGAGCGGCACCGCACCGAAAAGGCCTTGCGCGAATCCGAAGAACACCTGGCCCGAGCGGTTGAAGCCTCCGGGGTCGGACTCTGGGAATTCTGGCCTGACACGAACCAGGTTCATCTGAGCGAATCCTTTGCGGCGATGCTCGGCTATACGCTTGCCGAGCTCCAGCCGGTCAGTTCCGACACATGGTTCGCGCTGACCTTGCCAGACGATGCGGGCAAAGCCCATGAAATTGCGATGAGCCACCTCTCTGGCGATCTGCCTGGCGTCGAATGCGAAGTGAGGATGAGGCACAAGGATGGCAATCTCCGCTGGGTGCTGGTGCGGGGCAAGGTTTCCGAACGGATGGCCAACGGCCACCCTGTGCGCGTGTCGGGGACCGCAATCGATGAAACCGAGCATCACCTCGCTGCCGAGCGGATCGCCGAGCTGGCCTATTGCGATGCGCTGACCGGGCTGCCCAATCGCCTGCTTCTCCGGGACCGGGTCGAGCAGGCGATCAGCCATGGCCGGCGCCAGAAAGGCCACTTTGTGATGGCTTTTCTCGATCTGGACGTGTTCAAGATGGTCAACGATTCGCTCGGACACTCGGCCGGAGATTGCCTGCTGCGCGCCGTCGCCGAGCGGCTGCGTAATTTCGTCCGCGCCGAGGATACCGTCGCCCGGCTTGGCGGGGATGAGTTCGTCGTGCTGTTCAGCGAGACGACCGCAGCGAACGCGATCCGGCTGCTTCCCCAACTGCTCGAAGACATCGCTTCGCCTTATGCGATAGAAGGCCACAACCTGACCGTGTCGGCCAGCATCGGAGTCTGTGAATTCCCCAATGATGGAACCGACTACGATGCGCTGGTGCGCGCCGCGGACACCGCGATGTACGAGGCCAAGGCGGCCGGGCGCAATACCTTCCGGTTCTTCAGCGCCGAGATGAATCAGGCCGCGACCGCACGACTGGAACTCGAAGAGTCGCTTCGCCATGCGCTCGCGCATGGCGAGCTGGAGCTGCACTATCCGGCCCAGCGCAATCTGGTCACCGGCGAGGTGACTGGCTATGAAGCCCAGCTCAATTGGCATAGCCCCTTGCTGGGCGACGTTCCCACCGAGCACTTCATGCCGATCGCCGAGGCGACCGGACTGATCAACGAGATCGGGCGCTGGGTCCTGCGCGAGGCCTGTCGCCAGAATCAGCAGTGGATAGAGCAGGGAGTCTCCCGGGTGCCGGTCGCGGTCAATCTGTCGGCGATGCAGCTGCGGCGCGGGGAAATCGAACGCGATGTCTCGACGGCGCTGGAGGAAGCGGGCCTGGCGCCGGAGCTGCTCGAGCTGGAGATCACCGAAGCGCTGCTGGCTGACGCCAGCGAGAAGACGATGCAGCAGCTGCTTTCGCTCAAAGAAATGGGCATCCATCTGGTCGTCGACGACTTTGGTGCCGGTTACTCGAACATCTCCGATCTGAAGCGCTTTCCCGTCGACCGGATCAAGATCTGTCCTTCCTTCGTCAAGGATCTGTCCGCCGACCCCCGCCATCGCGATCTGGCCGCGGCGATTGTCGGCGCGGCGGCAGCGCTGCAGCTGGACGTGCTGGCCGAGGGAGTCGAGACGCCGGAACAGGCGCGGGAACTGCTTGCAATCGGCTGCCAAGTAGGGCAGGACCCCACCCCGGAGCGCGTCGGATTATCCACATAATCTGTGGATAAAGCGGTGAGTCGTTTTGGGGGAAACTTCTCCTGTGCCTGCAGCAGCAAGGTTTGAAACACCTTGCGACGAAAATAAGCAACGCCTTGTCTGCTTTGGCCGGGATGAAAAAGTCAAGCCCCTCAAACTATTTATTTACCCATTGTGAATAGTGCGCTGCGCGCGAGCAGCCGGGGCACCTGATCGTCAATCCGGGCGCGTATCCGCGGGTCGAGCCGGGCGAGCCAGCGTGGAGGCAGCGTCGGCATTCCGCCCCGGGCTCCTGCCAGCATGCCGGCGATCGCGCCGGTCGTATCGGCATCGTCGCCGCAGTTGATCACATCGGTCACACAGGTTTCGAAATCGGGAGTTTGGTGAAAGTGGTGGAGCACGGTCTGCACCGTGTCGACGACGTAGCCGGTCGCGCGCCGGGGCGGGCGGGCGAAGACAAACTTTGGCTCGCGTTCGACCAGGGCCTGGCTGATCTGGCGGGCCCTGCCAAGCGAGGCGCCGAGGATCAGCGCTGCACAGAGCGCGGCTATGCCCTGCGTGGCAAGGTCGGAGAGCGGGTGGTTGTGGGTGAGCCTGGCCTGTTCGAGCGACAGCCGGGCGAGGGCTGCCTCATCGCCGAGAGTCGCGAGAACGACCGGGAGGTTGCGCATCAGCGCGCCGTTTCCGGCGTCGCCGTCGTTGAACGGTGCGACGATTGAGCCTTCGAGCATGTAGCGGCGGATGCCGCGCCGGCAGGTGTGGCCGCAGTCGACGGGGCCGGCCTTCATCCAGGCGAGGAAGTGGTCGGCGACGCTCTTCAGTGACCACTCGGGGTGGGCGAGGATCGCCTCCCCGAGCGCGAGGCTCATCGTCGTGTCGTCGGTGACCTGGCCGGCCTTGAGCCTGAGCCAGCCGCCGCCAATCATCTCGTTGTGCACGCCGTACTGGCTCGCGATCTCGCGCGGCCTCATGAACTCGACGGTCGCGCCCAGCGCGTCGCCGATCGCGAGTCCCAGATAGGCGGCGCGGGCGCGGTCGATGATTCGCTGCCTTTGCTTTTCATCCATAGCGCGCATGAACCCTGTAGCAGCCGCCGATTGCGAGCACTTCGCCTTCGCCGTTGAGCACGCGGTCGCGCAGCAGGCCGGGGAAGAAGAGCAGCTTGACCCGCGGCACTTCGGTCTCCAGCGTCCAGTCGCCGAACTCGCCAGCGCGCTCGGCTGACTGGCTGAACGAGACCAGATTGTTGAGCCTCATCACGCAGTCCCTCTGGCGCAGGCTGCCCTCGACCAGCTGCTCCTCGCAGTTGTTCGTTCCCCGCCACAGCGTCAGCGTCGGCCGGCCGCTTGCGGCGAAGCGGGTCAGACTCCACTGACAGTATTCGAAGAGCACGTCGAGTTGCAGATTGATGCAGTTGTTGTGAAAGCGGCTGTTCATCTTCTCTTCGAGATAGCCGGTCCAGGCTGCGGACGGGAAGCGGTCGAGCGCGCCCTTGTGAAAGATCGGCGGCATTCCGAAGCGGCTCTCGACCCAGCCCTTGAGCACGGCGCCTTGGGCGTTGTTCGCATCGAAGCCCCAGCCCTGCAATAGCTTCAGATAGCTGGTCTTGAAGCGGCGCCGCTCGGCAGGAGAGTCTTCGGCCTGTGGTTTGCCCAGCCCGAACTGCAACTGCATGTAGTGCTCGAACACTTCGGCTGCCTCTTGCTGGCTGGCGCAGAGCGCGAGCAGCCGGAACAGGCCTGGGTGAGTTTCCCGGGTGCCGTGGATCGTGACCGGCTGCGGATGATCGTTGAAGGTGGTCGAGCCGAAGAGCCGGCTCGGCAGGCCGATCAGGTTCGTGCTGTACCAGAGCGAGGGATCGCTCAGACGCTCGGCGGCGGCGCTCATGTGCGTCCTGTCGTCTGCGTATGCAGGCGCTGACCTTCGGGTCTGTTCATGTTCTCCGCCGCTCCTGGCTGCCCTGGCTCAGGCATAGCAAATCGCGTACCCGCCGCGAAGGTCTTGTCTCGCGGGGCGGCCCTGGGGCCTCCCGTCTCATTGTGCACAGGCCTCCGGGCCTTTTGTCGCATTTCCCACATGCTGCGACGACTCTGCCACCAAACCCGGAAAGCCTTGCTGCGTAAAGACAATCCGGCATTTCCCGAGAGATGGCACGCGGATTGCTGAAGCCTGGGCGCACCGGCCATGTCTTGCCGAAAAGACGCTGACCCAGGGAAGCGACATCGAAGGGCTGCATAACGGTGACACGGCAGAACGCGGGCGCCCCAACGGTCCGCAGTGAATCGAACGCTCACTGAACCAGGAGATCGAATATGTCCAAACTTCGTCAAGTCGCCTTCTATGGCAAAGGCGGCATAGGCAAGTCCACAACGTCTCAGAACACCCTCGCGGCGCTCGCCGAGATGGGCCAGAAAATCCTGATCGTCGGCTGCGACCCGAAAGCCGACTCGACCCGTCTGATCCTCCACGCGAAGGCCCAGAACACGGTGCTCTCGCTCGCCGCCGAAGCCGGCTCGGTCGAGGATCTCGAACTCGAAGACGTGATGAAGCTTGGCTATCGCGACATCCGCTGCGTTGAGTCCGGCGGTCCGGAGCCCGGTGTCGGCTGCGCCGGTCGGGGCGTGATCACGTCGATCAACTTCCTTGAAGAGAACGGAGCCTACGAAGGCGTCGATTACGTCTCCTACGACGTGCTCGGCGACGTGGTCTGCGGCGGTTTCGCGATGCCGATTCGCGAGAACAAGGCCCAGGAGATCTACATCGTGATGTCCGGGGAGATGATGGCGATGTATGCGGCCAACAACATCGCCAAGGGCATCTTGAAGTACGCGAATTCGGGTGGCGTTCGCCTGGGGGGGCTTATCTGCAATGAGCGCAAGACCGACAAGGAGTACGAACTCGCCGATGCGCTGGCCAAGAAGCTGGGCACCAAGCTGATCCATTTCGTGCCCCGCGACAACATCGTCCAGCACGCCGAGCTGCGCCGGATGACTGTCCTCGAGTACGACCCCGAATCGAAACAGGCCGGCGAGTACCGGACCCTGGCCCAGAAAATCCACGCCAATGGCGGGCTGGGAACGATTCCGACCCCGATCACGATGGATGAACTCGAAGACCTGTTGATGGAGTTCGGGATCATGAGCAAGGAAGACGCCTCGATCATCGGCAAGGCTGTCAGCGCCGCCTGATCCCCCTGCGCGAGAGGGGGCCGGCCCGGCTCTTCTCGCACTCTCTGGAGAAACCGACATGAGCATTACCGCTGAAGAAACAAAAGCCGAGAACTTGGCCCTGATCGAGGACGTCCTCAGCGTCTACCCCGAGAAAGCCGCCAAGAAGCGGGCCAAGCACTTGAACGTCTACAGCGAGGGCAAGCCCGACTGTGGCGTCAAGTCGAACATCAAGTCCGTGCCCGGCGTGATGACGATACGCGGCTGCGCCTATGCCGGTTCCAAAGGCGTGGTTTGGGGGCCGATCAAGGACATGGCTCATATCTCGCACGGCCCGGTCGGCTGTGGCCAGTACTCTTGGGCGACCCGGCGCAACTACTACAACGGCACGACCGGTGTCGATGCATTTGGCACGATGCAGCTGACCTCCGATTTCCAGGAAAAGGACATCGTCTTCGGTGGTGACAAGAAGCTCGAACAAGTCATCGATGAGCTCGAAGTGCTGTTCCCACTCTCGCAGGGACTCTCAATCCAGTCCGAGTGCCCGATCGGCCTGATCGGCGACGATATCGAAGCGGTCGCCAAGCGCAAGGGCAAGGAACACGGCAAGACCATCGTTCCGGTCCGCTGCGAAGGCTTCCGCGGAGTCTCCCAATCGCTGGGCCACCACATCGCGAACGACCAGATCCGCGACTGGATCTTCGAGAAGGGCGGCGACAAGCACCCCGAGTTCATCGCAACCCCTTACGACGTTGCGATTCTCGGCGACTACAACATCGGCGGTGACGCGTGGGCTTCCCGAATCCTGCTCGAAGAGATGGGGCTGCGCGTGATCGCCCAGTGGTCGGGCGACGGAACTCTGGCCGAGATCGAGAACACGCCGAAAGCAAAGCTCAACCTGCTGCACTGCTACCGCTCGATGAACTACATCGCGCGCCATATGGAAGAGACGAACGGGATTCCGTGGGTCGAGTACAACTTCTTCGGCCCGTCGAAGATCGAAGCCTCGCTGCGCGAGATCGCCAGCCACTTTGACGACACGATCAAGGCCAAGGCCGAGGCGGTAATCGCGAAGTACAAGCCGCTGATGGAGGCAGTGATCGCCAAGTACCGTCCGCGCCTGGAAGGCAAGAAGGTGATGCTCTACGTCGGCGGCCTGCGTCCCCGACACGTGATCGGCGCCTACGAGGATCTGGGCATGGTCGTGGTCGGCACCGGCTATGAATTCGCGCACAACGACGACTATCAGCGCACGACCCACGACATCAAGGACAGCACGCTGATCTACGACGATGCGAGCGCCTATGAACTCGAGAAGTTCGTCGCGCAGATCAAGCCCGACCTGGTCGGTTCGGGGATTAAGGAAAAGTATGTGTTCCAGAAAATGGGCGTGCCTTTCCGCCAGATGCACAGCTGGGACTACTCCGGCCCTTATCACGGCTGCGACGGTTTCGCGATCTTCGCCCGCGACATGGACATGGCGATCAACTCGCCGGTCTGGGGCCTGACCCAGTCGCCCTGGTAAGTCGCCATTCGAGCCAATCAAAACGGGACGGCAGCTCGTCCCGCGACGGAAGGAGTTAAAAATGCCCCAAAGCGCCGAGAAAATCCTCGACCACGAAAAGCTGTTCTGCGAACCCGAATATCAGCAGCTGTTCGCGAACAAGAAAGCCGGCTTCGAATTCAAGCCCGACCCGGAGAAGATCACCCAGACGATCGAGTGGACCAAGGGCTGGGATTACCGCGAGAAGAATTTCGCCCGCGAAGCTCTGGTCATCAACCCGGCCAAGGCCTGTCAGCCGCTCGGCGCAGTCTTCGTCGCGGTCGGCTTCGCGAAGACCCTGCCTTTCGTTCATGGCTCGCAAGGTTGCGTCGCCTACTACCGTTCGCACTTCTCGCGCCACTTCAAAGAACCGACCTCGGCCGTCTCCTCGTCGATGACCGAGGATGCCGCGGTGTTCGGCGGCATGAACAACATGATCGAAGGGCTTGCGAACAGCTACCGGCTGTATCAGCCCGAGATGATCGCCGTGTCGACCACCTGCATGGCCGAGGTGATCGGCGACGACCTCGATTCCTTCATCAAGAATGCGAAGGAGAAAGGCTCCATCCCCGAGGATTTCGACGTTCCCTTCGCGCACACGCCGGCCTTCGTTGGCAGCCACATCACCGGCTATGACAACGCGCTGCTGGGCGTGCTCCAGTACTTCTGGGAGGGCAAGGCCGGCAGGCAGGCCGCTCTGAGCCGCTTGCCCGACGAGTCGATCAACTTCATCGGCGGCTTCGACGGTTTCGTGGTCGGGAACATTCCGGTGATCTGCAAGATCTTTGAGGCCTTCGGTGCCGACTACCGTATCGTTTGCGATCCGTCCGACGCATGGAACACCCCGGCCGACGGCGAGTTCAGGATGTACGACGGCGGCACGACCAAGGCCGAGATCGATGCCGCGCTCAATGCGAAAGCCACGATCAGCTTTCAGGAATACTGTACCGAGAAGACTGCCAAGTACCTGGCCGGCAAGGGGCAGGAAGTCGTCGCGTTGAACTACCCGATCGGCGTCGGCGGCACCGATCGCTTCCTGTCCGAGATCTCGCGGCTGACCGGCAAGCCGGTCCCCGCCGAGCTGATCCGCCAGCGCGGTCAGCTCGTCGATGCGATCACCGACAGCCAGGCCCACCTGCACGGCAAGCGCTACGCGCTCTACGGCGATCCGGACCAGGTTCTGGGGATGACCGCCTTCCTGCTCGAATTGGGCGCCGAGCCGGTGCACATCCTCTCGACGAACGGCAATGAAGCTTGGGCGGACAAGGTCCAGGCCCTGCTCGACGCGAGCCCCTTCGGCAAGGACTGCCACGTTTATCCGAAGAAGGATCTGTGGCACCTGCGCTCGCTGCTCTTCACCGAGCCGGTCGATTTCCTGATCGGCAACTCGCAAGGCAAGTTCCTTGAGCGCGACTGCGCAGTCCCGCTGGTCCGGCTGGGTTTCCCGATCTTCGACCGCCACCACCTGCACCGCTTCCCGACCTGGGGCTATGAAGGAGGGCTGCGCGTTCTGGTCGATCTGCTCGAAGAACACTTCGAAGCGCTCGACGCGAGCACGATGGAGCAGGGCATCTCCTTCGATCTGGTGCGCTGAGCGCCTGCGCGTTTCATTTCTCTCCAACCAGCCTGACCAAGGGCTTCACCGAAAGGTGAAGCCCTTGTTTTATCGCGGTCGCTCGGCCCGACTGGGACGAACGCGACAAAGCCTTGTCGCAAAACGCCCAAACGCACCGCTTCCACGACTGCGTTCGCCGCTCGAGGGCCCGCAGTGAAGGGCGGCGGCGATGCCCGCCGAGCTGGCACCAATCCTGCTGAAGCCTTGCTGCCCCCCCAAGCAACGAGGCTGTCATGGACGCGCGAGTTTCGGCAAGAATCCAGAACGTATTCGACGAGCCTGGCTGCGAACACAATCAGCAAAAGGGCGAACGCGAGAAGAAGAAAGGCTGCGCCCGTCAGCTCTCGCCCGGCGCGGCGGCCGGCGGTTGCGCGTTCGACGGCGCGATGATCGCGCTGCAACCGATCGTTGATGTTGCCCACCTGGTGCATGGTCCGATTCCGTGCGCCGGCCACTCCTGGGACAACCGCAACTCGGCGAGCAGCGGCGCCAAGCTCTATCGGACCGGCTTCACGACAGACATCGGCGAGCTCGACGTGATCTACGGGGGCGAGAAGCGCCTGTTTCGCGCAATCCGCGAGATCATCGAAAAGTACGATCCACCCGCCGTCTTCGTCTATCAGACCTGCGTGACCGCGCTGATCGGCGACGATATCGAAGCGGTCTGCGAACGGGCGAGCGAGCGCTTCGGAAAGCCGGTGATTCCGGTCAATGTCCCCGGCTTCGTCGGCCCGAAAAACCTCGGCAACAAGCTCGGCGCCGAGGCGCTGCTCGACTACGTGGTTGGCCGCGAAGAGCCTGAGCTGACGACGCCCTGCGACATCAACCTGATCGGTGACTACAACGTCTGCGGCGAGCAGTGGCAGATCAAGCCGCTGCTCGAAGCGCTGGGAATCCGCGTGCTGGCAAGCTTTTCGGGCGATGCGCGTTATCGCGACATCGCCTCTAGCCACCGTGCCAGGGCGGCGATGCTGCTCTGTTCGAAGTCGATGATCAACGTCGCGCGCAAGATGGAGGAGCGTTGGGGCATCCCGTTTTTCGAAGGATCCTTCTACGGGATCTCGGATACCTCGAAGAGCCTGCGCGATCTCGCCCGGCTGCTCGTCGCGCGCGGCGCACCGGCCGATCTCGTCCCGCGCACCGAGGCGCTGATCGGCGTCGAGGAGGCCCGCGCGCACGCGCGGCTCGCCGCCTGGCGGGGGCGGCTCTCCGGCCGCAAGGCCTTGCTGATCACCGGCGGGGTCAAGAGCTGGTCGGTCGTCTCGGCGCTGCAGGAGGCGGGGCTTGAAGTGGTCGGCACCAGCGTCAAGAAGTCGACGCCCGAGGACAAGGAGCGAATCCGCGAAATCATGGGCGAGGACGCCCATATGATCGAGAACATGAAGCCGCGCGAGATGCACGCGATGCTCAGCGAAGCGCGTGCGGACATCATGCTCTCGGGGGGGCGTACCCAGTTCGTTGCCTTGAAGGCGAAGATGCCCTGGCTGGACATCAACCAGGAGCGGCACTACGCCTATGCGGGCTACGAGGGAATCGTGAGCCTCGTCCGCGAGATCGACAAGACGATCAACAACCCGGTCTGGGCGGCGGTGCGCATGGCCGCGCCCTGGGATGATCCTGAAGAGATGGCCGGGGAGGGCGAGTGATGGCGAAGCTCGTCGTCGCGGCGAAAGCCTGCACCGTCAATCCGCTGAAGATGGCCGCCCCGCTGGGCGCCTGTTATGCCTTCCTGGGTATGGCGCGCTGTATGCCGTTGATGCACGGCTCCCAGGGCTGCACCTCTTTTGGACTGGTGCTTCTGGTCCGTCACTTCAAGGAGGCGATCCCGCTGCAGACGACCGCGATGAACGAAGTGGCGACCATCCTCGGCGGCATGGACAACATCGAGCAGGCGCTGCTCAACATCAAGCGCAACTCGAACCCGGCGCTGATCGCGTTGGCGACGACCGGGCTGATCGAGACCCGGGGCGAGGATGTCGCTGGCTCGCTGCGCCTGATCGAAGCGCGCCACCGCGACGCGCTGACGGGCACCCGCATCGTCCATGTCTCGACGCCCGACTACATCGGAGCATTCCAGGACGGCTGGGAGAAGGCGGTCACCGCGCTGGTCGAAACCCTGGTCGAACCGCTGGCGCAGACGAAGCCGAAGCAGATCAACGTGTTGCCGGGCTGTCACCTGACGGTCGCAGACATCGAGGAAGTCCGCGAGATCGTCGAAGCCTTCGGTCTCGATCCGATCTTCATTCCCGACCTGTCCGGCTCTCTGGACGGGCACATCCCCGACACATTCACCGCGACGACTCTGGGCGGGACGAGCTTGGAGCGGCTCGCCGCGAGCGCGGCGTCCTGCGCGACGATCGCGATCGGCCGCCATATGCGCGCGCCAGCCCAGGCGCTGGAAGACCGGTCCGGCGTGCCCTTTCGCGTCTTCGACAGCCTCACCGGGCTCGCCGAAGTCGATGCGCTGCTCGCGCACCTGGCGAGGATTTCGGGGCGCAGCGTTCCGGCGAAGTATCGTCGCCAGCGCAGTCAGCTCCAGGACGCGATGCTCGACGCGCACTTTCACATCGGCGGTCGCCGTTTTGCGATCGCGGCCGAGCCCGACCTGCTCCATTCGCTCGCGCGCCTTGCGACCGGGCTGGGGGCCGAGCTCGCGGTCGCGGTGACGACGACGGCCTCGCCTCTGCTCGAAGAACTGCCTTGCGAAGAGGTTCTGATCGGCGACCTCGAGGATTTCGAACGTCTCGCCCGCGAGCGGGACTGCGCGATCCTGCTGACCCATTCGCACGGCCGCCAGGCTGCCGAACGCCTGCGCCTGCCCCTGGTCCGCGTCGGGCTGCCGATGTTCGACCGGGTCGGCGCCGCCCACCGCTTGATGGTTGGCTATCGGGGCACGCGGGAGACCTTGTTCGAATGGGCCAACACGCTGATCGACTGCCTGCACGAGGCCAATCCGCGGACTTGGCCGCTGTCCGATGCGGCGCTCAGTGCCGTTCAGCGCTGTGCGAGCGGCGCTTCCTGTTCTGAAATCCATTCCCCAGAGGGAGTCTCACGATGAAAGTCGCATTCGCCACCCAGGACAGACAGCGCATCGATGCGCACTTCGGCTGGGCTCAACACATTGCGGTCTATGAGATCGACAGCGAGAGCTACCGCTACGTCGAAACCTTCGACTTCGGCGCCGGGCTCGACGAGGACGGCAGCGAGGACAAGCTGATGCCCAAGCTCGCGGCGATCGAAGACGTCGCGATCCTCTATGTCGCCGCGATTGGCGGTTCGGCCGCGGCGCGGGTCGTCGCCAAGAAGATCCATCCGGTCAAGATGAGCGGCGAAGAACCGATCCTCGACGTGCTGGACCGCCTCCAGCTGGTGTTGCGCGGAACGCCTCCACCCTGGCTGCGCAAAGCGCTTCTGAAAGGCGAAGCGCGACGCTTCGACTTCGACGAGGAGGACTGCCATGGGTGAGGCTCTCAGCGACGAGGAAGTCCTGGCGAGTCCCTTCCTGACCGTGCTGATCCAGCAGTGGCGGGCCCAGGACCTCTACGGAAGCTGGGATAAGTTGAGCGATGCCGAACTGCTCTCGCCCTATGTGCTGAGTGCCGAGCAGAGGCGTGAGCTGCCCATTCTCGGCGACCCCGATCCGGAGACGCTGTGGCGTCTGGAACTCTTCTACAACGCAGTCGGCATTCTGATCGAGAAGGCGAGCGGCGTCATGATCAGTCCGATGATCAAGATGCATCACGAAGGCTTTGGTCGCCTCGTGCTGCTCGCCGGCCGCCTGGTCGCCGTCAACAAACCACTGCGCGAAGTGCACCGCTTCGGTTTTCCGTGTTTCGCGAAACTCGACGAGGCGGGCTGTCGTTACGTCGAGGAAGGCCTCTCGATGATCCAACGTTTCAACGATGCCGCCCGTTATGGCCAGGACTGAGGACTTGAGATGAGTGAATTCACCGTGACGCTGCCCAGCGGCGAGATCTGGACCCCGCAATTCATCAGCGCGATCGATCGCGAAAAGTGTATCGGCTGCGCGCGCTGTGCCCGGGTCTGCGCCCGCGACGTGCTGGCCCTGGCCGGGGTCGATGAAGAGGGCGAGCTGATCGCGCTCGACGAGGATGAGGACGAGGAATACGAGAAGAAGGTGATGACGATCGCCAAGGCCCATAACTGCATCGGCTGCGCCGCCTGCGCCCGGGTTTGCTCGAAGAAGTGCCCCTCCCATGCCCCGGCTCGCGTCTGACGAAACTCCTGTGGCCCTCCACGCGGCTTTGATGAAGCTTGCGACGGGGCCGGCTCTGCTGCTCAGCGCGCTGGCTGGTTGTCTGGCTCTGAGCTGGGCCAGGCAGGGCTATTCGGCGCCGCCGGTGCCCGGCCTGTCGGCGGCCCGGATGCGGCGCGCGCTCGAGCGCTTCTTTCCCGGCTACCCAGAGCACTTCGAACTCGACTGGAAGGCCTTGAGCCGCCGGGACGGCGAGCTTCCCGACGATGAGACCGAAGACATCCTCGAACTGCTGATCGACAGTGCGGCGACGGATGACGAGGAGCATCTGCTGCTTGCCCATCTCGTCGCGGCCGGCTGCCGCGGCAGCGCGCACCTCTGGGAAGACATGGGGCTCGCTTCAAGAAGCGAGCTCTCGGCCTTGCTGGCGCACTACTTTCCGGCTCTGGCCGCGCGCAACACCGGGGACATGAAATGGAAGAAGTTCTTCTACAAGCAGCTCTGCGAGCGCGAAGCGATCACGATCTGCCGCGCGCCGAGCTGCCGCGTCTGCCCCGATCACCCCAAGTGTTTCGGACCCGAGGAGGCGAGGGGGGGCGGGCTTTTCGCTGTGCCCGTCGTTGATCTGGCGCGTGGAACACTGACGCCGTGACTGATGGTCTGCGCTGCCGTTTGATGATGCGACCGTGGCCGCGCGTGGGCAAACCGTCGGTGACTGCGCCCCTCAATGTCCCTCGCAGTACATGAATTCCCTGCCGGCTCGGAGCGAGACGACATGCCGTTAGGGGCGGCCATCGACTGACGTCTTTCAATGGAAAAGGATTGACCATGAAGCTGAACCAACTGATCACGCTGTTCGGATTTCTCTGTCTTGCCGAGGCGAGCGCGGCGGAAGTCCATGTCGCGGTCGCCGCGAACTTCGCCGGCCCGATCGAGAAGATCGCCGCGGCTTTCGAACGCGATACCGGCCACAAGCTGAGCGTCGCGGTCGGCTCGACCGGAAAGTTCTATGCGCAGATCCACGCTGGCGCGCCTTTTGAAGTGCTGCTCGCCGCCGACGACGAGACTCCGAAGAAGCTGGTCGGGGAAGGCATCGCGATCGCCGCGAGCGAGTTCACCTATGCGCGGGGCACTCTGGTGTTGTGGAGCGCGAAACCGGGCCTCATCGATGCTCACGGCGCGGTGCTCAAGAACGGCACTTACGCGCATCTGGCGATCTGCAATCCCAAGCTCGCCCCCTATGGGCTCGCCGCCGTCGAAACGATGAAGGCGCTGGGCCTCTATGAGAGTCTGAAACCCAAGCTCGTCGAAGCCGAGAACATCGCCCAGACCTATCAGTTCACCGCGACCGGCAACGCCGAACTGGGTTTCGTCGCGCTCTCCCAGGTGATTCCGCTGGGTAGTAAGACCCACTACTGGGTCGTCCCCGAGAACCTGCACACGCCGATCCAGCAGGACGCGGTGCTGCTCAAGAAGGGCGAGGCGAACCCAGCGGCCGCGGCCTTTCTGAAGTATCTGCGCGGCGAGGCGGCGCGCGCGGTGATCCTCTCCTACGGCTACCGGATCTGAGGTGCTCGAAATTTTCTCGGCTTCGTCGGTCTGGCTGACGCTGCGCCTGGCCAGCGCGACGCTGATCCTGCTGCTCGCGATCGGCACTCCGCTCGCCTGGTGGCTGGCGACGACGCGCTCAAGGCTCAAGGGGCCGATCGGCGCGGTCGTCGCGCTGCCGCTGGTGCTGCCGCCGACCGTGCTGGGTTTCTACCTTCTGATCCTGTTCGGCTCAGAAGGGCCGCTCGGGCGTCTGACCCAGGCGTTGGGGCTGGGCATCCTGCCTTTCACCTTTTCCGGCCTGGTGCTGGCTTCTGCGCTCTATTCGCTGCCCTTCGTCGTCCAGCCGATTCAGAACGCTTTCGAGGCTTTCGGTGCCCGCCCGCTCGAAGTCGCTGCGACGCTGCGCGCCGGCCCCTGGGACCGCTTCTTCACGGTGGCCCTGCCTCTGGCCCGACCCGGCATCATCACCGCCTGCGTGCTCGGCTTTGCGCACACGGTCGGCGAGTTCGGTCTGGTGCTGATGATAGGCGGCAACATCCCGGGCAAGACCCGGGTGCTCTCGGTCGATATCTACGACCACGTCGAAGCGCTCGAATACGTCGAGGCGCACTGGCTGGCCGCAGGCATGCTGATCTTCTCCTTCATCGTCTTGCTGCTGCTCCACTCATTCAATGCCCGACCGCGCGCCTGCTGACCCCTCTTCGCTGATGATCCGCTTCGCCGTTTCCTATGCGGACTTCGCGCTGGAACTCGCACTGGAGCTGCCGGGCAGGGGGGTGACGGCGCTGTTTGGCCGCTCCGGTTCGGGCAAGACGACTTGCCTGCGCGCGATCGCCGGCCTGCAGCGTGCACGCGATGCCTATGTCGCGATCGGCGAAGAGCTCTGGCAGGACGACTCCGCGGGCCTCTTCGTGCCCGTGCACCGCCGCTCGCTCGGCTATGTGTTCCAGGAGGCGAGCCTCTTCCCCCATCTGTCGGTGCGCGGAAATCTCGATTACGCACAGCGCCGGGTTCCGCGCGGCGCCCAGAGAGTCCCGTTCGAGCAGGCGGTCTCGCTGCTCGGCGTCGAGGCGCTGCTCGATCGGCGCCCAGCCGGCCTCTCGGGCGGCGAGCGACAGAGGGTCGCGATCGCCCGGGCGCTGCTGACCAGCCCCCGGCTGCTGCTGATGGACGAGCCGCTGGCCGCGCTCGACAGCCAGAGCAAGGCGGCCATCCTGCCCTATCTGGAGAAGATGCACGACGCGCTGGCGATCCCGGTCCTCTATGTGACTCACTCGGTCGAGGAGCTCGCCCGCCTCGCCGATCATATGGTGTTGTTCGAAGCGGGGCGGGTCATCGCATCAGGCCCCTTGCGCGAGGTGCTGACCCGGCTGGATCTGCCGACCGCGCGCGGCGACGACAGTGGTGTCGTCATCGAAGCGCGTGTAGCGCTGCACGATCCTGCCTATGCGCAGACCCGGCTCGAGTTCCCGGGCGGCTCGCTCTGGGTCGGACGGCTCGATAAGGCCTTGGGCGACTCGGTGCGGGTCAGGGTGCTCGCGCGCGACGTGAGCCTCGCGCTCGCCGCGACGACTCCGAGCAGCATCCTGAACGTATTGCCGGCGAAGATCGTTGAGATCCACGACGACGGCCCCGAGCGGGTCAATGTGCTGCTGAAGCTCGGCGATGAGGGCAGTCCGCTGCTCGCGCGCATCACCCGCCGTTCGCGCGATCTCCTCGCGCTCGCGACCGGGCAGTCGTTGTTCGCGCAAGTCAAGAGCGTCGCGCTGCTCGCCTGAAGCTGATTCGTGAACCGCTCGATCAGGAGCGGTGCAGAGTAGCTTTCAGGCTATCGAGCGAGACCCGCTTGCCGTCATGATCCTGGAAAACCTTGAAGACCTTCTCCCGGGCCGGCGTCGAGCGGACGAAATCCGCATAGGCCTCGGCGAGCCATTTGCGGTAGCGGGCGTAGAGCGCGGCGTCAGACAGTCCTGAAATCTCGGTATCCCGCCTCAGGTACTGGTAGAAGCGCTTCAGGATGTGCAGCCGCGAGACATTGACGACTTCGGCATCATAGGCGAGTGCGAAGAAGTTGAGGAAGTCCTCGGCCGAGGACAGGCGCGCGAGTTTCTGAGTCAGTTCATCCATGGGGCAAGCTCCGTTTTCAGATCTGGAAGGCCGGATCCGGCATCGTTTCCAGGTAGAGGTTGCGCAGCTCGCTCTCGTCGGGGCTGCGCTTGGTATCCATCGCAAAGCGGCGAATGCTCTCGAGCAGCCTGGGCAGCTGGGTGCGGTCGGGTACGCAGCCGATCGCCGCGCAGGCGCTGAGCACCGCATGCGAGCCCGAGTGCTTGCCGAGCACGGTGCGGTGCGTGCGCCCGAGCTCGGCGGGGTCGAATCCCTGATAGGTGTGCGGATCTTTGAGCAGGCCGTCGACGTGGATGCCCGCCTCGTGCGTGAACACCGCTTCGCCGACGATGCTCTTGTTCGCGGCGACACGCCGTCCCGACGCCTGCTCGACCCTGAGCGAGATCGCCGGCAGCGCGGTGCTGAGCACGCCCATGTCGATGCCGTGGATGTGCCGCATCGCCATCACGACTTCCTCGAGCGGCGCGTTTCCCGCCCGCTCACCCAGACCGTTGACCGTCGTGCTCGCATGGCTCGCCCCTGCACGGAAGGCCGCAAGCGTGTTCGCGGTGGCGAGGCCCAGATCGTCATGGGCGTGGATCTCGAGCTCGATGTCGACGGCGCTGCGCAGCTTCGCGACGATCGCGGCCGTCGCGAACGGGTCGAGAATGCCCAGCGTGTCGGCGAAGCGCAGCCGCCGGGCCCCGGCCCTCTGCGCCGCCTCGGCGATCCGGCATAGAAAGTTGGGGTCGGCGCGCGACGCATCCTCCATGCCGACGCTGACCTCTTTGCCGCCCTCGAGAACCCGGAGCACATGTGGAGCGATCTGCTCCAGCGCCCAGCGGCGATCGCGCCCGAGCTTGGCGGCGAGCTGAAGATCCGAGACCGGGATCGCCAGATGGACGATGTCGGCCGGGCTGGCGAGCGAAGCGGCGATGTCCGCGCCGGTCATCCGCCCCCAGACCATCAGCGTGACGCCCAGATTTCGCCGCGCGATCTCGCGGATCACGTCGAGTTCGGCCTCTCCCATCGCCGGGATGCCGACTTCGATCTCGGTCACTCCGGCGCCGGCGAGCACTTCGGCGATGGCCAGCTTCTCTTCGGCTGTGAAGGCGACCCCCGCGGTCTGCTCGCCGTCGCGAAGGGTCGTGTCGTTGATCGTGAAGGACTGGGGCATAGCGCTCTCCTCTTGCAGGGAGTTCAGCAAGCCTCGTGCCAGAAGGCGAGCAGGAGAGACGATGCTGTGGAGTGACTGGATTCGCGTGGATTGACATGAAGACGGGACTGAGCCTCGGGGATGCTCCCCGGCCTTCGTTTCGGTACGGCTGTCGCCTTTGTCCGCTTGGCGACACTACTTCCCGAACGAATGGGGCAAAGGACTCGGATCGCGTTCTGAGGTCAAGACCTGTCAGAGCGGTCTTCGCAGAAGAAACCGCGCGACTTGAGCCAGGTCCAGGCCTCGTTGAGATCGGAACAGACCCGCTTCTCTTGCTGCACCGGAGTCGGGATTTCAATCTGCCGGCTGAAGGTTGCGTCCAGGATGGTGTTGGCATGGATCCGGCAGAAGGCCTGGGCGCCATGCTCGGCGCACCAGAACTGCATTTCCTTGCCCAGCTCGAAAGCATCCGGCGTGCTGCCTTCCCATCGACGGACGTCGATCAGATAGGCCCAGCGGGATGGGGAACCCTGGGCCAGCCAGAACCCGCGGAAATCACGGAACAACGCCGAGGCGCCTTCCTGGTTGAATGTGCCGGCCGCCTCGACGGCCAGCACCTCGCCGCAACGCCAGAACCGGTACTCACCATGTGCGCTGAACGTGCGACTCATGATTTCCACCCTCACGACGGCCTGTCCAGGGAAGGCTCGACTCAGCTTCGATCCTAGACAAGCACAGGGATGCTGGCCAGCGGACTTGATCGGGGTGTGCGCACTGTGCGCTACTGTGCATTGGCCTGCTCTGAGCGGGTCAGGCCCTCTTCCTGTCCTTGCCCGACCACAGCGGCTCCGCGTCGTCCGCGAGCGATACTCCGGAGAGGGCGCGGCGGATGCTCAGATTCATCCGCCGCGCGGCGAACTCGGTCGAGGCCTGGTTTAGCGCGGTGGTCTTGGCGCGGATCTGGGCCTCTGCTGCGCCGGTCTCCAGCGCGTCAGCGAGTTCGGCGATCGCCGTCTCCAATGCCCGGTATTCGGCGCGTGCGAGCAGCTGATGACCGTCCTCGGCGAGCGCGGCGAGGCTCGCATCGACGAGGCGGCGCGCGTCGACCTGGGCTTCACGGAGCATCCGCTCGGCCATGTCCGAATCGGCCGAGCGGATGCTGTCGGCGAGCATCTTGGTGATCGCCCCGTCGTCCAGCCCGTAAGAGGGTTTGACGCTGACGCGCGCTTCGACGCCCGTGCTCTGCTCGACCGCGCTGACCGAGAGCAGGCCGTCGGCGTCGATCTGGAAGCTGACGCGGATTCTTGCCGCGCCGGCCGCCATCGCCGGGATACCGCGCAGCTCGAATCGCGCGAGAGAGCGGCATTCGCTGACCAGTTCTCGTTCGCCCTGCAGCACATGGATGGACATCGCAGTCTGCCCGTCCTTGAAGGTCGTGAAGTCTTGGGCTCGGGCCGTCGGCAGCGTTGAGTTGCGCGGCAGTATCTTCTCGGCGAGGCCGCCCATTGTCTCGATGCCGAGCGAGAGCGGGCAGACGTCGAGGAGCAGCCAGTCCTCGGCGGAGGAGCGGTTGCCGGCCAGCGCGTTGGCCTGCAGCGCGGCGCCCAGCGCGACGATCTCGTCCGGATTCAGATGGGTCAGCGGGGCGCGGCCGAAATGGAGGGCGACGGCCGCGCGGATCTGCGGCATCCGCGTTGCGCCGCCGACCAGAACCACGTCGGTGATGTCCTCGGGGGAGAGGGACGCATCGCGCAGCGCGCGGCGCACCGATACCATCGTCTTCGCAACGAGCTCGCGGCTGAGCGCTTCGAAGTGCGCGCGCGTGAGCGCCAGCGTGAAGGCGCGGCCGTCCTCGAGCGCGACGCGCAGCTCGGCGCGGTCAGATTCGGACAGCGCTTCCTTGGCCCGTCTGGCTTCGCTGGCGAGTGCGCGCAGATCTCCGGGCGTGAGCGCTTCGAGTGCGAGCTCGCGGCGTGCCCAGTCGACGATCCGCTGATCGAAGTCGTCGCCGCCCAGTTCGGCATCGCCGTGGGTCGCCAGCACTTCGAAGAGGCCGCGCGAGAGACGCAGGATAGATAGGTCGAAAGTGCCGCCGCCGAGGTCATAGACCGCGAAGATGCCTTCGGCCGCGCTGTCCAGACCATAGGCGATCGCCGCGGCGGTCGGCTCGCTGAGCAGGCGCAGCACGTTCAGGCCGGCGAGCTTGGCCGCGTCGCGGGTCGCCTGGCGCTGCGCGTCGTCGAAATAGGCCGGGACCGTGATCACGGCGCCGACCAGCTCGCCGCCCAGGCTCTGTTCGGCGCGTTCGCGCAGGCTCTTCAATATCTCGGCCGAGACCGCGACCGGCGAGCGCGGCCCGCTGCGGGTCTTGATGCCGAGCATGCCCGGTGCGTCGATCAGCTGATTCGCGCGCCGATGAGCGGGGAGGTCGGCGAGCGAGCGGCCCATCAGACGTTTGACCGAGGCGATCGTATTGAGCGGGTCCGCGCACTGCGCGGCCTGCGCGGCGCGCCCGACCGCGGTTTCGCCGTTCTCGTCCAGATAGCGGACCACCGAGGGCAGCAGCACCCGTCCTTCTGCGTCGGGAAGCACGCGGGCCGCGCCGCTGACGACGCTGGCGACCAGCGAGTGGGTAGTACCGAGGTCGATGCCGACTGCGAGGCGCATCTGGTGCGGCGCAGCGCTCTGGCCGGGTTCGGCGATCTGGAGCAGGGCCATGATTTCCTCCTGGAGGGAGAGGGGGAGCCTGGGCGATTTCAGACTGTGAAGGAGCTGCCGCAGCCGCAGGTCGAGGTCGCGTTCGGGTTGTGGATCACGAAGCGTGCGCCTTCGAGGGAGTCCTCGAAATCGACATCGGCCCCGGCGAGGTATTGAAGGCTGACCGGGTCGACGAGCAGCGTCACCGCGCCTCTGCGGATCCGTATGTCGTCTTCGTTGGCGTTCTCCTCGAACGCGAAGCCGTACTGAAAGCCCGAGCAGCCGCCGCCGCTGACGTAGATACGCAGCTTGAGCTCCGCGTTTCCTACTTCGGCGATCAGCCGCTCGACCCGCTCGATCGCGGTGGCCGAGAAACCCAGTGGATCCGGAAATTCCATCGCAGGCGTGTCCATCGCATCTCCTCAAGGGGGCCGGGATGTCCCGATGACCTGATCCCTAGCAACTCGCGGGCCAGAGCGCATCGCTTTGTGCTGCGGGCCTTGCCGGATTTCGCGGTGCGCGCGTGATGTCGCGATTGTCGGTTTAGCGCCGTCGATGTCCGCGCCCAACGCTTTCCATGAAGATGAGCGTCTTTGGAAAAACGCCAGAAAATCAATGGCGTAGGGCTGATTTCGAGAGTGGCACGCTCCCTGCTACCGGCTCTACGTCGCCAGCCCGCCAGGCTGGCCTGTGCCGGAGAGCAAGACATGCGAGAGATGCTTTTGCTGTTGCTGGGTACCGCGGTCGTCAACAACGTGGTGCTGGTTCGCTTCCTGGGTCTTTGCCCCTTCATGGGCGTGTCGAAGAAACTCGATGGCGCAATCGGCATGGGCTTGGCGACGACCTTCGTGATCACGCTGACCTCGGCGGCGACCTGGATGCTCGACCACCTGTTGCTGGTGACGCTGGGGCTCGGCTATCTGAAGATCCTCGCCTACATCCTGGTCATCGCCGCGGTCGTTCAGTTCGTCGAGCTCGCCGTGCGCAAGACTGCGCCCGAGCTCTACCGGGTCCTGGGCATCTATCTGCCGCTGATCACGACCAACTGCGCGGTCTTGGGCATTCCTCTGCTCAATTCGCAGGAGGGCGCAAGCCTCGTGCGCTCAGTCGGAATCGGCTTCGGCTCTTCGCTCGGCTTCACGATGGTGATGGGGCTGTTCGCCGGTCTGCGCGAGCGGCTCGAGTTTGCCCGCGTTCCGGCGATCTTCGCTGGAGCTCCGATTGCCTATGTCACGGCGAGCCTGCTAGCCCTGGCCTTCATGGGCTTCGCGGGCCTGGCCGCGCACTGATTTCACGCTTCTGAGGAGAAATTAAATGATCTCTGCTGCGATCAGCCTATCTGTGCTGGCGGCCTGTCTCGGGGTTCTGCTGGGGGTGGCCGCCCGCGTCTTCCATGTCCAGACCGATGACCGGGCCGCCGAGATCCTGGCGATGATGCCCGGCTCCCAGTGCGGGCAGTGCGGCTACCCGGGCTGCGCCGGCGCCGCCGCCGCACTCGCTGCGGGAGAAGCGCCGGCGAGTATCTGTCCGGCCGGAGGTCAGGCGTTGGCCGAAGCGCTGGCGGCGAAACTGGGCTTGCTCCTCGTCGCCGGCTCGGTGCGCAATCCCGTGCCGGTCGTGGCCGGGGTTCGCGAGGACATCTGCATCGGCTGCACGAAGTGCTTCCGGGTCTGCCCGACCGACGCGGTCGTCGGCGCGGTCAAACAGCTTCACGGCGTCATGCCCGATGCCTGCACTGGTTGTGGCAAATGCGAAGAGAACTGCCCGACCGGAGCGATCGTCCTCGCTCCGCTTCCCGCCACCCCGTCGAGCTGGGTGTGGCCCAAGCCGACCTGGGCGTAGGAGATACCATGGCCAGCCCCGTCATTCCGCCCATCCGCCTGCTCTTGCAGCGCTGGGGCGTCCATCCCGACAGCCACAAGCATCCGGCCTCGGAAGTCGAAATCGGCACCCTGCCTTTGCCCCCCCAACTGATACTGCCCTTGCAGCAGCACGCCGGAGCGCCCGCCCGAGCTCTGGTTGCGGTCGGAGATCACGTGCTGTGCGGGCAGATGATCGCCGCGCCGGGCGGCAAGGTTTCCGCCCCCGTCCATGCGCCTACTTCGGGCCTCGTCGTTGCGATCGGCCCGTCGCCCGTTCCCCATCCTTCCGGTCTTTTGGCGGACGCGATCGTGATCGAGCCGGACGGCCACGAGCTGGCGATCGATTTCGCCGGCGTCGCGGATCCGTTTGCGCTGAGTCCGGCCGAGATCGCGAAGCGGGTTGCCGATGCCGGAGTCGTCGGCATGGGCGGCGCGACTTTTCCGTCGGCGATGAAGCTCGAACTCGGGCGCAAAAGCGCGATCGACACGCTGATACTGAACGGTGGCGAATGCGAGCCTTATCTCTCGTGTGACGACCGGCTGATGCGCGAGCGCGCCTCGGGCATCGTCGATGGCGCGCGGATGATCCTGCACGCGACCGGTGCGGTCCGGGCGCTGATCGCTATCGAGGACAACAAACCCCGGGCGATCGCCGCGATGCGCGAAGCCGCGCGGGGCTTCGCCAAGCTCTTTGTAATGAAGCTGCCCAGTCGCTACCCGATGGGTTCGGACCGCCAGCTGATCCAGACCCTGACCGGGATAGAGGCTCCCGCCGACGGGCGTGCCGCCGATGTCGGCGTGATCGTGCATAACGTCGGTACGGCCTATGCGGTGCACCGCGCGGTTCGCCATGGCGAACCGCTGATCCGCCGCATCGTGACCGTGGCCGGTGGCGCGGTCGCCGCGCCACGCAACGTCGAAGCCTTGATCGGAACGCCGCTGTCTCACCTTCTCGCGCACTGCGGAGGGCTGATCCGCGAACCGGTGCGCACCGTGATGGGCGGCCCGATGATGGGCATCGTGATGCCTTCGCACGCCGTGCCGGTCATCAAGGGCACCAGTGGAGTGCTGGCGCTGACCGCGGCCGAGACCGAAAGCCCGGAGCCCGGGCCCTGTCTGCGCTGCGGGGCTTGCGTCGATGCCTGTCCGGTAGGCCTGATGCCTTTCGAGATGGCGGCACGGGTCAGGGCAGGGGATCTGCCCGCGGCGGGCGCTCTGGGCGTCGAGGACTGCATCAGCTGTGGTTCCTGCGGCTACGTCTGCCCGTCCAGCATTCCACTGGTCCATCTTTTCTATCACGCGAAGGGCGAGCTGTGGTCGCGCGCCCGTCATCAGAAGCAGCTCGATGCGACGCGCGCGCTCGCCGAAGCGCGTGCCGTGCGCGTCGAACGGGAAGCCCGCGAGAAAGCCGAGGCCGCAGCGCGGCGCAAGGCCGAGCGGGCCAAGGCGGCCGCCGCCCAGGGAGAACAAGCATGACGGACATCAGTTTGCCGATTTCCTCGCCGCACGCGCACGGCGGGCGATCCGTCGCGAAGGTGATGAGCCTCGTGATTCTGGCCCTGCTGCCGGCGACCGCCTTCGGTTTCTGGCAGTTCGGCTGGCCAGCCTTCTTCTTGTGGGCCGTGACCGTCGCGGGCTGCCTTGCGACCGAAGCGGCTTGGCAACGCCTGGCGGGCGCATCGGCCTTCGCGAGCCTTGCCGACGGTTCGGCGCTGCTGACCGGTTGCTTGCTCGCGATGTCGCTGCCGCCCTGGGCGCCCTGGTGGGTCGGCGTGGTCGGAGGCGTCTTCGCGATGGCGATCGGCAAGCACATCTTCGGCGGGCTGGGGCAGAACCTGTTCAACCCGGCGATGGTCGGGCGGGTCATGCTGTTGGTCTCCTTTCCCGTGCCGATGACCCAGTGGTTGGCGCCAGCCGGGGCGCACTCGCCGAGCTTCATCGACTCGCTGACGATCACCTTCTTCGGCGGCGGAGTGCCCGACGCGATGGCCAGCGCCTCCTTGCTCGGCCACGTCAAGACCGAGGCGAGCCGCGGAATCTCGCTGCTCCAGTCGCTGGGAAGCTTCTCTTTCCCCGACGTAGGCCTGGGGGCCCGGGCCGGAAGCATGGGGGAAACCGCCGCGCTGGCGCTGCTGACAGGAGGTCTGGCTCTGGTCGCGCTGAGGATCATCCCCAAGCGTCTGCCGATCTCATTTTTTCTCGGACTAGCCGTCCCTGCCGCGCTGGCCCACGCGATGGCGCCGCAGATCTACCTGTCCGCGCCGGTCCACCTGCTCTCGGGCGGGGCGATGCTCGGTGCCTTCTTCATTGTCACCGACTACGTCAGCTCGCCGAGCACGCCGCGCGGCCAATGGCTCTACGGCCTGGGCTGTGGCGCGTTGACCTGGGTCATCCGCACCTGGGGCGGCTACCCGGAAGGGCTCGCCTTCGCCGTGCTGTTGATGAACGCGCTGACCCCGCTGATCGACCGCTGGACCCGGCCGCGCATTTTCGGCCGCCGGCGCAGCGGCGAATCGCTTGCCGCCACAAGGGAGGGCGCGCGATGAACGAAAAGATCAAACAAGCTCTGTGGTATCAGGGCGTTTCGCTCGGTGCGACCGGACTCGTCGCGGCGCTGATCCTGGCCGCGGCCAACAACGCGACCGAAGCGGCGATCGTCCGCGCCCGCGCCGACGATCTGCAGCTCTCGCTCGCCCAGGTGCTACCCGAGGGCTTCGCCGACAACGACCTGTTGAAGGACTCGATCAAGCTCACTGGCAGCGACGGCGCGCCGGTCGAAGTCCACCGTGCCCGCCGCAAGGGCAGGGTGGAGGGACTGATCTTCGAGGCGCGCGGCAAGGGCTATGCGGGGCCGGTCGTGCTGGTGATGGCGATCGATCGCACTGGACGCGTGCTCGGCGTGCGGGTCATTCAGCACAACGAGACGCCAGGCCTCGGTGACAAGGTGGATGCGGCGAAGACCGAGTGGATCCACTCCTTCGAGGGCAAGTCCCTGGGGCAGCCTTCTGTTGAGCACTGGGCGGTCAGGAAGGACGGAGGCGATTTCGATCAGTTCGCCGGCGCAACGATTACGCCCAGGGCGGTGGTCGGCGCAGTTAAAGGCGGTCTGCAACTCTTTGCCGCGCGCCGTGCCGAGATGCTCGGCGAGCCGCGCGTGGCCGCAACGGGAGCGCAATGATGAGCGAGAAGACTCTGTGGCAGGTGAGCGCCGATGGGCTCTGGAACAACAACGTCGTGTTCGCCCAGATGCTGGGCATGTGCCCGACGATGGCGCTGACCAGCAGCGCGACGAACGGGCTGGGCATGGGCCTGGCGACGACCGCGGTGCTGGCGACCTCGAACGCGCTGGTCGCCAGCATCAGGCACTGGGTCAGCCCGCATGTGCGCATCCCGATCTTCATCGTGCTGATCGCGGGGCTGGTGACCCTGGTCGATCTGACGCTGAACGCCTTCCTGCATGACTTGTACAAGGTGCTGGGCCTCTATATCGCGCTGATCGTCGCGAACTGCGCCGTGCTGGGCCGCGCCGAAGCGTTCGCGCAGCGCTCGCCGGTCATCGCCTCGGCCGTCGACGGTGCGGCGATGGGCCTCGGATTTACCTTCGCGCTGACGCTGATGGGCGCGATCCGCGAAGTGCTGGGGGCCGGAACCCTGTTCGCGAACGCCCACCTGCTGCTCGGGCCGCACTTTGCTTTCCTCGAAACCCGCGTGATCCCCGGCTACGGCGGCTATCTGATGATGATCCTGCCTCCTGGAGGTTTCCTGACCCTGGGCTTGCTGATTGCACTGCGCCGCTTCATCGAGATCAAGCGGGTCGGCAGCGTCGCGCCCGAGACTGGGCACACTCTTCAATGCGGAGCCTGAAATGATGCAGATCGCCGTCGCTTATGCCGGGGAGAGCCGCCGCCTCTGGCTCAAACTCGAAGTCGCCGAGGGATGCACGGTCTACGATGCGATCGAGCGTTCGGGCATCCTCGCCCAGTTGCCGGGGCTGGACCTCGAAACCCAGAAGGTCGGCGTTTACGGAAAAGTTGTCCCGCTCGATGCACCGCTGCGCGAAGGCGACCGGGTCGAGATCTATCGCGCGATCACCTGTGACCCGAAAACCGTGCCGCGCCGCCAGGGGGCGGAGGACGACTGACTCCCCGGAGCATGCTCTGGGGAGTCAGTCGCAGCCTTTATGCAGAGCATGCTCTGTTAGGTCAATCTCAGGTATTGATCGCGTCCTGGCTCGTACTTTCGCTCAGGCAAAGAAGCTCAAAGGCATTCCTCACGCAGAGCCGCAGAGCCACAGAGGAAGACCAAAGTCAGAAGCGCTTCCTGTGTTTCTGGCCACCCCGTCGGCCAGGGAACTGCTTCCCAAAGTGCAGAGCCGGATCTTGGCTCTTGTTTTGAGGGGTTTGGTTCTCTCTGCGGCTCCGCGGCTTGGCGTGAGACCTATTTTGACTCTGGCTGGGCGATCCTCGGCGTGCGCTGGAAGCGCGGCAGGCGGGCGAGCTGACGGCTCACCAGAAAGCCCAAGCCCAGGCCCGCAAAGGCCGCGCCGCCGATCCAGGCGTCCGTCCAGCCGGCGAGGCTCGCCGCCATCAGCGCGATCAGAAAGCCCGCCATCGGCAGGCCATAGAGGATCAGGCCGGCGCTGATCAGCTCTCGCGCGCCGAGTTCAACCGTCACGATGCCATCATTGACCAGCCGCATTCCCGCGGGCAGCGGCAGGTCGATCTCGCCCGCCTCGCCCGAACCGGCGCAATGACCTCGTGCGCGGCAGGCGCCGCAGGCCGATTCGCGCTCGAAACGCAAGCGAGCCTTGCCTCTGTCAATGCTGACTACTGTCGCGCTGCGCTCCAACATCGCCTTCTCCAAAAAAAGCTCTCCTGGTCTTGCAAGCAAGAGATGCTCCAGGCCCGTGCTTCATGCCTTTCGCGGGTTTCATGACTCCGCGATGGGATGGTTTGTCGCGTTTGCAACAATTCATGGCGCTTGCACGAAAACAGCGCAGCTTGCCCCTTTATGCGTCGCGAATCGCACATTCGCTGAATGCGCATTGCTGCACCAGCGTGTCGAACCACGCTTTCCTGGCGGGGAAGGGGGGGGGATTTTGACGGCGCGGCCAGGCCCGGTACGGTGTTTGCTTGTGTGTGCATGGGATCAAGCTTTACCCGGAGACGCGCAGGCCGCTTCCCCCTGGCTTGGCGTTTGCGCCGGAAATCAGCAAGGAAATCCTGAACCATGACCACTGCCGTCGTTCTCTGTCCCTCCCGGCAAACGCGAGCCCAGATCGAACTGTCCACGGTCTATGAGATCGGCAAGATCCTCAGCGCCACCTCGGATCTACGGCGGGCTCTTCGCGAAACGCTGAACATTCTTGCCAACTACCTGGGTTTTTCGCGCGGCACGATCGTGCTCCGCGAGGAACTCGGTGGGAGCGAGGCGCTGGAACTCGTTGCCGCGACGGGCCTGAGCCCCGAGGAATGGGAAGCGGGCTGCCTCAGTGCGGGTGACGGCGCGGTCGGCAAGGCCTATGCGTCGGGCCTGCCGGTCGTTGTGCCGGATATCGCGGCCGAGCCGCTGTTCGTCGAGGAGGCCGAGTCGCGCCTCGCCAGCGCTTACCCGATCGCCTTCATCGGCGTACCGGTTCGCCACGGCCGGCGGACTCTGGGCGTGCTGAGCGTCGATCGGCCCCGTCTTCCCGGCGGAGCGGGCTTTTCGGCCGACGTGCGCTTGCTGGCGATGGTCGCAAACCTGATCGGTCAGGCTGTTGCGCTCGCCCAGGTCAGCGCGAGGGGCCGTCCAGGAGCCGATGTGGAATCAGGGCGCCCAGACGCGCGGCCGCGTTACAGGATAAAGAATGTGATCGGCTGCTCGCGGAAGATGGAGAGCGTGTTCGCCGAGGTGCATCAGCTCGCACCGGCGCGTTCGACGGTGCTGCTGCGCGGCGAAAGCGGGACCGGAAAAGAAGTGATTGCCCGGGCGATCCACGATCTGTCACCGCGCAACAGCGCGCCCTTCGTCAAGGTCAACTGCGCGGCGCTCAGCGAGACTCTGCTCGAGAGCGAGCTCTTCGGGCACGAGCGGGGGGCCTTCACCGGAGCGACCGGCGAGCGCAAGGGGCGCTTCGAACTTGCCGACAAGGGAACGCTCTTCCTCGACGAGATCGGCGACATCTCGCCGGCCTTCCAGACCAAGTTGCTGCGCGTGCTCCAGGAGCGCGAATTCGAGCGGGTTGGCGGTTCGCGTTCAATCAAGGTCGATGTGCGGCTGATCTGCGCAACCAATCGCGACCTCGAAACCATGGTTGCGAACGGGGAGTTCCGCGCCGATCTGTACTTCCGGATCAACGTCGTCAGCGTCTTCCTGCCGCCGCTTCGCGAGCGTCCCGAAGACATCGCCGCCCTGGCCGAGCACTTCCTGCAGCGTTTCAATGCCGAGAACGGCCGTTCGATGACGCTGAGTCCGACCGCCCACAAGCTGATGCGGGCCTGTAACTGGCCGGGCAATGTCCGCGAACTCGAGAACTGCATCGAGCGGGCGGCAACGATGTCCCGCCACCAGGAACTGGAAGCGCTTGATTTTCCGTGCTCGGTCAACCGTTGCATGAGCCAGATCCTGCACTTGGCCGGCAAGGGCGATCTTCTGTCAGGACGAGCCCCGCTTCCTGCCCTTGAAGACGATGCGAGCGGCTTTGACGATTCGCCCGCTCCCCGGCCTCCCGCTCGTCGCTTCGGCAACGAGAAGCCGGAAGGCGAGCGCGAGCGGCTGATCTGGGCGATGGAGCAGTGCGGGTGGGTTCAAGCGAAAGCCGCACGGCTGCTCAATATCACGCCCAGACAGATGGGCTACGCGCTGCAGAAGTTCGCGATCGAAGTGCGGCGCTTCTGAGTGGAGCAGCCGCACTCCCTTCTTCAAGCAGTCGAGTTTTGCGCTTTGCCAAGGTTCGCTAGGACCGAGATCTCGTCGAGCGAGAGGACGCGGTCCGGATTGATCAGCACGACGAACTCGTCTCCGATCCGCCCCATCCCTTCGATGAAATCGCCACGTATCCTCGCGCCAAATTCCGGAACATCCTTGATGTCGCAAGTTGGGATATCCAGAACTTCGTTGACCGAGTCGACGGTCATGCCCAGCTGCTGCCGGCCTTTCTCCGTGTCGATCTCGACGATGACGATGCAGGTGCGCCGCGTGTCCTCACCGGCTTGTCGGCCGAAGCGCACTTTCAGGTCGAGGACCGGAACCACGGCTCCGCGTAGGTTCAGGACGCCCCGGATGTAGGGCGGGCTCAGCGGGACCTGGGTGACAGAGCCATATTCGATGATCTCCCGGATCGACAGGATGTTGATCCCGAACATCCCGTCATCGAGCATGAAGGTCAGGTACTGCGGTTTGTCCTCGTCTGAATGGACGGCTAGGGCGGTCATCGCCACCAGCCGGGTTTGTCCTTGCTCTAGCGTCTGCATGCTCGGCTCCTAGAAACGTACGAATTCGTCGCCGCCGTCCAAATCCGGTCTCGACTCCTTCTTCTTCTGATTTGCCGCCCCCCTGGCTTGCCCGCCGCCGCGAACAATGGCCTTGCCTGAGACGACGCGAGGTTTTTCGAGCGTTTTCAGCGTGAAGAATTCCATCAGCTCCTGCAAGCCATGAGCCTGACCGCTGATCTCCTCGGCTGTCGCCGCGAGTTCTTCGGAGGCCGAGGCGGTTTGCTGAGTGATCTGACTCAGTTGTCCCATCGCGGTATTGACCTGTTCGACGCCGATCGACTGTTCCTGGGAGGCAGCCGTAATCTCCTGGACCAGATCGGCGGTTTTGCGTGTCGCAGGGACGATATCGTCGAGGTGCTGGCCGGCTTTCTCGGCCAGAGCCACGCTGTTCCCGGCCAACTGGCCGATCTCCTGGGCGGCGACTTGGCTGCGCTCGGCAAGCTTGCGAACTTCCGCGGCGACGACCGCGAAACCTTTGCCGTGCTCGCCTGCACGCGCCGCCTCGATCGCGGCGTTGAGCGCGAGCAGGTTGGTCTGGTAGGCGATGTCGTCGATGATGCCGATCCGCTTTGCGATCTGCTTCATCGCGGCGACCGTCTCGGTGACGGCTTTCCCGCCCTCGGCTGCTTTGTCCGTGCCATCCGCGGACATTGAGTCTGCGACCTTCGCATTTTCGGTGTTCTGTTTGATCGACGCGCTCATCTGCTCGACCGATGCGGAGGTCTGCTCGACGCTCGCCGCCTGCTCGCTCGAAGCCTGCGACAAGGACTGCGCAGTGGAGGAGATCTGGCTCGTCGCGGTGGCCAGCGCTGCGCTCGTCTGGTTGACCTCGGCGATCGTCGAGGCGAGGCGGGCCGTCGTCTCGTTGATCGCATCGGCAAGCACCTTGAATTCGCCCTGATATTGCTTCTCTATGCTCTGGGTCAGATCGCCCGAACTCAAGGCCCGCATCACGCGCTTGGCTTCGTCGATTGGAGCTACGACCGCATCGACCAGATCGTTGAGCCCCTGCAGGACTTCCTGGAACTGGCCACGGTGATGGGCGGTATCGCCACGCACCGACAGGCGCCCGGCGATCACCGCTGCGGTCAGCTGTTCGATGTCCGCGATCAGCTGGTTCAGCGGGGTCACGATTGCATCGAGCGTGCCATTGACACCCTCGACGACCTTGCGGAACTCGCCCGGGTGGCGGGATGCGTCGGCGCGGGTGCCGAACTCGCCGCGGATCGCATCGCCCGAGAGCATGTTGATATCAGAGATCAGCGCATGGAGCGGAACGACGATCGCATCGAGGGTCTGGTTCGTGCCCTCGACGATCTTCCGGAAGTCTCCCTGATGCCGGCTGACGTCTCCGCGTGCATCCAGGTCGAGCCGGCTCGCCGCAACATTGAGCGTGCTCATTTCGGAGATGACTGCGTTTAGTGCCTGGACCATCCTGTGCATCGCCGCCATCAGGCTGTTGTTGTCGCCGGCCTTTAGCGTGATCGAGCCGGTGAGATCGCCGACCGCGATTCGATTGGCGATCTCGGCTGCCAGATCGGGCTCGCCGCCCAGCTGGCGCAAGAGGGCGCGGGTGATGAAGAAGGCGATCGCCGCGACGACGACCAGGGTCAGAGTCGCGATCAGCAGGGACGTAGTCAGCGAGCTGCTTTTGTCCGCTGCGGCCTCATCTACCCCTTTTTTTGCTAGAGCTATCTTGTACTCGAACTGCTCATTGACGAGGGCGCCGAGTTTCTCGGCGACCGGAAGAATTTTCGCGACCAGACTCAAAGCTTTTTCCTTGTCGTTGGCGCGTGAAGCTTCCATGACCGGTTCGATCAGAAGCTCGTAACGATCCCATAGACTTTTCTCCTGCTCAAGCAGGTTCTTGTCCTTGTCGTCAGCGATGTGGGCTTCGTACTTTTTCATCGCCTCACGCGTGGCGACGCGGTAGCTGTTGATCGTGGCTTCGATCGCGGTCTTCTTCGCTTCGTCCGTGTTCAGGATGTGCCGGTTCGTCTCCAGCCGTGTCTGCAGGATGCTCGTGCGCAGCTCATCGAGAGCGACGAGGCTGGGCACGGAGTTGGTCGTTCCGTAACTGGCCGCGCCGAAGACCTTTTCCATCTGTACCAGAGACAGCGCGGTCAACACAATGATGCCGAGCAGTGCGGAGCCGGCCAGCAGCCCCATTTTTTTCGCGACGGTGAGTTTCATTTCCCCTCTCCAGTGAACGGGATCGAACGGTTTTGACGACGCTTGCTTTCACTTTTGATGACGCGATTGACCAGACCGGGGACATCAAGAATCAGCGCAACCCGGCCATCGCCGAGGATCGTGAAGCCGCTGATGCCACTGAGTCCTTCGAACATCGCGCCCAAGGGACGGATCACGGTCTGGAATTCCCCTCTGAGGCGATCGACGACCAACCCGGCACGATGTCCGGCGTACTGGACGACGACGACGTTCTCCCGCTGAACCGGATCGAGCAGGAAGTGAAGATCCTCGTCGGCGGCCAGCGCGGCAGCCCCCTCTGCGCTGAGCAGTGAAGGTCCTGAGCCCAGGCGATCGCCGCAGGAATTCTCGCCATCCATCCCTGGTGCTTGGTCTGGGATCGCGAAGAGCTGCTTGAGCCGGATAAAGGGAAGGACTTCACCGCGCAGGTTCAAGTGGTCGCTGTTCTCGCTGCTCTCTGCGTCAGGCAGTTCGACGCATTCGACGACCGTGTCCAGAGGGATCACGAAGCACGAGTTGCCGACTCCGACCAGAAAGCCATCGATGATCGCCAGAGTCAGCGGCAGGCGGATTCTCAGGCGGGTGCCCTGGCCTTCGTTGCTGGCGATCTCTATGCTTCCGCGCAGGGCGGCGATGTTGCGGCGCACGACATCCATGCCGACGCCCCGCCCCGAGAGATTGCTGAGCTGATCCGCGGTCGAAAACCCGGGTTCGAAGATCAGCTGGTCGATGTCCTGATCCGAGAGCGTCTGATCCGCCCGGATCAGGCCGCGCTCGATCGCCTTGGCCCTGATGCGCTCGCGCTTGAGCCCCGCGCCATCGTCAGACACTTCGATCACGATGCTTCCCGAGTCGTGGAAGGCATTAAGCGTTATCGTGCCAAATGCAGGTTTGCCGCAGGCCAGCCTTTCCTCGGCGGCTTCGATGCCGTGATCCATCGAGTTGCGCACTAGATGGGTCAGCGGATCGGTGATTTTCTCGACGACGGTTTTGTCCAGTTCTGTCTCTGCGCCGAGGATCTCCAGCCGGATGTCCTTGCCCAGCTCGGCGCTGACGTCACGTACGACCCTCTGGAAGCGGTTGAAAGTGGCTCCGATCTGCACCATGCGCAGGCTCAGCGCCGAATCGCGGATTTCCTCGACCAGGCGGGAGAGCCGCGCCAGCGCTTCGAGCAGGTCTGGGGCGCTCACGTGCTGGGCGATCAGCTTGGCTCCAGCGCTGGCGATGATCAACTCGCCGATCTGGTTGATGTGCTCATCGAGCTTCACGGCATTGACGCGGATTGATCCAGAGTCCGATCCTGTTCCCCTCGCTTCCTTGACTCTCTTCTGCTTGTCGAGTGCGGCGGCGACGACCTGAGGATGAACCCTCTTCTGATCCATCAGCAGCTGGCCGATTGGGCTCTGCGGTTTTTGTTGGCCGTTACCCTGGTGGTTCAGCGCGTCTTCGAGTTCCGCCCGCGTCAAGGTGCCGCAGCGCACGAGGATCTCGCCAAGCAGCATCTCCTCCTCCGGCATCTCGTCGATCAGCTTCTGGTACTGGGTGATCTTGCTGTGCGGGGGAAGGATGCCGATGTGTGCGTCATCACGGACGAACTCGAAAACATCTTCGATTGCGGCCTTGTCTGCATCGGTTCGAAAGCTGATTTCAAAGCCGAGATAGCAGGCCTCGGGGTCGAGCTCGCTCAGGGGCGGAATGTGCTCGATCAGCGTGACGATCTCGCTGATCTCACCGATTCGTTTCAGATAGCGGATGAAGGACAACGGATCCATGCCGTTGCGCAGCACGTCGGGGCTGAAACGTAGCGAGATGTGCCAGTTTTCGGAGCTGACGCCTTCTGTCTGCGCCGTCTCCTGCTCTGGTGCGACCGGGTGGGGAGATGAGGGTTGATCCTTCTCCGGGAGCCAGGCCTTGAGCTTGTCCGCCAGATCGTCACTGCTTCGCTGCGTTTCTTTGTCGTGTTCGGTTCCTTCGGCGATTCTCGTGATCAGCAGCCCGAGGTGGTCGCAGACACCGAGGAGAACGACGACCAGCTCGGAGCAGATCGCGAGCTGTCCGCTGCGGACCCGGTCGAGGACGCTCTCGGCCGTGTGGGTGAAACCGACGATGTGATCCAGACCGAACAGGCCGGCAGAACCCTTGATCGTGTGCGCCGCGCGGAAGATCGCGTTGATCGTGTCCGAGTCGTCGGGCATCTGCTCGACGCGCAGCAGCGCGTTTTCCATCTGTTCCAGCAGCTCTCGGGCTTCAACGATGAAGAGCTGTAGCGATTCGTCGAGTTCCATCGTTTCTTCCCGTCAAACCGAGCTGGGCTCGTCGAGGATCGTTGACAGTGCACACAGATCAAGCAGATCGAGTACGGCCCGACTGCCTCCGGAAAACCTGAGGGGCTTACCCTGTCTAGCCGCTTCCCGCCTTGCCGCAACCAGAAGCTGCAAGCCTGCGCTGTCCATCTCGTTGACTTCGGATAGATCGATTTCAACTTGCGAACCGGCGTTCAAGGCATCGAGCAGCAGCTGACGCAAAGCGGCTGCCGTATAGATGTTGAGCTCGCCCTTGATTCCGATGTGACCGACCGCGTCTTCGATGTCCATGGTTTTTGGCCTGAAATCGAGAAATGCGAAACAGCACGCACTGCGGCGGCTGTCCTTGCTCCCGCGACGTCCGGGAAATGTGCATGGATCAGCAGCGGAGAGGAGGGTAGAGAGCTTGCCGATGTGCGGAAGCGGGATTTCGTGGGAACACAAAGCGGTGTTCGGTTCGGAGCTCCGCTCGCCTCAGGAGCCGCCATGCCATTGACTTCAATCGGTGCATCGAAAGCTCCTGTCGTCGGGGGCTGTCCGTTCCAGGGACTCGACTCGTCCCACGCAGATCTATGTGCGAATTGACGCCACAGAAATCAATCTAGACCAGATGAGCTCCATGCAAAAGCGTGTTCTGGCAGACACAGTTTGGCCATCATGACATCTCGCGGCTCCGGGATTTGTGGCTTTTGTCGCATGCGCGACGCATTGTCGGAATTGACGGAGAGGGCCATTGCGCAAGTTGATTGAAATGAAGGGAAAATTTGACATGGCACGGATCTGGCTAAAGCCTTTGCAGACAAAACGCTGCGACAGCCAGCAAGGAAGCCGCAATGCCGCCAGCCACCTACATCCGTTTTTCCGATCTGCAGAGCAGGGGCTCGGCTCTGGCCTCCCAACCGGTCGGCTGCGCCAGCGCCTCTTGCGGCAGTCAAGAGGGTCCAGATGAGCTGCCGCCCGGAGTCTGGGACAGGATCAAGGACCACCCCTGTTATTCGGAGTCGGCTCACCACCATTACGCGCGGATGCATATCGCGGTTGCCCCGGCCTGCAACATCCAATGCAATTACTGCAACCGCAAGTACGACTGTTCGAATGAATCCCGGCCCGGAGTCGTCTCCGAAAGGCTCACGCCCGAACAGGCGGTGCGCAAGGTTCTCGTTGTCGCGAAGCGGATTCCCAGGCTGAGCGTGGTCGGCATCGCCGGCCCCGGCGATGCGCTGGCCAATCCCGACAAGACCTTTGCGACGTTCAGAGCCTTGCGCGAGCAGGCACCCGGACTGAAGCTATGCTTGTCGACGAACGGGCTCGCGCTGGCCGATCACATCGACGAGATCTGCGCGCTCGGCATCGACCATGTGACGATCACGATCAGCGCGCTCGATCCGTTGGTCGGTGCGAGGATCTACCCGTGGATTTTCCACGGGCACCGTCGTTACGAAGGACTGGAAGCGGCGAAGATCCTCGCCGGGCGCCAGCTCCTGGGCCTCGAAAAGCTGACCGAGCGTGGCGTGCTCGCGAAGATCAACTCGGTGCTGATTCCGGGCATCAACGATCATCATCTGGTCAGCCTGAACCGCGAAGTCAAGGCGAGAGGCGCTTTCCTGCACAACATCATGCCGCTGATCTCCGATCCGGCGCACGGCACGGTCTTCGGCCTCGCCGGTCAACGCGGCCCAACGGCTCAGCAGCTCAAAGCGGTTCAGGACGAATGCTCGGGCGGAGCGCAGCTGATGCGTCACTGCCGACAGTGTCGGGCCGATGCGGTCGGGCTGCTCGGCGAGGACAGGAGCGAGGAGTTCTCGCTCGACGCGCTCGATGCACTGGTGCCGAGCTTCGATTCTGCTGCACACAGCGCTTCAATGCGTGAGCTCGAAGCCGACAGTCTCGCCCAGCAGCGCGCGCGGCGGGGGGGCGGGGAAAGCCTGCCCGAGTCGGGACTGAGCGTGCACGTCGCGGTCGCAAGCCGCGGTCAAGGGCGGATCAATCAGCACTTCGGCCATGCCGACGAGTTCCAGATCTTTGAGGTCTCGGAGCAGGGTGTCCACTTCATCGGTCATCGCCGCGTCGATCTGTACTGCCAGGGCGGCTGGGGGGAAGACGAGGAGCTGCCCTCAATCATCGCTGCGATCAACGACTGCCATGCGCTGCTGGTTGCGAAGATCGGCGCTTGTCCACGCCAGGAGCTCGCGGCGGCAGGCATCGAAGTCGATCAGCGCCATGCTGGCGAGTTCATCGAGAAGGCCGTGCTCGACTGGTTCGCCGACTACTCGGTCCGGGTCACGCGCGGCGAAACCGAGCACCGCGAGCGCGGAGATGCCGCGCTGCGCCAGGGCGCTTTCACCGCGGCCGCCTGAGGCCGCCATTCACGAGGAGAACCACGATGAGCATGAAAATCGTCAGCATGTACTGCACCGGCTGTTCGGCCTGCGAGTCCGAGTGCCCGAACGATGCGATCAGCGAAAAGAAGGGCTCTTTTGTCATCGATGCCGGGCTGTGCTCGGAATGCGATGGCGACGCGCCGCAGTGCCGCGCGGCCTGCCCGATCGACGACTGCATCATCAAGGCCTGATATGGCCAGCCTGGTGCTGACGCCTGCCGCCTGGCGCTTCGTTAGGCGGATACTGCGCGCTTGCGGCCAAGGCCCCGACTCGGGGTTCAGGATCACCCTCAGGGCTGGCGGGTGTTCGGGCTGGAGCGTGGATTTCTCGGTCGAGCCTTCGCTGTCCGAGGGCGACTCGCTGCAGATTAGCGAAGGTGTTCGCCTGTTCCTGCCCGCGGCGACCCAGGCCCTGAGCGGCGAGTTCAGTGTCGATTTCGTCGACAACCGGCTGGCGAGCGGTTTCGTGGTCCAAGTGCCGGGGTCTTCCGTCCACTGCTGCGGGAGCGCTGCGCCGGCGATTGTGGGCCTCGCCCAGCTGCGCTCCGCGCCGCGCCTCTGATGACGGGAGAGTCCGATGACCCGCCGCGACAGTGATGAAGTCGAGATCGACGCCCCGCCCTTGTACGATTTCGGAGACAAGGTCGCCAGCCGCTTCACGATCCGCAACGACGGCACGTTTGCCGGCAAGGACATTGGTGAAGTCCTGGTCTGCAAAGGCGATGTCGGCTATGTGACAGGAATCGGCACTTTCCTTCAGCAGTTCTACATCTATTCGGTCGAGTTCATTGCCCACGGTTACCGGGTCGGGATGAAGGCCAGGGAGCTGATTCCCCTCGATGGCCAGCCATCCGGAGACGGCTCAGGTGCCGGCCTCTGAACATGGCATGGAGGGCGAGCGCGCAACGGACAGCTCCGGAATTGTCTGCGATGCGCCCGAGTTCGTGCGCCGCCGCATTGCGCGGGCGCTGCGCGAGCGCGTTCGTTATCGCTATGTACACCCGGAGGTGTTCTGTGTGGCCGAGGGCTGGAAGATTGTCAGTCCCTGCTGTTCGCGCAGCGTCGATGAGGCGGGCGGCACGATAGACATCGCGCTGATTCGCCGCATCCAGGCGGATTTCTGGACCCTGGCCGCGCGCGATCGCGAGGCCGATTGCTGGTGCACCGTCGACAGCGGTGCCCGTGTCGATGAACTTCTATCGCTGTTGTGCGCCGATCCTTTGCGCATCTTCTGGCCTTGAGAGAGAGATCATGAAAGTCACGCTTCGCAGAACCCCTCGCGGTGAGCTGTCCGCCTATGTCGCCAAGAAGGATCTCGAGGAGATCGTCGTCGCGACCGAGCATCCCGGTCTTTGGGGGGGGCATGTGACGCTGGCCAACGGCTGGAAGCTGGAATTGCCGGAGATGGCCGCCGATACCGCGTTGCCGATCACAGTCGAAGCGCGCAAGCTTGCCGATTGACGCGCGATGAGCATTCCCGCAGAACTCGCCGAGCGCCTCGCCCAGGGGGGGCTGATTCCCTTCCTGGGGTCGCAGATGCTCGATCTCGTGCCCGGGTATGCGGTTCCGGCCTCGCCCGAAGCGCTGGTCGCGAAACTGAGCGCCAAGCTTGCGGTGCCCTTCAAGATCCGTTCGCGCCTGACCCAGGCTGCTCAGTTCATCGAAAACTTCAAGCACCGAAAAACCCTCGTTGCGCTGATGAACGCGGCTTTCGCCGCTCCGCCGGCCTGTTCGAGCCTGCATCAGTGCCTTGCCGCGCTGCGCCCGCCTTTGATCGTCGATGCTTGGTACGACGCGGCGATGGCGAAGGCTCTGAGCGAGGAGGGCGGGGAATGGTCGGAGATTCAGGGCTTGGCGCAGTCCGGGCACGCTGGGCGCTGGACCGCCTGCTACGGCGGCGACGGCGAACCGCGCGCCGAAGCCTCGGGTTGCGTGTTGTACAAACCGCTGGGCGGTGTGCTCCCGGCCTCAAACTATCTGGTCTCGGACTCCGATTTCGTCGAAGTGCTGACCGTGATCGACATCCAGTGGCCGATCCCCAGGATCGTCCAGACACTGCGCGAAAGACGCGGTTTCCTGTTCCTCGGCTACCGCTTCGATGATCAGGTGAGTCGGAGTTTCGCGCGACAGATCATCAAGCGCTCGGCCGGGCCACATTGGGCCGTGCTGCCCGATGAGCCGACGCGGATGGAGGCGAAGTTTCTCGCCGAGCAGGGAATCGATCGGCTGGGCATGCCGCTTGAGCGCTTCGCGGCCGATCTGTCGGCTCGCGTGTGGAGCAATCCCGGCCGGGCCTGAGCCGCATCAGAGCAGGGCGGGCGAGCTCCGGGCACAATCAGGGCAGGGTAAACACGATTTCGGGTGTGGCGTGATCCAGCAGACGATGCCGGCGGGCTCCCGGCAGAAAACAGTATCGACGGCTCTGATCCGTATGTTCGCGGGCCACGCGGCGCGCTACGGCCTGGACGAGGCCGCGTTTTGCGCCTGGAGCGGCCTTTCGCCTCTTGCGCTGCGCTCGGGAGAAGGCCGGGTTGGGGCAAAAATCCATCTCGCGCTGCAGCGGCGCATGGATCAGCTCGGGCCGCGGAATGTCGAAGCCTTGCCTTTTTCACTCGACCTGCTCTACGAGAACTTTCCCGAACTCGCCGCGCTGTGGAGCGTCAGCGCGACGCCCAGGGAAGGAGTCAGGAACTACGAGCGCTTCCGCTGCCTGATCGGGGAAGTCGATACGGTGCGCCTGACTCATGCGCCGGACGGGCTTCTGTTCGACTACGAGAACGAGCCAGGGGTGCTGCGTTCCAGCGCCAGTGCGCTCGGCAACTTCAGCATCGTGCTGGCGATTCTGAAGCACCTGCTCGACACTCAGACGATGCGGATAGAGCTCGATCTTCAGGGTCAAGCCGCCACGCGACAGATCGAGGCGCTGACCGGTGCGCGCGTCAGGGGAGGGCAAGCGCGCAATCGTTTGCACATCCACTCCGACGCGCTCGATCGACCCAGCCCCCAGCACAATCCGCTCGCCGCCCGCTTTCTGCTGCCCCGGGTCGAGGCAAAGCGCGCCGAGCTGGGGCAGGCAAACGCACTGGCTGCCCGGGTCCGTGCAATGCTGCTCTCGCGCATGCAGGCCAACGCGTTGGGCGCGGATGCCGAGCGTGGACTCAGCGAGGTCTGCGCCCGGATGGAGATCTCACGCTGGACTCTGCTGCGACGGCTCAAGGATGAGGGGCAGACCTTCGCGTCGTTGTGGGGGCAGCTGCGCGTTGAGGAAGCTAAACGACTGCTCGTCGAGACCGTGCTGCCGGTGGGCGAGATCAGCGCGCGTCTGGGTTTTTCAACCCAGAGCTCGCTGTCCCGCTTTTTCTCGGGCGCGACAGGCATGTCGCCGGCGCGCTATCGCGCTTGCCACGGCTAAGCCCTGCGCACCGCGCTGCCGCGGTGCGAGCCGTGCCGTCAGCGCTCCGACTTGTCGAGCCGGGTCTGCAAGCTCAGCGCGTGCGGGTCGCGCGAGGAACGGGCAATCCGCAGCCGATAGCTTCCCGCGACGACTTCCCAGCCGTGCTTCTGCGTGTTCCAGATCGCCAGCCGTTCGCGCGGGATGCTGATCTCGACCCGTGTGCTCCGACCCGCGCCGAGTTCGACTTTCTTCCACGCAACGAGACGCTGCGGCGGCTCGCCCGCCGATTTGGGCAGTGACGCATAGACCTGGACGACCTCGGCTCCGCGCCGTTTGCCGGTGTTTTTGAGAACGACGCTGAGCTTGACCGAGCCATCGGCGGCGATGCGGCGATGCAGGTCGGAGTAGCTGAAGCGGGTATAGGAGAGGCCGTGTCCGAAAGCGAACTGCGGGGCGATGTCCATCGCGTCGTACCAGCGGTAGCCGATCTTGAGGCGCTCCGCGTAGACGACATCGGTCTGCTCGGCCGAGATCGCCTTCTGGGGCAGATCGGCGTCCGACTTCGGGAAGCTCAGCGGCAGCCGCCCGGACGGATTCACATCCCCGAACAGCACGCGCGCGAGCGCCGGGCCGCCCTCCATGCCCGGATACCAGGCGGCGAGCACCGCCGACACCTGATCCAGCCAGGGCATCGTGACCGCCGTTCCGTTTTCCAGAACCACGACGGTGCGCTTGGCGCGGGCTGCGACCGCGCGGATCAGCGCCTCCTGGTCGTAGGCCTGGTTCGCGGGATCAGTGGCCGGGCCGGGGAGCGCCAGGCTCTTCAGATCCATCCCTTCGCTGACCCACTGCGTGGCGAAGACGAGCGCGACATCGGCTTTGGCGGCGGCTTCGGCGGCCGCTTTCGCGTCCAGGCCGTCGAGATAGCTGATGTGCAGCTTCGGGGCGCGTGCGCGCAGCGCCGCGAGCGGCGAGGACTTGAACCAGGTCGCGCAGGCCGAGAACATCGGCTCGGCCAGGCCTAGCGACTGATCCTGGCACTTGACCGCGTTGTCGGGCCAGCTCGACCCGGTCATGATCACTCCGGCACCGCCCGATCCGCCGCCGGACAGCACTCCGGCGTCGGCATGCCCGCCGATCACTGCGATCGAACGGATCCGCTGCAGATCGAGGGGCAGGGTGGCCTTGTCGTTCTTGAGCAGCACCATCGATTGCTCGGCCACTTTTTGCGCCAGCGCATGGCCGGCCGCGCTGTCGAGCTCTCCGTCGGGGCGGGGCGGATTGGCGACGATGCCATGGCGCAGCAGGATGCGCAGCTTGCGCACCACCATGTCGTCGAGACGGCTCAACGGAACGGCTCCAGATTCAACCGCGGCTTTGAGGCGCTGGTTGAAGTGGCTGTGGGTGCCGAAGCGCTCGACCTCGTCGTTATCCGAACCCGGCTCCTCTTCGTCGAGGCCCGCATTCGCTGCCGCTACTGTATCGGTGACCGCAAAGATCCAGTCAGATTGCGCCGTCCCGTCGAACCCCCACTCGCCCTTCAGAATATCGGTCACAAGGTGGCGGTTCTGGCAGGCCTTCTCGCCGTTGACGAGGTTGTAGGCGCACATCACGTTGCCTGGCCGTCCTTCGCGCACCGCGATCTCGAAGGGCAGCAGAGTCAGTTCGCGCAGGGTTCGTTCGTCGATGACCGAGTTTGAACTCATCCGGTTCGTCTCCTGGTCGTTGGCCGCGAAGTGCTTGATTGTCGCGATGACCTGACGACTCTGCGTGCCGCGCGTGCGCGCCGCCAGCATCTTGCCGGCGAGCAGCGGATCCTCACCCTGGTACTCAAAAGTGCGTCCGTTGCGCGGTTCGCGCGCGAGGTTCACGCCGCCGCCCAGACCTTCGCCAAAGCCCAGCGCGCGAAGCTCATTTGCGATCTGCGCACCATAGGCTTCGGCGAGCTCGGGGTCCCAGCTCGCCGCGAGCGCGAGCGGCGCGGGGAACTGCGTCGTCGGGCGATCGGGAACGTTGAGGCCGCCGACGCCGCCCGACGAATCGGCACTGGCCAGCGCGGGAATGCCCAGGCGTGGGATGCCGGGAATGTAGCTCGCGCCGCCGACCGGAGAATTGCCCATGCCGACTCCGTGGACCATCTGGATCTTCTCGTCCAGCGTCATCTGCTTGAGCCAGACCCAGGCCTTGGCTTCGATCTGTTCCTGGGCCAGTGCACCGTGGGCGAAGCCCAGGGCAAGCAGTGCCGTTGAGAGTCGGGTGAGTTTTCTGCGTGACATGTTGTCCTGTTCTTATCCGCGCGAAGGGGTCATAAAAAGAGGGACTTTAGTTCGATGCGAATGCACGGGTTTTGCTCCCGGGTGCGGAATTTGTCCGGAAGTGGCTGATGGACAACACCGTTCAGCCCATCATCGACGACGTGAGCTTCGCGATCGTCCAGGGCGGACTCGATAGGGTCTCATCTGCGGATGGCGAGCCTTGCCCAGCCTTGTCTTATCCGGCAGAATGCCCTTCATCCGCATGACTGACGCGATTTCATAGGGGCGACACCCCGAGGAAGTGCGGAGCCGGGCCGCCGCCCGGATAAGCCGCGCGTCTGGGCGTATTCCCGCTGTTCGAATGGGATGCGCCTGAATACGCGCCTCATTCGACCAGCCACTTTCCCCAAGTGGAGGTCGCCATGAATGATCCCGTCGTCGCATCCGCCGTCTCATCCTTTCCCGCGCTGAGCCAGACCGATCCTCTGCTCACCTCCTTGCTCGTCGGCGAAGAGCTTCGCCAGCGCAACAAGATTCGCCTGATCGCCTCCGAGAATTACGCGTCGGCGGTCGTCCGCGAAGCCAGCTCTTCGGTGATCACCAATCAGTATTCCGAGGGATATCCAGGTGCGCGCTATTACGAGGGCCAGCAGTTCGTCGACCAGGTCGAACGCCTCGCGATCGAAAGGGCCAAATCCTTGTTTGGCGCCGAGCACGTCAATGTTCAGCCCCATTCCGGATCCCCCGCGAATCTTGCGGTCTATATGGCCTTTCTGAAGCCGGGTGATACCGTTCTGGCGATGCAGCTTGCCCACGGAGGGCATCTGTCCCATGGCTCGAAAGTCTCGATCACCGGCAAACACTGGAATGTCGTGCACTATGGGCTGGACCAGGAAACGAAGCGTTTGAATTACGCGCGGATTCGCGAACTCGCACTGCAGCATCGACCGAAGATGTTGATCGCCGGCTATTCCGCCTATCCGCGTCAGCTCGACTTCGCGGCTTTCCGGGCGATCGCCGATGAAGTGGGCGCCATTCTGATGGTCGATATGGCGCATTTTGCCGGTCTGGTCGCCTCCGGAGTCCATCCCTCACCGGTGCCCTACGCCGATGTCGTGACGACCACGACGCACAAATCCTTGCGCGGCCCGCGCGGCGCGATGATCCTGTGCCGTGCGGAGCACGCGGCGCAGATAGACAAGGCGGTTTTCCCGGGAATTCAAGGGGGGCCGCACAATGCGATCACCGCAGCGATCGCGGTCGCGCTGCATGAGGCGCTGCAGCCCGATTTCGCCGAATACGGCCGGCAATGCGTCGCCAACGCCCAGGCTTTGGCCGATGGGCTGCTGGGCCACGGATTCGAACTCGTCACCGGCGGAACGGACAATCACCTGGTCCTGGTCGATTTGCGCAACAAGGCGATCGCGGGAAAGCCTCTTGCTGCCGCGCTTGATCGTGCCGGCCTCGTCGCCAATTACAACGCCGTGCCCTGGGATGAACAGCCGCCGCAGAATCCTTCGGGATTGCGTTTGGGCTCGCCCTCGATGACGACCCGCGGTTTCCGGGAGGCGCAGTTCAGGCAAGTCGCCGATTGGATCGCGCGAATTGTCGAGAGCGATCTGGACGATGCGGTGATCGCCGCTGTCGCCGAGGAAACGCAAGCGCTCTGCTCGCGCTACCCGATGCCCTGACGCTCCTTGTGAAGCGGGCGCCCGCTTCAGCTGAGTCGGCGCCCCAAGGCAATCCTCATTCTGAAAGGAATCTCAATGACTGCGCGCGTTCTCGATGGGAAAGCCCTGTCGCGCAAGATGGAAGCGGAACTTTCCGCGCGTGTCGCGGAAATAAAGAGCCGCACGGGGGGATGTAGCCCAATTCTGGCGACGATCCTGGTCGGAGACGATCCTTCCTCGGCGACCTACGTCAAGATGAAAGGCAACGCCTGTCGCCGAATCGGCATGGAATCGCTCACGGTCGAGCTCGCCCAAACGACGAGCACCGAAGAGTTGCTGGCTCAGATCGATAGTCTCAATGCTGATCCTCTGGTGCAGGGTATTCTTCTGCAGCACCCGGTCCCGGCGCAGATTGATGAACGCCAGTGTTTTGACCGAATTGCACTCGCCAAGGATGTCGATGGCGTCACCGTGCTCGGCTTCGGTGCAATGGCGATGGGCTTGCCAGCATTTGGGTCCGCGACTCCGGCCGGAATCATGCGTTTGCTTCAACACCATGGCGTCGGTATCGAGGGGAGGCATGCGGTCGTCGTGGGGCGCAGCCCGATACTCGGTAAGCCGATCGCAATGATGCTCCTCAATGCCAACGCCACAGTGACGATCTGTCACTCGAAGACCGAAGGCCTGGCCGATCTCATCGGCCAGGCGGACATCGTCATCGGCGCGGTGGGCAAACCTGAATTCATCAAAGGCTGCTGGATAAAGGAGGGCGCCGTGGTCGTCGATGCTGGCTACCATCCGGGCGGAATCGGCGACATCGAGCTCCCCGCGGTCATCGACCGATGTTCCGCCTATACGCCTGTGCCGGGTGGAGTGGGGCCGATGACGATCGCGACGCTGATGGAGCAGACCGTCTGCGCGGCGGAGAAACACTTTTAGGCTGCCCAGCGCAGTGGCTTCGCGCAGCCGTGCAAAAGCAAAGGGCGGCCCGTGGGCCGCCCTTCTTGTCTATCCGTGCCGGGCTCAGCCCGCGGGGTAGTAGCAAGCCTTCAGCTTGGTATAGCTGTAGTACTTGCTGCCCGGCGCATTGCGCGCGCTGTCGCAGTCTTTCTTGAAGTCCACTTCCTTTTCATTGAAGAGCATCCGCACCAGCAGCGTTCCGTTGGCATTGCGATAGATATCCCACTGCACATTCGCGGTCATCGGAATGACGCTCTCGCCGCGCCACGCGTTGTTATCGTAGCCATAGGTCTGAGCGCGCGGCACCGAGCTCGAGGCGCCGGGTATGCCCATGATGGCCGTGAAGGGAGCCATAACCTCGGCGTGAGTGAAGCGCAGGCGGGCTGCGCGGGTGGTGTCGCCGGCGGCGATATGGTCGACTTCGGCGAAGAAATCGAGGAGCAGGCCTGCCGCGATCGTGTAGGTCACGCCGGAATATTCGGTGGCTGAAGGCCCCTTGTTGTAGAAATCGTCGATGTCCTGCAGGTAAGCGAAGGCTTTGGCCTGATCGCTGGGCATATAGGGCGAGAAGTCGACGCCGGTCTCGTTCTTCAAGCCCGGCGCGATGATATAGAGCTCATAGATCAGCGCCGCCGCATCGACCGAGCTGAGGATCTTGGTCTTGCCATCTCCTGTGAGCTTGTTGGTGAACTTGCCGTCATCGCTGGTGTAGCTGCGGGTGCTGTTGTTCGAGAATTTGTAGGTGCCCGCGTCGATCTTGTCGAGGAAAGCCTTGCTGAACAGCTTCTCCAAGACGACGCGGGCCGCGGTCTTGATCTCGGGTGTCGCGCGCGCCGCCGCGATCTTGGCGGCTACCTCTGTGCCGTAACCGGTGGCGTCCTTGGCCGCCGCGAAGCTCTGGTAATCGAGGCTGGCCTGCAGCACCTGGGCATTGATCGCGGAGCCGTCGGTGACTTTGTCGCCGGTCGCGCTCAACTTGTGGAAATAGAGCTGGTAGCGATTGATCCCCGCAGGGGTGATATTCGCCGCCAAAGTGCCATTGCTGCCCAGCGAATTGGCGAAGAATTGAGAGCTGTCGACAGCTCTATCCTGACCGGAGTTCATGATCTCGATCTTGCGCGTGCCAACGCTGGAGAACAGCGTTGGCAGGCGGGAATATAGGCGTGTGGCCAGCTGCTTGTGCTCATTGATGCCGACCTGAGTCAGGTTGCCATAACCCGCCGTCGAGATTCCCGCGACCCCGTAGCCGAGCAGGAAATTCGCCTTCATGATCTTCTCGACATCCGGCCCGAGCTTGTCGCCGAGAGCGGTCAGCGCACCGTCGGCCTTGGCCTGGGTCCACATATTGAGCACGGCATCGTCGTATTTCATCCCCGAGAGTCCGCGCGTGCTGTGGCGTGCGACGAGCTCCGTATAGACCGGCGCGAAGCCCGCTGGCGTCGCTTCATAAGTCGAAGCCGCTTGCTGGGGCTGGTAATTGGTCTTGCTCGCGTAGTAGCCGGACTGGCTGGGCGTGGAGGCGGCGTCGTTGTTGTCGCCACCGCAAGCGGCGAGCAGGGCCGAGCAAGCGATGGGTAGGGCCAACAGCCGGGTGAGTGTTTTCATCAGAGAACCTTAGCCTTGAGGGGAGTCCGCAGAACAAAACACTTTAAGGCGCCAAGGTTACAGAGCGGTGAACGCGCTGCAGATTGCCTGGGTCGGTCGCGGAAGCCAGAAACGCACGCGCCGTGGTGAAGAAATTCATGATCGCCAGAAATCCTCGACTGCCTACAATGGTGAGCGGGGGATGATGGGGCGAGGGGATAGGAGCGGTTTTGCTAGATATACTCGGACTGGCCAGGTTTCGCCTTTCTCCTATTGATTATTCCTATCGTAGTGATTTGCCCGCCTTGACGGTGATTCATCGCAGAAATGAAAGATTCTCGATTACAGTGGCCGCTTCGCCTCTGGTTAAAGCATCGGTAAGGACGCTTTGAGGAGAGCGCCAATATCTATTTCATTGGGCAGCGCAAAAAAAAGGAGCGTGGGATGGAAAACAAAAATGCAAGTTCTGCTGGCAAATGCCCGGTCATGCACGGCGGAGCGACAGCGGCGGGCATGTCGAATGTGGCTTGGTGGCCCAAAGCCCTGAACCTGGACATCCTGCATCAGCACGACAGCAAGACCAATCCGATGGACGCAGGCTTCAATTATCGGGAAGAAGTCAAAAAGCTCGATGTCGAAGCGCTGAAAACCGACCTCAAATCCCTGATGACCGACAGCCAAGCGTGGTGGCCTGCGGACTGGGGGCATTACGGCGGCCTGATGATCCGGATGGCCTGGCATTCGGCGGGCACTTACCGCATCGCGGACGGCCGAGGCGGCAGTGGCACCGGTAATCAGCGCTTCGCGCCCCTCAATTCCTGGCCCGATAACGCCAATCTCGACAAAGCGCGCCGCCTTCTGTGGCCGATCAAGAAGAAGTACGGCAATAAGCTCAGCTGGGCCGACCTGATCATCCTCGCAGGAAACATGGCCTATGAGGCTATGGGCTTGAAGACTTTCGGCTTCGCTTTCGGTCGTGAGGATATCTGGCACCCGGAAAAGGACATCTACTGGGGCTCGGAGAGGGAATGGCTCGCGCCCAGCGGCAGCGCCAATAGCCGTTACTCGGGCGAGCGCGACCTGGAAAACCCATTGGCCGCCGTGATGATGGGCTTGATCTATGTGAACCCCGAAGGGGTGGATGGCAAGCCCGATCCACTCAGGACCGCACAGGATGTGCGCGTGACCTTTGCCCGGATGGCCATGAATGATGAGGAAACCGTGGCCTTGACCGCCGGCGGTCACACCGTCGGCAAAGCCCACGGCAACGGCAGCGCCGCCAAGCTGGGCCCCGCGCCGGAAGGCGCTGAGCTCGAAGAGCAGGGCCTGGGCTGGATGAATCACAGCAGCCGCAGCATCGGCCGGGACACCGTGACCAGCGGCCTGGAAGGCGCCTGGACCACTCACCCGACTCGATGGGATAACGATTACTTCCGCCTGCTTCTCGATTACGACTGGGAACTCAAGAAGAGTCCGGCGGGGGCCTGGCAGTGGGAGCCCATCAACATCAAAGAGGAAGACAAACCTGTCGACGTCGAAGACCCGTCCATCCGCCACAACCCGATCATGACCGATGCCGACATGGCCATGAAGATGGACCCCGAGTACCGGAAGATTTCGGAGCGCTTCGCCCGGGACCCGGCCTACTTCTCCGAGACCTTTGCCCGTGCCTGGTTCAAGCTGACCCACCGTGACATGGGACCGAAGTCTCGCTACATTGGCCCGGATGCGCCGCAGGAAGACTTGATCTGGCAGGACCCGGTTCCCGTTGGCCGCAAGGACTACGACGTGGCTAGCGTGAAAGCGAGAATCGCGGCGAGCGGCCTCGGCATCAGCGACAGGGTCGCGACGGCTTGGGACAGCGCCCGCAGCTTTCGTGCTTCGGACAAGCGCGGTGGCGCCAACGGCGCGCGCATTCGGCTGGCACCGCAAAATGGCTGGGAAGGCAATGAACCGGATCGCTTGAACAGGGTATTGGCCGTGCTGGAGAAAATTGCCGCCGATACCGGTGCCAGCGTGGCCGATGTCATCGTGTTGGCAGGCAACCTTGGCGTCGAGCAAGCGGCCGAGGCTGCGGGTTTTGCGGTGACGGTCCCCTTTGCGCCTGGCCGAGGAGACGCGACGCAGCAGATGACCGATGTCGAATCCTTCGCAGTGCTGGAGCCGCTCGCGGACGGCTTCCGCAATTGGCAGAAGAAGGACTACGCGGTCAGTCCCGAGGAGTTGCTGCTCGACCGCGCCCAATTGATGCGCCTGAGCGCTTGCGAGATGACAGTCCTGGTCGGCGGGATGCGGGTGCTGGGCACCAACCACGGTGCTAGCCTGGATGGGGTTTTCACCGATCGCGTGGGCGCGCTGAGCAACGACTTTTTCGTCAACTTGACCGACATGGCTTACACCTGGAAGCCCGTCGGACGCAATCGCTACGAGATCCGCGACCGCAAGACCGAAGCCGTCAAATGGACGGCCACTCGTGTCGATCTGGTCTTCGGTTCGAACTCGGTGTTGCGGGCCTATGCCGAGGTCTACGCCCAGGACGACAACCAAGCCAAGTTCGTGCGTGACTTTGTGGCCGCCTGGACCAAGGTCATGAACGCTGACCGCTTCGATCTGCTCTGATCTGCCGTCCCTGATGGCGACTTCCTCTGAGCCGCGCGGCTTGGGTGGAAGTCGCTTTTTCATTTTCGGCTCGCCGATCAGCGGTTCCCGGGATCTCGCGGACAAGGGCGATCGTTCATCGGTGTGCAGCCGCTGACGCATTTGTCAGCATCCGAGCCTTCGAGCCTAGGCTCGAAAGTGAGGGGAGGGGGGCATTCCTTCTTCGCAGTTGAGGCTTCACTGCGGGCATGGTTCCTAAAGAGTCAGAACAGACCATCCGAACCGTAGTGGAGATGCCCCGCCCTGCCTATTTTGCGATTCCCGCACACGCCATCGACTGCAGGTTCCGACAGAAAAAAGTGCTGACTCGGCGGATTGAGCCCAACTCGTCCGTTCCGTAAAAACCGTGGCCGGCTCTGGGATACACCACCATTTCGGCTGTCTAGCCGAGGCCTTTGGCCAATGTGACCAGGGCTTGACCTTGCGCCAAGGGGACGACACGATCCGCGTCGCCATGCAGCTCCAGCAGTGGCGGCAGTTGGACGATTTCGTGTCGAGCGGCAGCTGGAATGCCTCCGTAGAAGAGCCCCTGCGCGCTTATCTGCGGATCCTTTCCGGCTACCGTTGTGGCCAGGAATCCTCCCTGCGAAAAGCCAAGAAGACCGTTTTTTCCGGAGCTGCGCGTCCCGGTGAGGACATCCGTCGTGATGGCCTTGATCAGATGTGTCCACTCGCGGAACAGGCTCGCGAAGAAACCGCGCCCTTGTTCGGAGTTCGGATCGTTGGCCACCCGCGAGTCGTTTCCGCTGTAGTAGCTCAGAACGCTCCGTTCGGCGTCGGCAACGTCAAGGCTTGGCCCTGAACCTTGGAGGCCCAGACTGTCGTTGAACTTGCACTCAGCAGCAGAAGCACGAGACAGTGAGTCAGAAGCTTTGCGATCGGTCGCATCAAAACCATCAGTGTTCGTATAATCTGTATTATGTAAACTAGTGTGTGGATTCATTCGTCAGGGCTTCCCGGGCTTGGTGAGCCTCTCAAGTCAGCTGCGATCGCGAAGGATTCTCTGGAAAGCCCTCTCCCGCGCCTGAAGCGGCGAAATTCCGGGAGCGAGGCGCTGTTCGCGCCGGGTCAGGCGCTCCGCTTTGGCGGCGTCGCCAAAGCAGGCATTGAGCAGCGGATCGGTCAGGCTGGGGGCCTGAATCCCGGCACTCGATTTGCCTGGACTCCTGCTACGGCGCTTCCGGAACGTGGCGAGACCGGAAAACCTCTGCGACGCCAGCGCTCGGCCCAGAGCGAAGCCGCTGAGGCCAATCAGCACAATCCAGAAAAGGACGGAAAGGTTATGCAGCGAATCCACTGTGGCAGCCAGTAAATGTGATGCCGCGCGTCCGCCGAGGCGGCTCGCGGCGGTCTCAAGCGGCGCCTTACTTGGCAGGCGGCGTCTCGATCAGCTTCTGCTCGGCGAGCGCTTTGATCACAAGCTTCGCCAGCTCGCTCGCCGCCTTCTGGACGTTGTCCGGATCGGTGGTCTCGCTGATCGCCGACCACAGCACTTTTCCGTCTTTGCTCGTCGGCCACAGATTGGTCTCGATCGTGATGACGCTGTAGCTGTAGAGACGCGGCTCGTCGATGATCGCCGAGCCGTAATAGCCCCAGAATCCGCTGTGGTAGCCGATTCCCGGCATTACCCTGACGTGCCCCGGGGTGTAGTCGAGCCGTCGCTCGGCGCGCAGCGCGCGCGCGACCAGAACCCCATCAGCGTGGATGCGTTCGACCGCTTCGCGCAAGTCCTCGACCGGACGCCCTGGATTGACCGGGATCAGCGTATAGCCTGGCACGGCATCGACTCCGGCCTGGTTCAGCGCTTTCGCGAAGCTGTCCTCGAAGACCCGGCGTGCAGCCGTCTCTTCGGAGATTCCGATGACAACGATCTTCTTCAGCGTTGGGCCGGTGTATTCGCGGTCGCGCCAGGCGCTGGTGAAGCGGGTACTGGCGCAGGAAGCCAGCAGGACGGCGGCGAGCAGCAGCAGAGACAGATGGGCTAGAGACTTGAACATCGTAGGCTCCCAGAGAATGAGAACAGATCAATGATTCGCCTCATCAGCATTCAAGGCAAGAAAGAATCTGTCTCGAAAAGCAATCAGTCTCAGAGCGTATGCTGGACCGCAGTGATCGGGTGCATCGGCCTTTGGCATTGAAGTGGCTTTGCTTGCGCTCAATACGGATTCACTCGCTTGCAGCAGGAACAAGCTTCTCCTTACGTAATTCGGAGAGAATCAGGGCAGTCAACTCGCGGGATGCTCTCACCGCGTCCTCCGGGTCGGCTGTTTCGCTGACCGCCGACCAGAGAACCTTGCCATCCCTGGCTGTTGGCCAGAGGTCAGTCCTGATCGTGACAACGCTATAGCTGTGGACGCGCGGGTCTTCTACTAAAGCGGAACCGAAATGAGGCCTGTTGCTGTAGCGATTGAGAGGCAAAGCAATGCGGGTCGTGCCTGGCGTGTATTCGACCTTGTTGTCGCTGCGCAGTGCGTGCGCTGTCAGGATGCCCTCTGCGTGGATCTTCTCGGCAAATTCACGTAGCCGCTCGATGGGCTGATCCGTGTTGTCGGGCAGCAGCGTATAGCTCTGAACCGCCTCAATGCCAACGCCCCTGAGCGATTTCGTCAGGCTATCCTCGAAGATCCGGCGTACCGAGGTTTCGCCAACAATTCCCACAACGACGAGCTTGTGCAGTTCAGGCCCCTGATACTCCTTGTCGCGCCAAGCGCTCGTGAAGCGAGTGCTGGAGCAGGAGGACAGCAGAGCCGCAGCGAGAGCCAATATCGATAGGCAACCAAGATTCTTGAACATGCTTGCTTCCGTAAGGCATGAGGTGACCCATGATGAGTTACATCAGTATTCATGGCAAGATGGAACGCAAATCGTTCAGAGTCCGCGCAAAACCTTGCAGATTCTTGCGGGGGTATAGGCCCGAGGCATCCGGTTCATTGCGGCGGGCGTCGAAGCGAACTCGGATGCAGCCATCAGCTCTGCATCGGCGATGCCGGCAAGGCTGATGTCGGCGAGAGAGCGCGGCAGACCGATATCCGTGCAAAAGTGCGAGATCCGCTCGAACTCGGTTTCATCGCCCGCGAGCTTCAGCATCGCGAGCAGGCCCACCGCGACGAGCTCTCCGTGCAGCGCGCTTTTCGCCTGGGGCAGCTGGGCGAGCCCGTTCTGGACCGCATGGGCCGTGCCCGTGCCGCCGCTCTCGAATCCTATCCCGGAGAGCAGGATGTTCGCCTCGATGACGGCTTCGAATGCGCGGGTGATCTCTGCCCGCTTTTGACTCTGAAGGGCGGCTCGCGCGTGCTCCAGGATCGTGTCGCGGCAGTGCTTCGCGACGGCCCTGGGCAGCTCTCCGACCGCGCCTCCGGCCAGGTTGGGAAGGCCTTCTAGCCTGCCCTCCTCCATCTCGTACCAGGTCGAGAGCGCATCGCCGATACCGGCGACCAGCATCCGGGCCGGCGCGGCGAGGATCAAACGGGTGTCGACGAGGACGAGATCAGGGCTGCGCTTGAGGAAGACATAGCGCTCGAGTCGCCCCGCTTCGTCGCAGAGCACCGCGATCGCGCTGCACGGCGCATCGCTCGCCGCGATGCTGGGGATCAGGATCAAGGGTAGCGAACAGGCTTCGGCGATCAGTTTGGCCGAGTCGAGCACTCTGCCGCCGCCCACGCCGATCACGACGTCGCAGTGACTCTGTGAAGCGATCGTCGCAGCGTTCGCGATCGCGCTCGCGCAGCAGGGACCGGCGATCAGCGCCTCGACGCTCGGGATGTCCGGGGCCAGCGCCTTCCGCACGGAGGGCAACAGGTGTTCGCGGACATAGTCGTCGCCGACGAGCAAGGCCTTGCTGCCCTGCCTCGCGGTCTCGGTGCCGAGGGTTTTCAGTGCATCCGGCCCCTGGATGTAGCGGGACGGGAAAATGCAGGTCATCAGGTCGGTCATCGCGATTTGAGAAACAGAAGTCTGGCTTGCTGGGATAATCCCATGATGCTCGAAATCCTCTACCGAGACGAACACATCGTCGCGATCCACAAACCGGCCGGCTTGCTCGTCCACCGTTCGATTCTCGACCGACACGAGACGCGCTTCGCGGTGCAGCTGCTGCGCGACCAGATCGGCCAGAGGGTCTGGCCGGCTCACCGGCTCGATCGGGGCACGTCCGGAGTCCTCGTCTTTGCGCTCGACAAGGCGCTCGCCGCGAAGCTCGGCCGCCAGTTCGAATCGCGCGAGGTCGAAAAACGCTATCTCGCTGTGGTCAGGGGCTGGCCCGACGAAGAAGGCCTGGTCGACCATCCCCTGGCGGTGATCCGCGACGAATACGAGCTCCCCCTTCCCGGCCCTGCGGCAGCCCAGGAATCGCGAACGCGTTTCAAGCGGCTCGCGACGGTCGAACTGCCGATCGCGGTCGATCGCTATCCGCAGAGCCGCTACGCGCTGGTTTTGCTCGAACCCGAGACGGGACGGCGCCACCAGCTGCGGCGGCACATGAAGCACATCGCGCATCCGATCATCGGCGATGCGACACACGGGAAAGGCATTCACAACCGGATGTTCGCCGAGCGCTTCGCCAGCCACCGCTTGCTGCTCGCCTGCGTCAGCATGAGTCTGACTCATCCGCTCAGCGGCGAAGCGCTTCGTTTCAATGCGCCGCCGTCTGCCGACTTCGCTGCCGTGACGACGGCGCTGGGTTGGCAAAAGGCGATGGCGGCTTACTGAACTTTCAGCGCTTCCTGGGCTTCGACGAACTTGCGGCGGAAGCTCAGAGGATCCGATATGAAATTGACCGGTTCCTGGGAGTCGCCGACGCCGGCGATCTTCAGGCAACCGAAGTTCAGGATGCGGCCAAGGATGCCCTGCTCGACCTGAAGGCTCTCGATGCGCGCGAGGTTGATCTCCAGCGTGCGGCGGCTGATGAGGCCGAACTTCGCGATGACGCGGCGGTTTGTCAGCGCGAGTTCGGTGGCCTGGCTGCGCAACCAGGCCGCCACGCAGAACAGAAGCCCCAGCGTTGCGACTGCCAGAGGCAGGTGGTGTCCTATCTGGGTCTTTTGGGCGAGGAAGACTCCGAACGCGATCAATGCGATACCCAAAGCCAGAGAGCGGGTCTGGGACCAAAGGCTCACTTTGCCGACGTGAAGGATTGTTTCGCCCGAGGCGAGAGCGTTTTCGATATAGCTGGCCATGATTCATTAAGAGAGTTCTGCAAGGGGTGAATCTTAGTCCTACAGGAGCGCGAGGATCGTCGATCCAACTATTTTTTGACAAACCCGGCGATCCCGTTTAATATCAGTCCTTCTCCGACGCGGGGTGGAGCAGTCTGGCAGCTCGTCGGGCTCATAACCCGAAGGTCGCAGGTTCAAATCCTGCCCCCGCAACCAGTTAGTAAGGCTTGCTGGTCATGCCAGCAAGCCTTTAGTTTTTCAAGGTCTTACCGGCTTTTCGAAATTAATATTCTTTACAAATTTCGCAAAACCGATTAATATCTTTCTTCTCCGACGCGGGGTGGAGCAGTCTGGCAGCTCGTCGGGCTCATAACCCGAAGGTCGCAGGTTCAAATCCTGCCCCCGCAACCAAATCAGCAAAAAGCCCAATCTCCGGATTGGGCTTTTTGCTTTTCTGCCTGGGTGTTCTGCACGCTCCCGCCCCGCCCTCTTCCGCTAAACTATGCTCATCCTCTTCGCGTGCGAGTTGGAACATGAGCGCCAAACCGATTCATGTGGTCACTCTGGCCGAGATCGTGCCCAGGCACGAAACCGATGCAATCGCAACACTGCGACAGCTGGCGGCGCTGACAAGGCAGGAAGAAGGTTGTATTCGCTACGACCTCTACCGTGACAGCGCCAACCCGATGCGCGTCAATACGCTGGAGCTGTGGAGCTCGGAAGAGGATCTGAAGCGCCATCTCGCCTCTCCCTACCTGAAAAAGGCTGTCATCGCGCTGATCGGCAAGCTCTCCGGAATCCCCCAGTACCGGGTGTTGATGCCACTGGATGAGCTTTGACGAACTCTGACTCGCGCTGCCGGTGCCGCTGGGTCGGGGATGATCCGCTCTATCAGGCCTACCATGACCTCGAATGGGGCGTTCCCGTCCATGAGGCGCGCGCGCTCTTCGAGAATCTGTGCCTCGAAGCCTCCCAGGCGGGCCTCGCCTGGATCACGATTCTGCGCAAACGCGAAGCCTACCGCGAAGCCTTCGCCGGCTTCGACGCCGAGAGGATCGCCCGTTTCACCAGTGATGATGTCGCCCGGCTGCTTGCAAATCCGGGAATCGTCCGCCATCGTGGCAAGATCGAGGCGACGATCGGCAATGCGCGCGCCTGGCTTGCACTGCAGCAGAAGGGAAGCGATGCCTCCGGCTGGTTGTGGAGCTTTGCGAGCCCGCAGGATGAGCCCGATGCCGCTGAACGGATGAGCCGCGCGCTGCGCCGCCAAGGCTTCCGTTTCCTGGGGCCGACAAGCTGTCTCGCCTTCATGCAGGCGGTCGGAATGCGCAACGACCACGATCCGACTTGTTTCCGCTTCCGTGAAATCGCAGAATGCACACTCGCATCTGATATTTCACAGACGCCAATCTGATATTTCACAGACGACAAAATGACAACTGGAATCGAAAAGATCACCTTCAACGGCCTGCCTGCTGTCCGCATCACCGCTCCGGACGGCGCGACGGCGACCATTCTGAACCTGGGCGCCCACATCGTCAGCTGGATTCCCGCGGGGGGCGATGAGCGCCTCTACCTGAGCGACAAGAGCGCGTTCAAGGTCGGTGAAGCCGTGCGCGGCGGCGTTCCGGTCTGCTTCCCGCAGTTTGGCGGGCGCGGCAATCTGCCCAAGCACGGTTTTGCGCGACTCGTCGAGTGGACCGAGACCGAGAGCCGGGTCGGCAAGGATTTTGCAACGGCGACTTTCACGCTGACCGACGACGAAGCGAGCCGCAAGATCTGGCCGCACGCGTTCGCGGTCGAACTGACCGTGCTGATCTCGGGGCAGCGCCTGGACATCGAGCTGGGTGTCAAGAATCAGGGCGAGAACGCGCTGAGCTTCACCGGCGCGCTGCACACCTATCTGCGTATGCGCGAAGTCGAGGAAGTCAAGATCGAAGGCCTCCATGGCCTGCGCTACCTCGACGCACCCACCGGCGTCGAACACGACGAAACCGGTGTCGACCTCACCATTGAAGCGGAAACCGACCGCGTCTACTTCGACGCGAACCGTCCTGTGCTCGTGCGCGAGCCGCACCGTTCGCTCGGCATCGGCAAGGAAAACTTCGCCGACGTCGTCGTCTGGAATCCCTGGGAGAAGAACAGCGCGGCGATTGCCGACCTTCCCGACAACGGTTTCCGTTACATGCTCTGCGTCGAAGCTGCCGCGGTCAACAAGCCCGTCGAACTGGCGCCTGGCGCCGAGTGGTGGGGCCGGCAGACGATCGCTGCCTTGTAATACGCGCTAGCGCTCAAGACTGCAGCGATCGCCATGGTTTGGTTTGATGACGATCGCAGCCTTGTAATACGCCGCACAGCGGCGTTCTGGCCGGCTGCGATCGCATGGGCTTTTCATGACGATCGCAGCGTTGTAATCAGCGCTAGCGCTCAAGACTGCAGCGATCGGCATGGTTTTGAATTTGTTGACGATCGCTGCCTCGCAGTCCGCAATGCAGCTGCAGAATCCCCTGCCGCAAGGCGGGGGCGCGCGTAATGCTGATTTACTCAGGCTTTCTGGCCTGAGACAGGAAACACCGCACGAAAGCCGTACCCGCCGCGATGCTAGTCTCGCTGACTGATTCGGCAAGGAGACTGGCGGTCAGTAGCGTGCGAACGATCCATGTGCTGCACATCGTCCCGACCTTGAGTGCGGGAGGAATGGAGCTTGCGTTGAGCCGGGTCGCCAACGGCCTGCTCGATGACGGCATCACCCATACCGTGGTCGCGCTCAAGGGGGATGCCTTGATCCGCGAGCGGTTTTCGTCCTCGGTTGCGATCCATTGCCTGCACGCCCACTCGTCCGGTCCGGGCGTGCCGCTTGAACTTAGAAGACTGATCCGCGAAATCCGGCCGACCCTGATTCATGCCCGCAATCTGTGGGCATGGCCGGAGGTGGCGCTGGCCAGGTTGAGCACCCGGCCCATGCCTCCGCTGATTTTCAGCTTTCACGGGCTGGCTGAAGCCAAGGCGCTGCCCTGGCGCTGGAAGATGATGAGTCGGGCGCTCACCCATGTCACAACCAGGATGTTCACGGTCAGCGAAGGTTCGCGAGATTTCCTGGTCGACCATGTCGGTCTGCCGAAATCCCGAATCGCAGTGATCCCTAACGGTGTCGATGTCGATCGCTTCTCGCCCAGGCCCGTGGAACATTCGCGGCAGGAACTGGCCATCGGTACGCTGGGAAGCCTTTCTCCGGTCAAGAACCAGGCTCTGCTGATCCTGGCCTGCCACAAGCTGATCCAGCGTGGACTCAATCTGGTTCTCCGGATAGGCGGCGAAGGCAGGATGAGAGGGGAACTCTCGGCCCTGATCGAATCCCTGGGTATCGCTGACCGTGTTCAGATGGCCGGGCAGGTCAGCGATTCAGCCGCCTTTCTGCAAGACCTCGACATCTTTGCGCTCCCCAGCGACAGCGAGGCCCATCCGAATGCGCTGTCCGAGGCGATGGCCTGTGCCCTCCCCTGCATCGCCAGCCGGGTCGGCGGCGTGCCCGAAGTGACGGACAGAGGCCGGGCCGCGCTGCTCTTCAAAGCCGGCGATCTGGATGCGCTGGTGAGCGGTTTGAGCTCGCTGGCCAGACAGGACGAGCTCAGACAACGACTCGGCGAGGCGGCTCGCCGCTACACCTGCGAACACTACTCGATGGATCTGATGCTCAAGCGCTACCGTGATCTGTATTGCCAGCTTTCCTGTGCCTGAACGGCTGAAGGAGCGCGCATGAGCAAGCTGAAAGTCCTGATGCTGACCCGCCTCTTTCCGAGCCGGGCTTTCCCGTCGCTCGGGACTTTCTGCATGGAGCGGGCCAGAGCTCTGGCCAAACATGTCGATCTGAGGGTTATGGTTCCAACGCCGTGGTTCCCGCGCGGGCTTGTCGCTCTGGGAAGCTGGGGGCAATGGGCCAGCGTGGAGAGCGAGGGAAGAACCGAAGAGGGGATTCGCGTGACCTATCCACGCTACCTGCAGATCCCGAAGATCGCGACTTTCACCCAGGGACCGCTGATGGTGAAAAGCGTCGCGCACGACTTCAGGATCAACCATTCCGGCTGGACTCCCGACGTCATCGATGCCCATTTCGCCTATCCCGATGGCTACGCCGCTGTGCATCTGGCTCGCTCGCTGGGCTGCGCCTCGGTGGTGACCTGCCATGGCGCCGATCTGCGTCTCTACCCGGAGTTGGCTCTGACGCGCGCGCAATTGGGCTGGACGATGAGGGAGGCCGACCGCGTGATCTCGGTCAGCTCGGATCTGAAACGGCGCAGCCTGGATCTGGGGTGCCCGGAAGAGAATGCCGTCTTTCTCTGCAACGGAGTCGATCCCTGTCGCTTTCAGCTACGCACTAAAAGCGAGAGCCGTGCCCGGCTTGGCCTGCCGCAGGAGGGCCGGATCGCCGTCTATGTCGGCTACCTGATAGACAGGAAGAACCAGTCCCTGGTGATACGGGCTCTGGCGCGGATCCGGCAACGCGGTCAGACGCCGCCGCTTCTGGTTCTTGTCGGCAGTGGTCCGAACCGCAAAAAGCTGGAGAAGGAAGCCGCTGAACTCGGTCTTCAGGATCTCGTGCTTTTCGCCGGGCAACGAAACCATGCAGAAGTGGCTAGCTGGATGGGGGCTGCGGACTGGCTGCTGCTATCGAGCGACTATGAAGGTTGGGCTACGGTCTACTTCGAGGCCATGGCCTGCGGAAGGCCGGTGCTCACGTCCAGGGTCAACTCGGCGGCGGATGCGATCTCGAAACCCGATTATGGCTGTGTCGTCGAACCCTACACCGCCGAGGCTTTCGCCTCGGCGATCATTGCCGCCTCAGCCCGGGAGTACGACGAGGACAAGATCCGTGCCCACGCCGAAGCGCATAGCTGGGCAAACTGGGCCGATCAGGCAAACGCGGTCTTTGAGCAAGCCATCCGCTCAAAGAGCCTTCGCTGCATCTGAGGCCCTCCGCTCAGAAAGCCGGGACGACCGCGCCTTTATACTTGGCCTGGATGAACTTCTTCACTTCCGGCGAATTCAGCGCCGCGGCGAGTTTCTTGATCGCCGGGGACTGGGCGTTGTCGGCGCGCGCGACCAGCACGTTCACATACGGAGACTGGGCGCCTTCGATCGCCAGCGCGTCCTTGGCCGGGTTCAACTTGGCTTCAAGCGCATAGTTGGTGTTGATCAGCGCCAGATCGACCTGGGGCAGGATGCGCGGCAGCGTCGCGGCTTCGACTTCGCGGAACTTCAACTGTTTCGGGTTGGACGCGATGTCCTTGGTCGTCGCGAGGATGTTGCTGTTGTCCTTGAGCTTGATCACGCCGGCCTTGTCGAGCAGCAGCAGAGCGCGGCCGCCGTTGGTCGCATCGTTGGGGATCGCAACGGTCGCACCGGATTTGAGTGCCGCGAGCGACTTCACTTTCCGCGAATAGGCGCCGAAGGGTTCGACGTGGACGCCGACGACGCTCACCAGGTTCGTGCCCTTACCTTTGTTGAATTCCGCCAGATAGGGTTTGTGCTGGAAGAAGTTCGCGTCGAGGTGCTTCTCGGCGACCTGGACATTGGGCTGGACGTAGTCGGTGAAGACCTTCACTTCCAGCGTCACACCTTGTTTGGCCAGAGCCGGCTTGATCAGTTCGAGGATCTCGGCATGGGGGACGGCCGTCGCGGCCACCGTGATCTTGTCGGCAGCCAGGGCTCCCGCGGCAAAGGCGGTCAGCGCAAAGCCGGCAGCGAAAGAGGCAAACAGCTTTTTCATGGACTTCTCCTTTTTCTGAACAGACACAGGGGGAAACACTCTCGGTAGAACGTCAGGCTTCAGCGATGCGAGAACCGAACCACGAGTCGATCGCCGATCATCTGCAGCACTTGAACCAACACCAGCAACAACAGAACCGTCACGACCATCACATCGGTCTGGAACCTCTGGTATCCGAAGCGGATCGCCAGATCTCCCAGCCCTCCTCCGCCGATCACGCCCGACATCGCCGCATAGGAGACCAGCGTGATCGCGGTCACCGTCGCCGCGGCGAGGATCCCCGGGAAAGCCTCCGGAAGCAGCGCGCCGAGCACGATCTGCCGTGGCGAGGCGCCCATCGCCTGGCAGGCTTCGATGACGCCTTTGTCCACTTCACGCAGCGCGGTCTCGACCAGCCGGGCGAAGAAGGGCGAGGCTCCGACCACCAGCGGCGGAATCGCTCCGGCAACCCCCAGTGAGGTCCCCGAGATCAACACGGTCAGCGGGATCATCACGATCAACAGGATCACGAAAGGAACCGAGCGCAGCACGTTGACGATGAAGGAGAGCACGGAATATGCCAGCTTGTTTTCAAGCAGCTGACCTCGCCCGGTCAGGAACAGGATGATCCCCAGAGGCAGGCCCAGCAGCATCGTGAAGACGAGCGAGCCGCCCAGCATCGCGAAGGTATCCAGCGATGCCAGGCCGATTTCGGCCCAGTCCAGGTTGGAAAACAGTTCGTTCATCGTCTCAACTCCTCGATCTGTATGCCCCGCTCGCCGAGGGCGCGCAAGGCGGCCTCGACATCGCCGCCGCTATAGGCGACGGTCAGCTGTCCATAGGGCGTGTCCTTGATCCGGTCTATCCGTCCGAACAGGATGCTGAAATCGACTCCGGTCTCGCGCGAGACGACGCTCAAGAGCGGCGAATAGGACAGATCGCGGGTGAAGGTCAGCCTGACGATGCGTCCCGGCACATGGGCGAAGTCGTCGAGCAATGCTTCCTCTTCGACCCGCTCGGCTTCGAAGACGAAGCGGCGGCTCGTCTCGTGCTTCGGGTGCAGGAAGACTTCAGTGACCGGCCCCGATTCGACGATGCGGCCGGAGTCGAGCACGGCGACCCGGTCACAGATCCGGCGGACGACGTCCATCTCGTGCGTGATCAGCACGATCGTCAATCCCAGCTCGCGGTTGATACCCGCCAGAAGATCGAGCACCGAGCGCGTGGTCTGAGGGTCGAGCGCGCTGGTCGCCTCGTCGCAGAGCAGGACCTGCGGCCTCGTCGCCAGAGCGCGCGCGATGCCGACCCTTTGCTTTTGCCCCCCCGAGAGCTGGGCCGGATACTTGTCCGCCTGGTCAGTGAGGCCGACGCGATCGAGCAGCTCGGCGACCCGCGCCGCGATCTTCTCCTTGTCCCACTTCGCGATCTTCAGCGGCCAGGCGACATTCTCGGCGACGGTCTTGGCCGAGAGCAGGTTGAAGTGCTGGAAGATCATGCCGATCTTCTGGCGCAGCGCGGCGAGACCGGCCGCGTCGAGCGCGAGGATGTCCTCGCCATTGATGCGGATCTGGCCGGCGTCAGGGCGTTCGAGCAGGTTGATCAGGCGCAGCAGCGTGGACTTGCCGGCCCCGGAATGGCCGACGACACCGAAGACTTCGCCGTCCTGGATTGTCAGTTCGACGTCGCTCAGCGCAGGAACTTCCAAGTCCTTGACGCGGTAGGACTTGTGGACTCTGTGGAATTCAATCACGGGCGGGGATGGCTGCCGCCGGGCGGCAGGCATCAAAAATGCAAGGGGGTCTATTTTAGGTGCTTCCCGCCCTGGGCCAAAGACCGATTGTTGCTAAGAAGATCACCCGCTCCGGCGGAGCCGGGGGCCACCGTGATGGGAAAGGTGGCCGCGATCAAGGAAGAGGCAGCGCTTCGCAGCCCCTTGGCGGCCTTCAGCCGCCCGAACTCGCGCTCTTCGTCTTTTCCAGCAGCGGAGCAAGCAAATCCATAGGCAGAGGAAAGACGACCGTGGTGTTCTTGTCCGCACCGATCACGGTCAGCGTTTCCAGATAGCGCAACAGGATCGCCTGAGGCTCCTGGGCCAGCACCCTGGCGGCCTGGTACAGTTTTTCCGAAGCCTGCAATTCGCCTTCCGCATGGATCACTTTGGCGCGCCGCTCGCGCTCCGCCTCGGCCTGTCGGGCGATGGCCCGAATCATCGACTCGGTCAGGTCGACCTGTTTGATCTCGACGTTGGCAACCTTGATCCCCCATGAGTCGGTTTGCGCATCGAGCGCCTGCTGGATGTCGAGGTTGAGCCGCTCGCGCTCGGCCAGCATGTCATCGAGCTGATGCTTGCCCAGCACCGAGCGCAGCATGGTCTGGGCGAGCTGGCTCGTCGCATTGAGGTAATCGACGACCTGGATGATCGCTTTTTCAGGATCGATGACGCGCAGATAGACGACGGCGCTGACCTTCACCGAGACGTTGTCGCGTGAAATCACGTCCTGGGTGGGAACGTCGAGGACGACCGTGCGCAGATCGACGCGGATCGCCTTCTGGATCACCGGGATGATCAGGACGAGGCCAGGTCCCTTGACCTTCCAGAAGCGCCCCAGCGTGAAGACGACGCCCCGTTCGTACTCGCGGAAGATCCGGATCGCCGCGGAAAAGAACCACGCGACCGCGATCAGGAAAAGGAGGAAGAGCATCCAGTTCGATTCGAACAGCATTTAGTGCCCCCTGTATGTGGCGCTGCGGACAGCCTCCCGGCCATTCCTGAACTGGATGCACTGTCCGCGCTCGAATCCTCAGTGTAGATGCGGGGCGCGGTTCCCGGACAATCCCCCCTTTGGGTGGATGCGAAGAAGGGGGCGTGGCTGCCCTCCCCCGCACTGAACAAGCTCATTACAGCCGCCGCACCTTGACGCTCTTGCCCTTGATCCTGCCGGCGCCGAGCCGGCGGACGGCCTCGCCGGCGATGCCCCGTTCGACCGCGACATAGGTGTTCTGGTCGGTGACATTGATCTTGCCGACCTGCTCGCGCGTGAAGCCGGCTTCGCCGGTCAGCGCGCCGAGTACGTCGCCAGGGCGGATCTTCTCCCGCTTGCCGCCGAGGATCAGCAGTGTGGACATCGGCGGCAGCAGCGGCTCATCGCTCGCCGACTCGAGCGAGGCGAGTTTGTGCCACTCGGGCGTGATGCCGCTCGCCTCGGCGATCGCGGCGATCTTGCGGCGATCGGCCGGGCCGACGAGGCTCAGCGCCCAGCCACGCTGGTCGGCGCGGCCCGTGCGGCCCACGCGGTGGACATGCACCTCGGGGTCGGGCGTGATGTCGACGTTGATGACGGCTTCGAGCTGGTCGATGTCCAGGCCGCGCGCAGCGACGTCGGTCGCGACGAGCACGGTGCAGCTGCGGTTCGCGAAGCGGATCAGCACCTGATCGCGCTCGTGCTGTTCGAGCTCTCCATGCAGCGTCAGCACATGGAAGCCTTCGCCGCGCAGCTGGTTGAAGAGATCCTTGCACTGCTGGCGCGAGTTGCAGAATGCGAGCGCGCTGCCCGGGCGGTAGTGACGCAGCAGCTCTCCAACGGCCGCGAGGCGTTGCTCGGGCTCGATCTCGTAGAAGCGCTGGCGGATCTTCTCCGGCTCGTGCGTCTCGGTCAGCTTGACCTGGCGCGGCTGGCGCAGGAACTGCGAGGCCAGCTTCGCGATTCCCTCCGGATAGGTCGCCGAGAACAGCAGGGTCTGGCGACCCGTCGGACAATGGCTCGCGACCCAGGCGATGTCGTCGAAGAAGCCCATGTCCAGCATCCGGTCGGCTTCGTCGAGCACCAACGTGTTCAATCCGTCGAGCTTCAGACTGCCGCGTTCGATGTGATCCATCAGCCGGCCCGGTGTGCCGACCACGATGTGCGCACCGTGCTCGAGGCTGTTGACCTGAGCTCGCGCCGGGCTGCCGCCGCACAGCGTCAGGACTTTGATGTTGTCCTGGGCCCGGGCGAGACGCCTGAGCTCCTGAGCGACCTGTTCGGCGAGTTCGCGCGTCGGACAGATCAGCATTGCCTGGACGCCGAAGTGACGCGGATTCAGACGCGCGAGCAGCGGCAGCGCGAACGCGGCGGTTTTGCCGCTGCCGGTCTTGGCCTGGGCGATCAGGTCATGCCCGGCCAGCGCGAGTGGCAGCGTTGCGGCCTGGATCGGCGTCATCTCGACGTATTCGAGTTGCTGCAGAACGGCGAGCTGCGCGGCGGAGAGCGGCAGGCTTGCGAAGGAGCGGGAAGTCGTTTCGGTCATGTGCGGCCACTCGGTTTGCGGGGGCTGCGCGGGAAGCCGGGTTTGCCGCGCGGCGGACCTGAGCGTTTGGCCGGCTCACGCGCTTCCTGGCGGCGCAGCTCGAATTTCTCGGTCTTGGTCAGCGGCGGCAGGCTGGCCTGCCAGGCCGCGATCGCCGCGGCGAGTTCTGCTGCTTCGGGCTGCACGGCCGGCTTGCTGGGCTTGCCGTCGAACTGGGCGAGCCTGTCCTTGAGGCAGAAGAGCTGCTCGGCGATTTCCTTCCTTCTCGGCACGCCCCTCATGATGTTCTCGGCCGCCTCGCAGAGCGTGTAGCCGCCCTCATGGGCCACGATCAGACCGTGGCGGGAGAGGTGCTCAAAAGCTTCCAGCAGCCTGGCCTCGGCCGGCAGGCGTGGCTGGACCCTCGCCAGGCAGACCACCACTTCAGCGAGCGTCGCGGGTTTGCACTTCGAAGCAAGGGTGATGGCCAGCAACAGCAGCACATCGGCGTCGTGGATCGGATGCATGAAAAGCCCATTTTTTGAGTCGAACCCGCAAGGGTAGCCGATCCGGACGCGCTTCGGGAGAATGTTTGCGAAGGCTGGGGCGTTCCGATTCCCGGGCATCAGATCAAATCCTGGTGCTTCAGTGCAAGCACTCAGCCTGGACAGCGGAGTAGGCGGGGAGAATAATGGCCTCTGCCCACAAGGCTTCCCCCCCTGGTCTCCGATGTCCTCCGCTTTCCTGTCCCTGCCCCAGCTCTTCGGCTACGCGGCTTTCGCGTGCGGCCTGATCACCTTCACGCGCAAACGCGACCTCAATTTCAGACTCTGGCTGACGGTGCAGAATATCTTCTACTGCATCCACTTCGCGCTGCTCGGCAATCCGGCCGCCTCCGCTGGCATGGTTCTGTCCGCCGCCCGCAACCTGATCTCGCTGCGCACGAAGTCGATCTGGGCCGCGGCTCTGCTGCTGATTCTGAATCTGGGCGTCGCCTGTCTGACCGTCAGGCTCTGGTGGCATCTTCTACCACTTCTGGGCATCGCGGTTGCGACGGTCGCGATGTTCCGGCTGAACGGGATGAAACTGAGGATAGGGATGCTGATCGCGACGCTGCTGTGGATCGCCAACAACATCCTGTCCGGTTCGATCGGCGGGACCGCAATGGAGTGTTCGATCGCGCTCGTCAATGGCTTCACGATCGCGAAGATGTGGCTCGCCGGCCGCCCCGCCTCCCCCGCGCTGCAAGGAAACGCCCAGCGATGCGCCCTCAAGGATTCGAACTGGGGGAACGAGCAAACAGACGCATCGTGAGCTTGCGCGCTTCGTCGAACAGCAGCACGCTGGATGCCACCGCGGCGGCAAGCGCCCAATCGCCCTGCGTCAGGTCCGTGGTCCGGAAGATCGCCTGGGCGTGCGCCCAGTGTACAACCACCGCTTGCAGGGTGAGCACGGCGATCAGCGACACCCAGAGGCTGCCGTTGCGGAAGAACTGCCGGTTGAACGCCGTCCCCCGCTCCGAGCGGGCATTGAAGACGTTGAAGAACTGGAACAGCACGAAGGTGGTAAAGGCCAGGGTTCCGGCATAGGTTTCGCCTTTGGGCTCCGCGTAGACGAACACTGAGAGCGTGCCCGCCGCCATCGTCAGGCCATAGATGAACAGGCGGACGAGCCTTGCCGCGGTCAGGATGCGTTCGTCCTTGCTTCGGGGGGTGTCCTCCATCAGTCCCGGGCGGGCCGGTTCCACGCCCAGACTCATCGCGGGCGGACCATCCATGATGATGTTGATCCACAGAATCTGGATTGCCGTGAAAGGCGTTGCCAGCCCCAGTAAGCTCGCCCCCAGTACGGTCTGTATCGCGCCCATGTTGGTGGAGAGCTGAAAGCGGACGAACTTGACGATGTTCTCGTAGATGGCTCGTCCCTCCCTGATCGCGCGAACGATGGTCGCGAAGTTGTCATCGGAGAGCACCATCGTCGCGGCTTCCCGGGTCACCTCGGTTCCGGTGATGCCCATCGCGATGCCGATGTCGGCGTTCTTCAACGCTGGAGCATCGTTGACGCCGTCCCCGGTCATTGCAGTGACCTGTCCGCGGGCTTTGAGCGCCTGTACGATGCGCACCTTGTGCTCGGGAGACACGCGGGCGAACACGGCCACACGATCGATGCGCCCGGCCAGCGCTTCGGGGCTGAGGGAGCCCAGCTCCTGCCCCTCCATTACCTCACCGTCGAGACCCAGCTCTCGGGCGATTACGGCCGCGGTGATCCGCTGATCGCCGGTGATCATCTTGACCCGGATGCCGGCGCGAGCGCACAGCGCGATCGCGTCGCGCGCCTCGGGACGCGGCGGGTCGATGATGCCGACGAGGCCCTGGAAAGTGAGTTCCTGTACCTGCGCCATCAGATCCCCGTTCGGGTCGAAGGCCGAAGAGGGGATCGTCCGCGTGGCCATCGCCAGTACGCGCATGGCCTGGCTGGCCAAATGTGCGTTCTCTGTTAGCCAGAAAGCTTTGTCCAGTCCGCTCTCACCCGATTCATCGTGCTGGCGTACGGCCAGGCCCAGCAGCACATCCGGCGCACCTTTGACACAAACCCGCACCTCTGTGCCTTGTCGATGGAAGGTGGCCTGAAACTTGTATGCGGAATCGAAGGGGATCTCGGCGATGCGCGGGCTCTGCGCCGCCAGGCGCTCGATATCCAGGCCGGCCTTGGCGGCCAGCGCCAGCAGCGCCCCTTCGGTCGGATCGCCGATCAGTGCTCCCCCGTGAATACGACTTTCATTGGCGAGCACGGCTGGTTCGAGCAGCGGGCCAAGATCGGGAACATCGCCTCCGTCCTCCGTCCTGATCTCGCCCGTCGCGCCATAGCCTTCGCCGCTGATCGGGAAGCGCCGGCCTTCGAAGACCGCGATGCGTGCGCTCATCTGGTTCATCGTCAGCGTACCCGTCTTGTCCGAGCAGATCACGGTCGTGCAGCCCAGCGTTTCAACCGCCGCTAGTTTCTTGACGATCGCGCGGTGTTGGGCCATCCGATGCATGCCCAGAGCCAGAGTGACGGTCACAACTGCGGGCAGGCCTTCAGGGATGGCCGCCACGGCCAGTGCGATCGAGGTGAGCAGAATCTCCAGCAAGGGCTTACCCTTCGCGAGTCCCAGTATCAGGATGATCGCTATCACGACGCCTGCGATCGCCGCAAGCCGGCGCCCCAGCGCGTCGAGCTGGACCTGCAGTGGCGTCGGCCCGGCTTCGGACTCGGCCAGCATCCCGGCGAGGCGTCCCATCTCGGTGTTCATTCCCGTCGCGGTGACCAGCATTTCGGCGCGTCCTCGCGTGAGCACGGTGTTCATGAAGGCCATATTCACGCGCTCGGCGAGCGGCGCCGCCGCGGCGAGCAAACTGCCCGCCTCCTTGCCCACCGCATGGGACTCTCCGGTGAGCGCCGCTTCATCGATTTCAACGCTGTGCGTGCTGACGAGGCGACCATCCGCCGGCACCCTGTCTCCCGCCTCCAGCAGAACGATGTCGCCCGGAACGAGTCGCGTTGCGCCAATCTCTTCCTGGCGCCCTGACCGGCGCACCCGCGCGGACGGCGACAGCATTTTCTTCAATGCGGCCAGCGTCGCTTCCGCCCTGTGCTCTTGCCAGAACCCCAGCGTCGCGTTCAGCAGCACGACGATCAGGATCACCAGCGTATCCTTGATATCACCGATCGCGCCGGCCAAGATCGCGGCGGCGATCAGCACCAGGATCAGCAGACTTCTGAACTGGTCGAGGAAGGCGAGCCAGCTGGAGCGAGGCGGCTTTTCCGCCAGTCGGTTCTCGCCATGAAGGACGATGCGACGGCTCGCTTCCGTATCCGACAGACCCGCGGCCGGATCGACGTCGAGCGCCGAGGCCAATTCTTTCGGCTGCATCGCATGGGCTGAAGCGAGTTCGGAATTCTCGGCCACGGTTATCCCCTCGTGTTATCAAAATGCGGAAACTGTATTCAGCTCAGCCTGTTCTGCCCTTCGCTCGGAGCTGGGTGCGGTAAAGCCTCGGTACTCGAACCTGCCGAATTGGCCTGATCAAGTGCTTGGTGCCAGATCGCCAGAGATACGGCGATCAGAACCGGGCCCAGAAAGAGGCCGATCAGGCCGAAGCTGCGGATTCCGCCCAGCACCCCCAGGAAGACCAGCAGGAAAGGGATCTTCGTCGGGCCGCTGATTGCCAGCGGGCGGATCAGGTTGTCCACCCAGCTCACGACAAACGCCCCCCACAGAAACAGACCCACGCCGGCCTGGGTTTCACCGTTGGCCAGCAGGGCCAGCGAGAGCCCGATCCAGACTACTGGACCGACGAAGGGGATCAGCGAGATCAGCGCGGTGACCGCACCCCACAGCGCGGGCGAGCCGGTGCCTGCCACCCAGTAGCCCAGACCGGCAAGACAGCCCTGGGCGATTGCGGTCAGCACGATTCCGAAAACGACCGCGCGCACCGTCAGGCCGACGGCATCCAGATAGGCGCGTGCGGAGCCCCCCAGCCAGTGAGCGCTGACCCGACCGAACTGGGTGAGCATCTGCGCGCCATGGCGGAACAGAAAAAAAAGCGCGAAGACAGCCAGCGCAAACTTGGCGAGATTTCGCCCCACGCCTCCGACCACCGCCCCCCAGGTCGACAGTTCCGTCAGGCCAAGCGCTTCGATGCTCGCGTGCAGCCAGGCTGGATTGGTCTGGATTTCAGCGTAGCGGGCGAGCAACCATCCTCCGCCTGGCCAGGCGCTCACCGTTGCGGGAAGGGAAGGCAGACCGCTGGCGGCGATCTGGCGCAGAACCCCGGCGGCAACGCCCACATCATCGGCCACCGCGAACATGACCCAGGCGAGCGGTGCCAGCAGCGCGACCGTTACGACAATGCTCATCAGCAGTGCGGCAAGCGTCTCGTGGCCGGGCAGTCGACTGCGCAGACGCCGGAACAGGGGCCAGGTCATGTAGGCGAGGATGCCCGACCAGGCCAGAGCGGAGAAGAAGGGAGAGAGCACCCATAGGGTCAGGCCGAACACCAGCGCGAGAAAGAGCGCGGCGCTGGAGCGGCGGACAAGCGGGTTTATCGTTTCAAGTGGCACGGGCATTGTCTCCCTGCTGGCGCTGACGGGCGGACAGCCTCAGTGCCCCTTGTTCGTCAGTTTATCCATGATCGCGAACAGCACCCCCGAGACGACGAAAGTCAGATGGAAGGCGACCTTCCAGCCCAACTGTTCGTTCGTGAAGGATTCGATGCTGACGAAAGCCTTGAGCAGTTCAATGCCCGAGATCGCGACGATCGAGCCGATCAGTTTGATCTTCAGGTCGGAGAAGCTGACATGGCCCATCCACTCGGGCCTGTCCTCGGATTCTCCGGTATCGATCTTCGAGACGAAATTCTCGTAGCCGGCGAAGACGATGATCAGCAGCAGATTCGCCACGAGCACGACATCGACCAAGGTCAGCACGCCGACCATGACCTGGTTGCCCTCCCCGCTCAGCACGACGGGCAGCAGCGCGATGAATTCCTTGATGAACTTGAAGATCAACAGCGCGATCGCGCCCACCAGCCCGACATAGAACGGGGCCAGCAGCCAGCGGCTCGCGAACATGAAGCGTTCCAGCGTGTGTTCGATTTTTTCCATCGCGGCTCCAATACGTTTTGGGGGAAACGCGTGGCCACAGCCATTCGGGTACGGGCCAGCGGGAGGCAGACCGTTCACCGGCAGGCAAGTTCCTTTCTTCGCTGTCCGCAGGCGAGCGGCTGGCGCCAGCAAAGGCGCACACGCCGTCACCATGCTAGCCGAACGGAAAAAGATCAGAGCAAAGCGGATGGGCGGCTCCGCGCATCAGTGCACACCATGGCCCGCAACCGGGCTCAGCGCACCCGGAGTGGACGGTGCAACCCTCGCCCTATCTCTTCTGGACGATGTAATCGACGAAGCCCTGGCGGATCGGTCGTCCTTCGTATCGCCACTCGATGATGCGCGTCTCCTTGACGTGCTGCGTCATGTCAGCGAAATAGGGATCGGCTTCGCTGTGCTCGTAATACGAGTGGATGACGGGCAGGCCGTCATCGAGCTGCTCGTATTGATTGAGCCCCAGGCAAGGTCCTTCGCCGCAGCGGTGATCGTCGACGGTCAGGAAGTTGACGAACAGATAGCCGCCGGGTTTCAGCACTCTTTTGAGTTCACCGAGCGCGACCTCGACGTCCGCCTTCGGCATATGGAAGATCGTGTTGTACGAATAGACGCAGCCGAAGGACGAATCCGCGAACCCGAGGCGGCGCATGTCGCCGAGCTGAACCTTCAGGCTCTGCCCGCGTGCCTGGCCGTACTCGTTCGCGATCGCCATCCGTTTGGCGTCGAGTTCGACGCCGGTCGTCAGATAGCCCTGGGCGAAGAATTCGCTCAGGAAAGGCGTATCGCCCCCCGCTCCGCAATCGAGCACGCTCTTCTCGACTCTTCCCTCATTGCAGACCTTCAGGAAGCGATAGAGCGGGGTCTGTTTCAACGGCATTACATTTCCTCTTGTTTGACGCAGCGAATCGGGCTCAGAACAGCTCGCTCTGCCCCGGCTTTGCATCGCCGAGCATCGCCCTCATCTGATCTTCGTCGAGAATCGTTATGCCCAGCTCCTGAGCCTTCGCGAGCTTGCTTCCCGCATCACTGCCGGCGAGCAGGTAATCGGTCTTCTTCGAGACCGAGCCCGCAACCTTCGCACCTGCCGCTTCGAGCAGCGCCTTCGCTTCGTCGCGCGACAGGCTGGGCAGGCTGCCGGTGATCACGAAGGTTTTGCCGGCGAGAAGCCCTTCGGGCGCAGCGGCCTCGCCTTCGCTCTCGACCCAATGCACGCCGCGCGCCTGAAGATCGGCGATGACCTGGCGGTTGTGCGCCTCACTGAAGAAGTCGATCAGGCTTTCGGCGACGATCGGACCGACATCGGGAACCCCCTGCAGTGCCTCGATATCGGCCTCGCTCAGCGCGGCGAGCGAACCGAAATGGCGGGCCAGATCCTTGGCCGTGCGCTCGCCAACATTGCGGATCCCGAGCGCATAGATGAAACGCGCGAGCGTCGTCGAGCGGCTCTTGTCGATTGCTTTGATCAGATTGCGCGCAGACTTCTCGGCCATCCGTTCGAGACCGGCGAGCGCTTCGATCTCCAGCGTGTAGAGATCGGCCGGCGTCTTGACCCGCCCGGAGTCGACGAGCTGTTCGACCAGTTTGTCGCCCAGCCCCTCGATATCCATCGCCCGGCGCGACGCGAAGTGCCACAGTGCCTGCTTGCGTTGGGCCGGGCAGTACAGTCCGCCGCTGCAGCGGTGATTGGCTTCGTCTTCCTCGCGGATCACCGCCGAGCCGCAGACCGGGCACTGCCCGGGCATCGCGAAGAGGCGGGCATCCGCCGGCCGGCGCTCGGGCAGACTCGCGACGACTTCCGGAATCACATCGCCGGCGCGGCGCACGATCACGGTATCGCCGATCCGCACGTCCTTGCGCAGCACTTCGTCCTGGTTGTGCAGCGTCGCGTTGGTGACCGTGACGCCGCCGACGAAGACGGGTTCGAGCCGCGCAACAGGAGTCAGCTTGCCGGTCCGGCCGACCTGGACTTCGATATCGAGCACCCGGGTCAGCTCTTCCTGGGCCGGAAACTTGTGCGCGACGGCCCAGCGCGGCTCACGCGTCACGAAGCCGAGCCGGTGCTGCAGGGCAAGCGAGTCGACCTTGTAGACGACTCCGTCGATATCGAAGGGCAGGCTGTCGCGCCGCGCGGCGATGTCATCGTGGAAAGCCACGAGCCCTGTCGCCCCTTGGGCGACGCAGCGCTCCGCGCAGACCGGCAGGCCCAGCTCGGCGAAAGCGGCGAGCATTTGCGAATGGCGTTCGGGGAAGACCCAGCCCTGAGCCTCGCCGAGGCCGTAGGCGAAAAAGGACAGAGGCCGACTCGCGCTGATCGCCGGATCGAGCTGGCGCAGGCTGCCGGCGGCCGCATTGCGCGGATTCGCGAAAGTCTTCTCGCCCTTTTTGCGCTGGGTCTCGTTCAGGCGCTCGAAGTCGTCGCGCCCCATGAAAATTTCGCCACGCACTTCGAGCACGGCCGGCGGGCTGTCCGTGTGCAGGCGCAGCGGGATCTGACGGATCGCACGGACGTTCTGCGTCACATCTTCGCCGGTCTCACCGTCGCCGCGGGTCGCGGCCTGTACCAGCACACCGTTCTCGTAGCGCAGGTTGATCGCGAGCCCGTCGAACTTCAGTTCGGCGTTGTATTCGAGCGCGGGCGCCGAGTCGGCGAGTTCGAGTTCCCGCCTGACCCGCTGATCGAAAGCCAGGGCGCCGCTCGCTTCGGTATCGGTCTCGGTGTGGATCGACAGCATCGCGACCGCGTGACGCACGGGCGCGAAACCGGCCAGAGGCGCACCCCCGACCCTGCGGGTCGGCGAATCGGCGGTGACGAGCTCGGGATGCGCGGCTTCAAGCGCTTCGAGCTCGCGAAACAGCCGGTCGAACTCGGCATCGGGGACCAGGGGCGCGTCTAGGACATAGTAGGCGTGCTCATAACGTGCGAGTTCGGCACGCAAAAAGGCGGCCTGCTCGGCCGCGGTTCTGACTTCGCTCATCGGATCAGCTGAACAGGCGCAGCGCGAGCGGGCTACCGGCCGGTATGCCCTGCTGGTTCATCTGCTGCTGGAACTGCTGGATCTGTGTGCGGATGCCGTTCAGCGAAGCGCTGCTCAGCGCGTGACCATTGTCATCGACGACACTGCCGTTGAAGCTTTCGGCGAGGTGGATCGCCAGCGCGCTCATCCGGTCGAAAGCGAATACCCCCGAGGCGACCCGGGGCACGTCCAGAGTCAGCGTGACGCCGCGCGAAGTCCCCTGGCGTAGCGTTTCGGTCGAGAACAGCGTCGCATCGCGACTGGCCAGCACGAAGAGCAGCTGTCCGTTTTCATCGGCCGCGTGGAAGCTGCCGTCGTTATTGAGCTTCAGCCCCGCTGCTTCGGCGAGGCCGCGCAGCTTGGTGCCCGCGAAAGGCAGCTCACCCGCGACGACGTTGATCGCGATCTGCACATCGGTTGCGGCGCAGAATTCGTCGGCGCTGCGGCCCAGCTCCAGACTCTCGGCCCGTTCGCCGAAACTCGACACGGCGAGGAACTGATCGCAAACGCGCTGGATCGCTGCGATGAAGATTTCAAGTTCGCGCTCGTTCGCCGGTCCGCGGCGGTCGGCCAGCTGCATCGCGACGGCGATCCGCGTGTAGGCGTGGGAATCATTCTCGTCGACAGGAACCCACTTGTAGGTTTCCTGCGACAGGCCATACCAGCGCACCTGGCGCTGGAGCTGGGCGAGCGGTCCGCCCGCGGCGCTGACGACAGCGCTGGCGACGAGGCCGGCCGGCGCTTCGATCCGGATCACCGCGTCGATCGCGATCGCTTCCATCGGCAGCGCGGGGTCGGCGGCACGGCCGATCGGCGCGGCAGGCGGGATCTTCGCCGACGCGGGTTCGATCCGCTCTTCGAACTCTTCATCCGCCACGGGTTCGACCGGTTCCTCGCGAAGCTCGGTGGGCTCGGCGCTGCCTTCGAGCAGCACGTCCCGGTGCTCGGAGCGGAATGCCTGCTCCGCGAGCTTGCGGTGCTTTCGCTCCAGCCACTGGTTGTACGAAAAAACGAGCACGAGCACGCCCAGCCCCAAGCCCAGCAATCCATAAAGCAATTCGTTGCCTGCCATGTGATCCCTCAAGCCGCGACCGGATCGGTCAGCCGCAGCGCTTCTTCGATATCGACCTCGACCACCCGCGAGACGCCCTGCTCTTGCATCGTGACCCCTACCAGCTGCTGCGCCAGCTCCATCGTGATCTTGCTGTGACTGATGAACAGGAACTGCGTGATCGATGACATCCGCTTGACCATCGCGCAAAAGCGCTCCGTGTTCGCGTCATCGAGCGGCGCATCCACTTCATCGAGCAGACAGAAAGGCGCAGGGTTGAGCTGAAAGAACGAAAACACGAGCGCGATCGCCGTCAGAGCCTTTTCGCCTCCCGACAGCAGGTGGATCGAACTGTTCTTCTTGCCTGGCGGGCGCGCGATGATCTGCACGCCGGCGTCCAGGATTTCATCTCCGGTCAGCACAAGTTGTGCTTCGCCGCCTCCGAAGAGCTGCGGAAACAGCTCCCCGAAATGACGATTGACCGTATTGTACGTCTCTTGCAGCTGTTCGCGAGTCTCGCGGTCTATGCGGCGGATCGCGTCCTCCAGCGTGCCGATCGCCTCCTCGAGGTCGTCGGACTGCGCATCAAGGTAGCCTTTCCTCTCCTGGGCCGCTGTGAGTTCGTCCACGGCGGCCAGGTTGACGGCCCCCATTTCGGCGAGCTCCCGGCTCAGACGGTTGATTTCGCGCGTCAGAGTCAGGTCACGGGGGCCGGCGGCGAGCTTCGCGGCGAAGACGATTTCGTCGAACTCGATCTCGGCCAAACGCTCCTCGAACTGCTGGCGACCGAGTTCGGCGGCCTGCTGGGCGAGGCGCTTCTCGGCCAGCGAGTCGCTGAGCGGGCGCAGCGCGAGTTCGGCCTTGAGTCTCGCTTCGTCCTGGTGCTTGAGTTCCTCCGCCGCTTCGTCGAGTCGGGCGCGGCTCGCCGCGAGCGCCGCCTCGCGTTCCTCGCGCAGAGCGAGCGCCTGCTGCAGCGCGTCCTGAGCGGGGGTTGCGTCCAGGCTCGCCAGCTCGATCTCGGTCGCATCGCGTTCGTGTTCGCTCCGCGCGATCTGCTCGCTCGCCTGGGCCAGCGAACGCGCCAGCTCTTCCTGTTTGCTGCGGCACTCGCGGACCGCGAAAGCCGCTTCCTGAACTTCGCGCGCGCACGAACTCTCCTGGCTGCGCAGTGCCCGCAGCGCGCCATCCATGCGCTGGACTGTATCGGTGGCCGCATCGATCCGCTCGCGCAGCGCTTCGACCTGCTCGCTGAACTCGTCCTGGCGGGCGATCGATTGTTCGAGCAGCTCACGCTCCCGGGCGATCTGCTCATCGATCTCGGCGAGATCGCTGGCGAGCCGTGTGCTCCGCTCTTCGAAGCGCTGCTTCGCCTGGCCCAGTTCGAGCGCGAGCATCTGCGCGCGGTGAGCGTTCTGCTGCTCGGCCTGTAGCGAGCGGCGCAGAGCGGCGATCTGATCCTGGCTGTGCCGGCTCGTCTCCTCGGCCGCAGCGAGCCGGGCTCTTGCCTCTTCGACCCGCGCCTCGTGGGCGTCGGTCTCCTGCTCCAGTCTTTCGATCTCGCGTTGGCGCTCCAGCACGCCGTGGGTCGCATTGTGCAGTCTGCCGCTCGCCAGCGCGCCGCGCACCAGCACCCTGCCCTTGCGGTCGACGAGAATCAGACCGGGCTGCAGATCTACCGATGCCCCCAGGTGACCGGAAATGTCTTCGACCGCGCGTGCATGGGCAAGCCAGCCGGCTACGGTCCCGGCGAGCGAGGGATCGGCCACTTCGACCTTCGTCGCGAGCGCGACTCCGGGCGCCGGCCCGGCAAGCACCGCTTCGGGTGCCGCACAAGGCCAGGCCAGCAGCACCGCAGCCGGCGCCTCGTCGCCGAGCGCGGCGCGGGCCGCTTCCGGATTCTCCAGGCAAAGCGCGGCGAAACGCTCGCGCAGCACCGCTTCGATCGCGAGTTCCCAGCCCGCTTCGACCTTGAGCTTCTGCCACAGCGGATGCGCTCCGGCGAGACCAGAGCCGGACAGCCAGTTTGCGAGTTCTCCCGGAGCCGCAGCCTTCTGCTGGATGCGCTGCAGCGCTTCGAGCCGCGCCCGCGCCTCGGTCAGCGCCCGCAGCGCTTCGCGTTCGCTCTGCTGCGCGGCGCGACCTGCCGCCTGCAGCTCCGGCAGGGTTTCGTTGAGCGTTTCGAGTTCTTCCGCGAGCGCCTCCTGGCGCATCCTGGCCTGCTCGGCGAGGCCCTGGGCTTCGTCGTGGGCGGCTTCGTCCGGTTCGGCCAGCGCAAGGCGCTCGGCGTCGAGCCGGGTGCGGCGCTGACCATGGGTGTCGAGGCTGCGCAGCGAGGCGGCCCGGCGGGTCTCCTCGACCTTGAGCTGCTGCTCGGCGCTGCCGACCTCGTGGCGCAGCGAATTGAGCGTCGCCTGGGCACCGGCCAGAGCCTCTTCACCGGCGGGCAGGCGAAGGCTCACTTCCTCGTGCCGGGCCTGAGTCTCTTCGCTCCTGAGACTCGCAGCCTCTTCGAGCTCCGCCCAGCGGAAGGCGTCAGTGGCGCCGCTTTCCTTTTGAGCGCTCCAGCGCGCGCAATCGAGCTGCAGCTGCTCGAGGCGTTGGGCGAGCATCCTGCGCCGTTCGCCCTGGTGGGCGATCTCGCTCTCGAAGCGGGAGACCTCGGCATTGGCCTCGTAGAGCGAAGCCTGGGCCGAATGCAGCGCGTCCGAGGCCGCGAGATGGGCCAGGCGCGCCGCCTCGCCCCGTGTTTCGGCCTGCTGCAGATGAGCGTTCTCGGCTTCGATCCGGGTCAGCAGTTCGGCGACCGCGGCGGCCTGGCTGGCGGCCTGCTCGCGCGCTTCATTGCGCTTGAGGAGCCAGAGCAGAATCTGCTGATCGCGCAGCTCGTCCTGGATCGTCCGGTAACGGCGGGCGAGCAGCGCCTGGCCTTCGAGCTTTTCGACCTGGGCGCCAAGCTCGTTGCGGATATCGAGCACCCGGGCGAGGTTGTCGCGGGCATCTTCGAGCCGCCCTCCGGTCTCGCGCCGCCTCTCCTTGTATTTGGTGATGCCGGCCGCCTCTTCGAGAAAGGCGCGCACATCTTCAGGCTTCGCTTCGATGATCCGCGAGATCATCCCCTGCTCGATGATCGCGTAGGCGCGCGGCCCCAGCCCGGTGCCGAGAAAGAGGTCGATCACATCCTTGCGGCGCACATGGATGTTGTTGATCCAGTAGCTCGACTCGCCGCTGCGGTCGAGCACCCGTCGGACCGAGATCTCGCCGTACTGCGACCACTGACCGGCGGCCCGGCCCTCGGCGTTGTCGAACACCATCTCGACGCTGGAGCGGCTCACTGGTTTGCGGGTCGTCGAACCGTTGAAAATCACGTCCATCATCGATTCGCCGCGCAAGGCGCCCGCGCGCGATTCTCCGAGCACCCAGCGCACCGCGTCGATGATGTTGGATTTGCCGCAGCCATTGGGGCCGACGACTCCGACCAGCTGGCCAGGAGTCAGTACGACGGTCGGATCGACGAAGGATTTGAATCCAGCGAGTTTGAGTTTGGAAAGACGCACGGGCTGGGCTTCTGTTCGGCTAGACGCCGGTATTGGCGCGGTCGGCAGGACGGGCGGTTATAATATCACCTCGACTTCGTGCCCTGTCGCGACAGGCATGCCAGGTAGACCTGATTGCTCGGCTACCCCTTCTGCGTCCGGAGACCGCCTTGAATCCGCGTCTTGACCTGCTTCAGCCTTATCCGTTTGCCCGCCTTCGGGAACTGCTCGCTGGCCTCGAGGCTCCCGCCGGTGTCAAACCGGTCCCGCTCTACATCGGTGAGCCCCGGCACCCGGCGCCTGAACTGGTCCGTGAAGCGCTCGCCGCGAACTTCGGGGGGCTGAGTTCCTATCCGGCAACTCAAGGCAGCGCTGATCTGCGTGGCGCGATCGCGCGCTGGCTGGAGCGCCGTTACGACCTGCCGGCCATCGATGTCGAGCGCGAAGTGCTGCCGGTCAATGGCTCGCGCGAGGCGCTGTTCTCGTTCGCGCAGGCGATCATCGATCCGCGCAAGCCGGCGCCGCTGATTGCGAGCCCGAATCCTTTCTACCAGATCTACGAAGGTGCGGCACTGCTCGCCGGCGCTCGCCCGGTTTTCCTGGCCCAGACTCCGGCCAACGGTTTCTCGCTCGATCTCGCCAGCCTCAGCGACGAGCAATGGGCGCGGGTCGAGCTGTTCTACGTCTGTTCGCCGGCCAATCCGACCGGTCGGGTGCTGACCCTCGACGAATGGAGGGCTCTGTTCGAGCTGGCCGATCGCCACGATTTCGTGATCGCCTCCGACGAATGCTATTCGGAGATCTATTTCGACGAGGCGCGGCCTCCGCTCGGCGCGCTGGAAGCTGCGCACAAGCTGGGCCGGCCGGGCTGGAAGAATCTGGTCGTGTTCTCCAGCCTCTCGAAGCGTTCGAACGTGCCCGGCATGCGCTCGGGCTTCGTCGCCGGAGACGCCGAACTGCTTTCGCGCTTCCTGCTCTACCGGACCTATCACGGTTGCGCGATGAGTCCGATGATCCAGGCGGCCAGCATCGCTGCCTGGCGCGACGAAGTGCATGTGCGCGAGAACCGCAAGCTCTACCGCGATAAATTCGCAGCCGTTCTGCCCATCCTCGAACCCTGGCTGGGCATCGCGATGCCCGACGCCGGTTTCTATTTCTGGGCGGCCACACCGGTCGATGACCTCGCCTTCACCCGCGAGCTGCTCGCCGCGACCGGCGTTACTGTGCTGCCCGGGCAGTTCCTGTCCCGCGAAGTGGGTGGCAGCAATCCCGGTCAGGGCTTCGTGCGCATCGCGCTGGTCGCCGAACTCGCCGAGTGCGTCGATGCCGCCCGGCGCATCGCCGGTTTTGTTGAACACCGTTATGGTGCGCGCGCCTGACGCGCCCGCCGAATTTCTTCCTCCATCAGAAAGAACCCAATGAGCCAACTTGAGAACTTCATCGACCAGTCCTGGGAGAGGCGCGCCGAGATCAATCCGGGCAACGTCAGCGCCGAGCTGCGCGATGCGATCGAACAGACGATCGCCGACCTGGATGCCGGCAGGATTCGTGTCGCCGAAAAGATCGACGGTCAGTGGGTGACCCATCAGTGGGTCAAGAAGGCCGTGCTGCTGTCCTTCCGCGCCAGCGACAACGTCGTCAGCGACGACGGGGTCAGCCGCTACTTCGACAAGGTACCGACCAAGTTCGCGAAGTGGAGCGAGGCGGATTTCCGCGCCGCGGGTTTCCGCGCGACTCCGGGGGCTGTAGCCCGTCGCGGCAGCTATGTCGCGAAGAACGCGGTGCTGATGCCGTCCTACCTGAACATCGGCGCCTATGTCGATGAAGCGACGATGGTCGATACCTGGGTCACGGTCGGCTCCTGCGCGCAGATCGGCAAGAACGTGCACCTGTCGGGCGGCGTCGGCATCGGCGGCGTGCTCGAACCGATGCAGGCCAACCCGACGATCATCGAGGACAACTGTTTCATCGGCGCGCGCTCCGAGATCGTCGAAGGCGTCATCGTCGAGGAGAACTCGGTGATCTCGATGGGCGTGTTCATCGGCCAGAGCACGAAGATCTACGATCGCGAAACCGGCGAAGTGCATTACGGCCGCGTGCCGGCCGGCTCGGTCGTCGTCTCGGGCAACCTGCCTTCGAAGGACGGTCAGTACAGCCTCTACTGCGCGGTCATCGTCAAGAAAGTCGACGCGAAGACCCGCTCCAAGACCAGCATCAACGAGCTGCTGCGCCCCTGAGCGACACACCCCCAACCCCCTGAAAGCGGCGGATCATGATCTTCGACAAGCTCTTCCAGCTGATGGCAGAGAAACAGGCCTCGGACATCTTTGTCTCGGCGGGCGCGCCCATCCATATCAAGATCCAGGGCGTCGTGATGCCCGTGAATCAGCAGATCATGGAACCTTCGGTGATCCAGCGCATGGCGCACGAGATCGCGACGCCGGAGCAGATCGAGATCTTCGAGCGCACGAAGGAGCTGAACCTGTCCTTTGGCCGCCGCGATCTGGGCAATTTCCGGATCAACATGTTCTGGCAGCGGGGGTCGATCGCGATCGTCGTCCGCTTCATCCAGGGCGAGATCCCCGCGCTGGGTTCGCTGGGCATGCCGCCCGTGCTCGGCGATCTGATCACTGACAAGCGAGGTCTGATCCTCGTGGTCGGCTCGACCGGTTCGGGAAAATCGACGACGATCGCGGCGATGCTCGATCATCGCAACAAGACTTCTTCGGGCCACATCCTGACCCTGGAAGACCCGATCGAGTACCTGTTCAGGCACAAGAAATCGGTTGTCAATCAGCGTGAGGTCGGCTTCGATACGCTCGACTGGAACATCGCGCTGAAGAACGCGATGCGCCAGGCCCCCGATTGCATCCTGATCGGCGAGATCCGCGACCGCGAGACGATGCAGGCGGCGATCTCCTATGCGCAGACCGGTCACCTGTGTGTCGCAACGCTGCATGCGAACAACGCCTACCATGCGCTTAACCGGGTTTCGAACTTCTTCCCGCTCGAGAACCGTCCGCTGCTCTATCTGGACCTCTCGGTGGCGCTGCGCTGCGTGATCTCGCAGCGTCTCGTCAAGCGACCCGACGGCCAGCGCACCCCTGCCGCCGAGATCCTGCTCAACACCCGGCATGTCTCGGATCTGATCGAGAAGGGCAATTTCGGCGAGATCAAGGAAGCGATGGAGCAATCGCTCGCGCCCGGCTCCCAGACCTTTGAACAGGATCTGTTCCGGCTCTTCAACGACGGCACGATCTCGCTCGAAGAGGCGCTCGCGAACGCCGATTCTCCGACCAACCTGTCCTGGCTGATCAACAACCAGCAGATCACGACTCCGTCTCCGGAGTCGGTCGCCGGTCAGGCTCCGGTTATCGATTTCGAAACACCTGAGCCCGATGGCGCCTCGTTCAAATCCTTCACGTTGAAGATGGGGGATGACGAGGAAGATATCCGCCCATGAGCGAAATCCGTACCGAATCCTCCTCGCCGACGCTCGCGCTGGCCCGCGCGCTGATCCAGCGCCCTTCGGTGACGCCCGACGATCAGGGCTGCCTCGATCTGCTGACGGCTCGCCTCGCACCGCTGGGTTTCAGGTTCGAGCGCATCGACGCTAACGGGGTCAGCAACCTGTGGGCCAGACGGGGAAATGCGGCACCGCTGTTCTGCTTCGCGGGCCACACCGATGTGGTCCCTGCGGGGCCGTTGGGCGATTGGCAAAGCCCGCCCTTCGCGGCCGCAGAGCGCGACGGCTATCTCGTCGGTCGCGGCGCGGCCGACATGAAGACTTCGCTGGCCGCTTTCGTCACCGCGATCGAGCGCTTCGTGGCCGATTCCCCGCAACACAAGGGCTCGATCGCGCTGCTTCTGACCTCCGACGAGGAAGGGATCGCGACGCACGGCACCCGGATGGTCGTCGAGACGCTCGCCGCGCGCGCCGAGACGCCCGACTACTGCATCGTCGGCGAGCCGACTTCGGCCACAGTGTTCGGCGACACGATCAAGAACGGCCGCCGCGGCTCGCTGAACGGTGTGCTGACCGTGCACGGCATCCAGGGCCATGTCGCCTATCCGCAGCTGGCGCGCAACCCCGTCCATCAGGCGGCGCCCGCGCTGGCGGAACTCGCTGCCCGCCGTTGGGATGATGGCGACGAGTTCTTCCCTCCGACCTCCTGGCAGATCTCGAACATCCAGGCCGGGACCGGCGCGAACAACGTGATCCCGGGCAAGCTCGAAGTCGTCTTCAATTTCCGTTTCTCGCCGGCGAGCCCGGCCGAGCAGCTCAAGGCGCAGGTCGAGGAAGTGCTCGACCGGCACGGGCTCGACTACGCGATCGCCTGGCAGCTCTCGGGCAATCCCTTCATCACGCCGCGCGGCGATCTGGTCGAGGCCCTGACCGGCGCGATCCGCGCGACGACCAGCGTCGAAGCCCAGCTGTCGACGACCGGCGGCACTTCGGATGGGCGCTTCATTGCGACGATCTGCCCGCAGGTCGTTGAATTCGGCCCGATCAATGCCAGCATCCACCAGGTCGATGAGCGAATCGCGATCGCCGACATCGAACCTCTCTCCGACATCTATCACGGCGTGCTCCAGCGACTGCTGGCCGTCTGAAAGCCCAACATGAGCCACGACCACGATCACGAAGACAGCGACTACGAGCTGGACGAACACGAGCACGATCCCAGCCACGAACTGGTCACGATACGCGACCTGCTCCGCTTCGCGGTTTCCCGCTTCAACCGGGAAGGCCTTTTCTTCGGCCACGGCAGCTCCGATGCCTACGATGAAGCGGTCTATCTGATCCTGCACACGCTGCACCTGCCTCTGGACAGGCTGGAGCCTTTCCTCGATGCGTGCATTCCGTCCGACGAACGCGAGGAAGTGCTCGCCGTCATCGACGAGCGCGTCGCGAAGAGGATCCCTGCGGCCTACCTGACCCATGAAGCCTGGCTTGGCGACTTTCCGTTCTACGTCGATGAGCGAGTCATCATCCCCCGCTCCTTCTTCGCTGAACTGCTTGAAAACGCGCTCTCTCCGTGGATTGCGGATGCCGACACGGTCACCGACGCGCTGGATCTGTGCACGGGCAGCGGCTGCCTCGCCGTGCTGATGGCCCACGCCTTCCCGAACGCGAAGATCGACGCGGTCGATCTGTCGCGCGATGCGCTCGAAGTCGCCGGTCGCAATGTCTTCGACTATGGGCTCGATGAGCGGGTCACGCTGATCCCGTCCGACGTCTTCTCGGCGCTCGCGGGCCGCAAGTACGATCTGATCCTGTCCAATCCGCCCTATGTGACCCAGGAAGCAATGGACGAGCTTCCCGACGAATACCGCCATGAACCCGAGCTCGCGCTCGCGGCCGGAGCGGATGGGCTGGACGTCGTTCGAAAAATAATTGCCGAAGCTGCAAATTACCTCAAGCCCGGCGGTCTGTTGGCCGTAGAAGTCGGGAACAACCGTGACCTGGTGGAAAAGGCCTGGCCTGATCTGCCGCTGGTCTGGTTGGCAACGCAGGGACACGATGAAGGCGTTTTCGTGATCCGGCGTGAAGAACTGCCCGGCGCCTGAGGCCATATGGCCAGCGCGGGGCAGATGAACCGCGCTGGCTGATGCTCCCGGGTCCGCAAGGATTCCATCGGTCCGCGCGTCTGCCTGACACGACTGGCCCCGGACAATGATGACTGCAGATCGCCCCATCCTGCTCGTCGAGGACAATCCCGACGATGAAGCCCTGACGCTCAGGGCCTTCACGAAGAACCGCATCGTGAATCCGGTCGTCGTTGCCCGCGACGGCGTCGAAGCGCTCGACTACCTGTTCGCAACCGGAAAATTCCACCAGCGGGATCGCTCCCGCTTGCCAGCCCTGGTGCTTCTGGATTTGAAGCTGCCGAGAATTGACGGCCTGGAAGTGCTGCGGCGGATCCGCGAACAGGAACAGACCCGGCTTCTCCCGGTCGTCGTGCTGACGACTTCGCGCGAACAGCAGGACATCCGCAGCGCCTACGCGCTCGGTGCGAATTCCTACATCCGCAAACCGGTCGATTTCGAGCGCTTCATCCACACGGTCGGCCAGCTCGGCATGTACTGGCTCGCGCTCAACGAGAGACTGGACTCTCTGATCTGATTCAGCCGGCCAGCAAGGCTTCGATCTCGCCGCTCAGCTTCTCGGGCACCGTCGTCGGAGCAAAGCGCTTGATCCGCGTGCCGCTGCGATCGACGAGGAACTTCGTGAAATTCCATTTGACCGCTTCCAGACCGAGCAGGCCCGGAGCTTCGTGCGTCAGGAAGCGGAAGAGCGGATCGGCGCCCTCTCCATTGACTTCGATCTTCGCGGACAGCGCGAAGCTGACGCCGTAGTTCTTCTCGCAGAACGCGGCGATCTCGCTCGCCTCTCCCGGTTCCTGCCCGCCGAACTGATTGCACGGGAAGCCGATCACGACAAGCCCCTGCGCTCCGTACTGCTGGTGGAGGCGCTCCAACCCCTGGTACTGAGGGGTGAAGCCGCAGGCGCTCGCGGTATTGACCAGAAGCAGCACCTTGCCCGCGTAGTCGGCCAGATTCAGGGGCTGACCATCAAGTCGTAAAAGCGAAAATTCGTGGATACGGGCCATGCTTGCCTCCCACTGATCAGGGCTCAGTCGCGCTCTTCGATCCAGGCGGCCTGGATCGCTTCGAGTATCCGCTCACCGCAGTGCTCGGGCTTGTCGTCAAAGCCCGGAAGCGCTAGCACCCACTTCATCAGATCGACGAAATTGATCTGCTCGGGATCGACGTCGGGATGAGCGTCCGCGAGCTCTTCGGCAATCCTCACCACCTCGGTCCATTTCATCGCTTGACCTCGCTGACCATGTTGATCGAGTACTTCGGTATTTCGACGGTGAGTTCCTTATCACCGACGATGGCCTGGCAGGACAGGCGGGATTGGGGCTCGAGGCCCCAGGCCTTGTCGAGCAGATCCTCTTCGAGCTCGTCGGCCGCCTCCAGGCTTGCGAAGCCTTCGCGGACGATCACATGACAGGTCGTGCAGGCGCAGGACTTCTCGCAAGCGTGCTCGATCTCGACGCCGCCCGCGAGCAGGCTGTCGCAGATCGACTCTCCGGGTTCGGCTTCGATCACGGCCCCGTCGGGGCACAGGCTGGCGTTCGGCAGTACGATGATTCGCGTCATGTCACACCTTGATGTCTTCGAGCGTTCGTCCGGACAGCGCCGCGCGGATTGTCTTGTCCATCCGGCGCGCGGCGAAGGTTTCGGTGATCTTGTTCACGTCCGCGACCGCCGAGCGGATCGCGTCGAGTTCGCTCCCCTCCCCCGCTTCAGCGAGGCGGGCGAGCGCTGTTTCGATCGCGGCGAGCTCTTGCCTGGAAAGTAAAGCCCTGTCCTCGGCCAGAGCCTGATTGACCGATTCGATCATCCGCGAGGCTTCGACCTGCTCTTCGCGCAGCGCGCGCAGCTTCATGTCCTCGTCGGCATGCTCAAAACCGGCGCGCAACATGCCGGCGATCTCGTCGTCGGAGAGCCCATAAGAGGGTTTGACGACGATGGCGGCTTCGACTCCGGTGGAGAGCTCGCGCGCCGAGACGGACAGAAGGCCGTCGGCATCGACCTGGAAGCTGACGCGGATGCGCGCCGCGCCGGCCGCCATCGGCGGGATCCCGCGCAGCTCGAAACGGGCTAGCGAGCGGCAGTCGCGGACGAGCTCGCGCTCGCCCTGGACGACGTGGATCGCCATCGCGGTCTGTCCGTCCTTGAAGGTCGTGAAATCCTGGGCTTTCGCGATCGGGATCGTCGAATTGCGCGGGATCACCTTCTCGACCAGCTCGCCCATCATCTCCAGCCCCAGCGAGAGCGGAATCACGTCGAGCAGCAGCCAGTCCTCGTTGGCCGAACGGTTTCCGACCAGGACATTGGCCTGGATCGCGGCGCCGATCGCGACGACCTTCTCCGGATCGATGTCGGTCAGCGGCGTGCGGCCGAACTGGCGCTCGACCGCGGCGCGGATCTGCGGCATCCGCGTTGCGCCGCCGACCAGAACCACTCCTTTGACTTCGTCGACAGCGAGGCCCGCATCGCGCAGCGCCTTGCGGACCGGCTGCAGCGTCTTCGCGACGAGATCGGCGCTCAGCGCTTCGAAGCGCGAGCGGGCGACCGGGCAGTCGATCAGCCGTCCATTCGAGAGTTCGACTCTGGCCTGCTCCTGATCGCAGCGCGACAGGCTCTCCTTGACGCGTCGCGCTTCGAGGAGCACCGCGCGGGCGTCTTCCGGCCCCAGCTCGGCGAGATCCCCCTGTTCGCGCAGCCAGTTCGCCAGAGCCTGGTCGAAGTCGTCGCCGCCGAGCGCGGCATCACCGCTCGTCGCAAGCACTTCGAACACGCCCCGCGAGAGCTTCAGGATCGAGAAATCGAAAGTTCCGCCGCCCAGGTCATAGACCGCGTAAATACCTTCGGCCTCGTTGTCCAGACCGTAGGCGATCGCTGCCGCGGTCGGCTCGTTGAGCAGGCGCAGCACGTTCAGCCCGGCGAGTTTCGCCGCATCCTTCGTGGCCTGGCGCTGGGCGTCGTCGAAATAGGCGGGCACCGTGATCACCGCGCCGACGAGATCCGTACCGAGGTTCGCCTCGGCACGCTCGCGCAGCACGCGCAGGATCTCGGCCGAGACTTCAACCGGGCTTTTCGCTCCGTCGACGGTCTGGATCCTGACCATGCCTTCGCCGTCGACGAAGTCGTAGTGCTGGCTCGCGGTTTCGGCGAGATCCTTGAGCCCGCGGCCCATAAAGCGCTTGACTGAAACGATCGTGTTGCGCGGATCGCTCGCCTGGTGGCGGGCGGCCTCCGAGCCTACCTGGACCGAGCCGTCGGCCAGATAGCGGACGATGGAGGGCAGAAGGATGCCGCAGGCATCCCCCCTCAGACATTCAGGCAGGCTGTGCCTGACCGTGGCGACCAGCGAGTGCGTGGTCCCCAGATCGATGCCGACCGCGTGACGGTGTTCGTGCGGTGCGGCGGATTCGCCCGGTTCGGCGATCTGCAGTAAGGCCATCAGGAATCCAGAGTTTCAAGAGCGCGACGGATTTCCTCGCGCAGGCGTTCCAGGAACATCAGTTGTCTGAGGTGGAGGGCGACCGCGGCCATATCCCCCGCCTCGTCGTGAGCGACGGCCAGAGCGTCTTCGAGCGCTCGGGCCTGAGCGCGGATCTCGCCGAGCAGCGCGTCGAGCGCTTCGAGATCCCCTGCCTCGCGGGCCTCTTCTTCGGCCTCGCGCAGCTCCATCTGCCTGACCAGGAACTCGGCCGGCATCGCGGTATTGGTTTCGATCTCGGGGTCGTGCCCGGCGAGTTCCAGCAGGTAGCGAGCGCGTGCAACCGGCGCCTTGAGCGTGCGGTAAGCCTCGTTCGCATGCGAAGCCCACTGCATCGACACCCGCCGCTCGTTATCCGACAGATGGGCGAAGCGGTCGGGGTGGACCTTGGCCTGGACATCCAGGTAGGCCGACTCGAGCGCCGCGGTGTCGATGACGAAACGGCGCGGCAGCTTGAACAGGCTGAAGAAGTCGCCAAACGGAGAAGATGCGCTCATGTCCGGTTCAGACCGTGAAGCTCTCGCCGCAGCCGCACTGATCCCTGGCGTTGGGGTTGTTGAACTTGAAGCCTTCGTTGAGCCCTTCGCGGACGAAATCGAGTTCGGTCCCGTCCAGATAGGCAAGGCTCTTCGGGTCGATGACGACCTTGACGCCAAAGCTCTCGAAGACGCTGTCTTCCTCTTCGAGCGAATCGACGTATTCGAGCTTGTAGGCCATGCCCGAGCAGCCCGAAGTCTTGACTCCGAGGCGGATGCCCAGGCCCTTGCCGCGCCGGCTCAGATAGTTCGAGACGTGCTTTGCTGCACGCTCGGTCATCGTCACTGCCATGTTCTCACCTCAATCCTTCTTGTCGGCCTGCTTCTTGCGGTAGTCCTCGACCGCCGCCTTGATCGCGTCTTCGGCGAGGATGGAGCAGTGGATTTTAACCGGCGGCAGCGCCAGTTCCTCGGCGATCTGCGTGTTCTTGACGTCCAGAGCCTGGTCGAGGGTCTTGCCCTTGACCCATTCGGTGACCAGCGAACTCGACGCGATCGCCGAGCCGCAGCCATAGGTCTTGAACTTCGCGTCCTCGATGACTCCGGTTTCCGGGTTCACCTTGATCTGCAGCTTCATCACGTCGCCGCAGGCCGGCGCACCGACCATGCCCGTCCCGACTTCGCTGTCGTCCTTCTTGAAGGAGCCGACGTTGCGGGGGTGTTCGTAGTGGTCCAGGACCTTTTCGCTGTATGCCATTTTGATTCTCCCCGTATTTCAGTGTGCGGCCCACTGGACCGTGTTCAGATCGACGCCGTCCTGGACCATCTCCCAGAGCGGCGAGAGTTCGCGCAGCTTGCCGATCTTGTCCTGCAGCAGCGCGATCGTGTAGTCGATCTCTTCCTCGGTCGTGAAGCGGCCGATCGTGAAGCGGATCGAACTGTGCGCGAGCTCGTCGCTGCGACCCAGCGCGCGCAGCACATAGGACGGTTCGAGCGATGCCGAGGTGCAGGCGGAGCCGGACGAGACCGCGATGTCCTTGACCGCCATGATCAGCGACTCGCCTTCGACATAGGCAAAGCTGATGTTCAGATTATGGGCGACGCGATGTTCGATATCGCCATTGACGAAGGTCGCCTCGATTTTGGTGAGGCCGGCGAGCAGCCGGTCGCGCAGCGCCTTGACCCGCGCATTCTCTTCCGTCATCTCCAGCTTCGCGAGCCGGAAGGCTTCGCCCATGCCGACGATCTGGTGCGTCGCCAGCGTGCCCGAGCGCAGCCCGCGCTCGTGACCACCGCCGTGCATCTGGGCTTCGAGCCGCACGCGCGGCTTGCGCCGCACATAGAGCGCACCGATGCCCTTCGGGCCATAGGTCTTGTGTGCCGAGAAGGACATCAGATCGACCTTGAGCTTTTCGAGGTCGATCTCGACCTTTCCGGTCGCCTGAGCCGCATCGACGTGGAAGATGATTCCGCGCTCGCGACAGATCTCGCCGATCTCGGCGATCGGCTGGATCACACCGATCTCGTTATTGACGAACATCACCGACACGAGCGTCGTGTCCGGGCGCAGCGTGGCCTTGAAAACATCCAGATCGATCAGACCGTTCTCCTGGACTTCCAGATAGCTCACTTCGAAGCCTTCGCGTTCGAGTTCGCGCATCGTGTCGAGGACGGCCTTGTGTTCGGTCTTGACCGTGATCAGGTGGCGACCCTTGCCCTGGTAGAAGTGCGCGGCGCCCTTGATCGCGAGGTTGTCCGATTCGGTCGCGCCCGAAGTCCAGACAATTTCCCGCGGATCGGCATTGACGAGGGCGGCAACGTTCGCCCTCGCCTCTTCGACGGCCTTCTCGGCTTCCCAGCCAAAGGCGTGAGAGCGGCTGGCCGGATTGCCGAAGTGCTCGCACAGGTAGGGAATCATCTTCTCGGCCACGCGCGGGTCGACCGGCGTCGTCGCTGAATAGTCGAGGTAGATCGGAAACTTCAACATCGCATCGCTCCTGGGCTCGCGCCCATCAAGATTCCGGGTCAGGCCGCTTGAGCGACCAATCCTTTGAGTTCGCCGAGACTGCGCGCCAATGCCTGCAGAAAGCGTGCCACCTCGTCGAAAGTATTGTCAGTGCCCAGGCTCACGCGCACCGCGCAGTGCGCGAGCCCGGTCTCCACGCCCATCGCGAGCAGCGTCGCCGAAGCTTCGGGCGCCGCACTCGCGCAGGCCGATCCGCTGGCGACCGCAAAACCCTCACGGTCGAGCCGCGAGACCAGCGCTTCGCCAGCGACACCTTTGACGGCGAAGAAGACCGTGTTGGGCAGCCGGGGCGCGCCTTCGCCGAACACGACCGCGCCGCGGGCGCGCAGCTCTTGTTCAAGGCGATCGCGCAGGTTTGCGACTTGCGCAAAGCGGCCCCTGTCGCGCACTGCGCGCGCGCAGGCCATGCCGAAGCCGGCGATCGCCGCGAGGTTCTCGGTGCCCGAGCGCAGCCCCCTCTCCTGCCCGCCGCCGGCGAGCAGCGGTGCGAGCTCGACGCGCTTGTCGACGATCAATGCCCCCGCTCCGAGAGGTCCGCCTATCTTGTGCGAGGAAAGGCTCATCGCGCCGACTCCGCTCGCCCGAAAATCGACCTCAATCCGGCCCAGCGCCTGAACCGCGTCGGTGTGAAACAGCGCCCCGGCTGAACGCGCCTGCGCAGCCAGGGCCGGAATGTCCTGGAGCACGCCGGTCTCGTTGTTCGCGCTCATCACCGAGACGAGACGGGGCGACTCGCTCAGCGCCCGCGCATAATCATCGGGATCGACCCGGCCCTCGCGGTCGACCGCCACAGTGCGCAACTTCCAGCCGGCGCGCGCGAGCTGGCGCGCGGGCTCGCTGACGCTGGGATGCTCGATGCCCGAGATCGCCAGTACAGACGGAGTCTGCGTGGCCGCAAAGCCCTTCAGGATCAGGTTGTTCGCTTCCGTCGCGCCGCTCGTGAACACGATCTCGGTCGGATGGGCGTTCACGGCCTCGGCGACCTGTTGCCGGGCCAGATCGATCGCGGCGCGTGCGCGTCGCCCGAAACTGTGGGCGCTCGCCGCGTTGCCGAAGTCCTCGCCCAGCCAGCGAAGCATCGCTTCCCTCGCTTCAGGCGCGAGCGGCGTTGTCGCGTTGTGATCGAGATAGACCGGGGCGGACACGATTTTCCTCAGGCCGGCAGGCTGGGCAGCGAGATCCGCTGCACACTGACTTCCTTGCGCGAAGCCTGCGCGGCGATCCGGGCGCGCTGCTGCAGCACCAGGCTCTCCAGCGTGACCGACTGCAGAAACTCGTACATGTGCCGGCTCAGGTTGGCCCACAGGTCGTGCGTCATGCAGCGGTGCTCTTCCTGACAGTTCTGTTTGCCTTCGCACTGGGTCGCGTCGAGCGGTTCATCGACCGCGGCAACGACGTCGGCAACGGTCAGCTCGCTCGCTCGCCTGGCCAGGCGGTAGCCACCTCCGGGTCCGCGGACGCTGACGACCAGACCGTAGCGGCGCAGCTTGCCGAAGAGCTGTTCGAGGTAGGACAGCGAGATCTGCTGCCGCTCGCTGATTCCGGACAGCGTGACCGGGCCATCGCCCTCGCGCAGCGCGAGGTCGATCATCGCCGTTACCGCAAACCGTCCTTTTGTCGTAAGCCTCATCGCAGCCTCGCGGAGTGAGTGAAACGGGTCGAATACCCGAGAAGTTTTGTCAAGAATACGATTCCCGACAAAAACAGTCAAGTTATCGACGCGTCGTCAATCCACCATTCGCGACAAAATGTCGGCATCGAAACCGTCGGCCGACTCGACTTCCTTGCAGCAGTCGAGGCCCGCCGCCTTCATCTTCGTGACCAGCGCCTCCAGCCGCCGGTCGGTCTCGACCGCGTGGTCGAGCAGACCGTGCAGCGCCTTGGCGAGCGGATCGGCGAGATCCTGGGTCACCCCGTAGGCCGAGAAGCCCATCGCCTGCGCCTTCGCTTCCCTCACCTGCTGCTGACCCGGCTCGATGACCCGGGCCGGGTTGCCGACCGCGGTCGCGCCGGCCGGAACCGGTTTGACGACGACCGCATTCGAGCCGATCCGCGCCCCCGCGCCGACCGTGAAACCGCCCAGCACCTTCGCGCCCGCGCCGACGACGACTCCGGCCTCCAGCGTCGGGTGGCGCTTGGTGCCCCGGTACAGCGAAGTGCCGCCCAGCGTCACCCCCTGATAGATCGTGCAGTCGTCCCCGACGACCGCGGTCTCGCCGATCACGACGCCGAAGCCGTGATCGATGAAGACGCGTCGCCCCAGGCTCGCGCCGGGGTGGATCTCGATGCCGGTCAGAATCCGCGCGATGTGCGACAGGAAGCGCGCCGCCCAGAAAAGCCTCACTCCCCACAGCCGGTGGGCGGCGCGATGGAAGATCTGGGCGTGGATTCCCGGGTAACAGGTGATGACTTCCCAGCGGGAGCGGGCGGCGGGATCGCGTTCAAGAACGCTGGCTATGTCTTCGCGCAGGCGGGCAAACATGGAGGTTTCCAGGACGGGATGCTGCGAATGCTAGAAATCCCGACAAAATAGGTCAACTTTTTTCTTGAAGACTCGCCAGGGCTCCGCGCAGGATCGCGACCTCTTCGCGCTCCAGCGCGGCGCGTCCGAAGAGCCGGCGCAGCCGGGGAATCAGCCGCCCCGGGTGCTCGGGATTCAGAAAGCCCGAGCCGGTCAGCGCTTGTTCAAAGTGCGTGATCAGCCGCTCGACATCGTCGTGGGTCGCCAGCTCGCCGAACTGCTGCGGCAGAGCCGGAAGCCTGCCTTCGAGCGCCTGGCGACGCAGCTCCCAGGCGATGACCTGAACCGCGGAGCCGAGGTTCAGCGACGCGTACTCGGCGTTGGCCGGGATCGTGACCGTGCGCTGACACTGGGCGACTTCCTCGTTGGTCAGCCCGAAGGTTTCATTGCCGAAGACGACCGCGACTTCAGAGTCTTCGGCCAGCTGGAGCAGCTCGCTTGCCGCCTCGGGAAGCCAGCGCGGCGGCGCGCACAGCTCGCGGTGGCGGGAGGTCAGCGCGAGCGCCTGGACGGTTCCGGCGAGCGCCTCGGCGAGGCTGTCGCAGACGACCGCGTTCTCGAGCACATCGGTCGCGCCGGAAGCGCGCGTCATCGCCTCCGGGTGCGGAAAATCGCGCGGCGAAACAAGGTAGAGCCGGGAGAGGCCCATCGTCTTCATCGCGCGGGCGGCCGCGCCTATATTGCCTGGGTGGCTGGGCCGGGAGAGCACGACGCGGATCTGACTCAGCGCTTTGGGTTCGGTCATGGTAAGCTACGCGGTTACGATTCAGGCGGTGACAGCTCAACACGGCTGCCGCCACGCTCTTTACGATCAGGCGCCCAGGCGGGCGTCACAGGAAGAAGAACATGCATCCGACGCTCAACATCGCCATCAAGGCAGCGCGCCGTGCGGGCAGCATCATCAACCGCGCCTCTCTCGACATCGATCTGGTCAAGGTTCAGACCAAGCAGCCTGGCGACTTCGTCACCGAAATCGACAAGCTGGTCGAAGCCGAGATCATCGAAATCATTCACGAAGCCTACCCGGAACACGCGATTCTAGCAGAGGAGTCGGGCGCCTCCGGCGAATCCGAGCACCTGTGGGTGATCGACCCGATCGACGGGACGACCAACTTCATCCACGGCTTCCCGCAGTACGCGGTGTCGATTGCCTACTTTCAGAACGGCGTCGCCCAGCACGCGGTCGTCTATGACCCGAGCCGCAACGAACTGTTCACGGCCAGTCGCGGTCGCGGCGCCTTCCTGAACGATCGTCGCATCCGCGTCAGCAAGCGCATCCGCCTCGCTGACTCGCTGGTCGGCACCGGCTTCCCTTACCGCGTCTTCCAGCACGCCGACACCTATATGGCGATGTTCCGCGAACTGACCGAGAAGACTGCCGGTCTGCGCCGCCCGGGCGCCGCGTCGCTCGACCTCGCCTATGTCGCTTGCGGCCGCTATGACGCGTTCTTCGAGTTCGGCCTGTCGCCCTGGGACTTCGCTGCCGGCGTGCTGATGGTTCAGGAAGCGGGCGGTCTCGTCAGCGATTTCCAGGGTGAATCCGGCTACGAACAGTCGGGTGACATCGTTGCCGGCAACCCGAAGGTCTTCTCTCAGCTGATCCAGGTTCTCGGCAAGCACCTCCAGCCCGCCGCCGACGAATCCGCCGAGTAAGTCTGCGCCTCTGGCGCGGGCCCGCCTGACTCAGGCATACTCCGCGCCTCACCGGAGGGCTCAGCCCTCCCCCCCTGCCGGGGTGGTGGAATTGGTAGACACGCTGGTCTTAGAAGCCAGTGCCTAACAGCGTACGGGTTCGAGTCCCGTCCCCGGCACCAGATGTTCGCTGATCTGACAAGCCCGCAAAGCCGATCGAGCTCTGCGGGCTTTTTGTTCAGAAGCTCAGCACGACGCGGCCGTCTATCTTCCCCTCTTTCATCTTCGCGAAGATCTCGTTGATGTTGTCGAGCCTGTCCATGTGGATGTGCGACGCCACCTTGCCTTCGCCTGCGAAGGCGAGCGCTTCCCGAAGGTCCATCCGCGTGCCGACGATCGAGCCACGCACGGTCTTCGCGTTCAGCACGACATCGAAGATAGGCAGAGCGAAGTCGCCCGGAGGCAGACCGACCAGGGTCATCGTGCCGCGCTTGCGCAACATGCCCAGAGCCTGGGAGAAGGCGGCCCGCGACACGGCCGTCACCAGCACGCCGTGGGCGCCGCCGACCAGCTTGTGGATCTCGGTCACCGGATCCTGCTTCAGCGCATTGAACGCAAGATCGGCCCCGAGGCTCAGCGCCAGCGCGCTCTTGTCGTCGGCGACATCGACCGCGATCACATGAAAGCCCATCGCTTTCGCGTACTGCACCGCCATGTGCCCCAGGCCGCCTATGCCCGAGATCGCGACCCAGTTGCCCGGTTTCGCGTCGAGCATCTTCAGCGCTTTGTAGACGGTCACTCCGGCGCACAGGATCGGTGCGGCCGGCGCGAACTCCAGCGAATCGGGCAGATGACCGACGAAATCGGGATCGGCCAATACATACTCGGCGAATCCTCCATTGACCGTGTAGCCGGTCATCTGTTGGCCGTCGCAGAGCGTCTCCCAGCCGCTCAGGCAGTGTTCGCAGTGACCGCAGCTCGTGTGCAGCCAGGGCACGCCGACCCTGTCTCCTTCCCGGATATGGGAAACGCCGGCGCCGACCGCCGCGACATGACCGACGCCCTCGTGCCCCGGGATGAAGGGCAGAGTCGGCTTGACCGGCCAGTCGCCGTCGGCCGCGTGCAGGTCGGTATGGCAGACTCCCGAGGCTTCGATCTTGACCAGGATCTGACCGCGAGGGACTTCCGGAACCGGATAGTCCTCTATCGTCAGAGGCTTGCCGAACTCCCGCACGACGGCGGCTTTCATCATTCTGGCCATGCTTCCTCCTTCGACTGCGCTGGCGGGCAATCCGCCCATTGCCTTTTTATAGCAGCCAGAGCAGCCGGCCGGACCGGTATTCCTATGTCCATCGCGCTTGCGAGCCATCGCCTTTTGTGGCTTGATTGGAAAACGTTTTCAGGTTTGTAGACAGAGAACGAAAACAACAGGGGAGACACTCGGTGAGCAGCACTAGGAAATGGACCCAGGCCCTGGCATTGGGGCTCGGGCTGTGGGCGGCATCGGTTCAGGCCGAGCCGGCTTCGGTCAAGGTGGCGGTGATGGTGAGCCTTTCAGGCGCCTCGGCGTCGCAAGGTATTTCGATCCGCGATGCGATCCGTCTGGCGGTCGCCGAGCAGAACTGGAAAGGCGGCTTCAACGGTCGAAAGATCGAGCTCGTCGAACGCGACGACGAGGACAAACCGGAACGGGCCGAAGCGCTGGCGCGCGAGCTGATCCGCAAGGAAAAGGTCGAGTTCGCGCTGGGCTTCAATTCAAGCGCGGTCGCGCTGAGGGTGCTGCAGCAGTTCCAGGACGCGAAGATTCCGGTGCTGATCGGCTCAGCCAGTGACACGGCGCTGACCCGACTCTTCGAAGCCCCGCTACACCGCGAGAACTACATCTTTCGCAACGCCGCGAGCGATCAGGTTCAGGCCCAGCTGATCGTCCGTGAGCTGCTCGAACGCCACCGTTTCAGCCGCGTCGCGATCCTCGCCGAAGCGAGCTCCTACGGCAAGAGCGGCGGAGAGACGATCAAACGCCAGCTCGCGCTGAGGCTCTGCGCCCCGCCCTTCAACGGTGAGGCTGACGCGCAGAATGGCTGGGTCAAGGGAGGGGGAGGCAAGCTGATGCACGCACCGCTTCAGGCTGAGTTCGCGCCGGGCCAGACCGACATGAGCGGCCTGATCGCGCAGGCCAAGCGGGCGGGGGTCGATGCGCTGGTCGTCTGGGCCCAGGCGCCGGAAGCCGCAGCGATCGCCAAAGCGCGCGCACGCGCGAACTGGTCCGTACCGCTGATCGGTGCCGAGACGCTGGGAACCAGTGCCTTCATCAAGGCGGCTGGCGCGGCAGGACAAGGCGTGCATCTGCCGGCAAGCTTCGTCGCCGAACCGATCAACTCGCGCCGCCAGGAATTCCTGATCGCCTTCCGCCGCCAGAGCGGCAATGAAGAGATCCAGGCTCCGGTCGCGGCGGCCCAGGCCTACGATTCGGTGTTGCTGCTTTCGGCGGCGGTGCGCCAGGCCGGCAGCACCCAGGGCTCGGCCGTGCGCGCCGCGCTCGAAAACCTGAAGGGCAGCGTGTTCGGCGTCGTCAGCACCTATGAGCGCCCTTTCCGCGCCAACGACCATGAAGCGATCGCGGTCGAGATGCTCGCGACCGGCGAGGTCAACGGCAAGCGCGTCTCCCACGCCTATAAGGAAGAGATCCAGGCGATCATCCTGGGGCGCAAACCGAAGGCGACGGGAGGCTGAGGTCCCGCCTCACCCATCGCGGGGCCGGCGGACACAAATCAGTCTGCCGCGCCCCGCGACAGGTGCAGCAGCCTGGCAAGGGGCAGCCAACTCGTGCGCAAAGCCAGATAGCCGATGAACAGATTGGCCCCGATGAAGACCGGGATAGCCAGCGCGCCCGCGGCCGGCACGCCGGCCAGTGCGAGCTTCAAACCGCTGACCGTCGCCGCTGCAACTCCGAAGGTGTAGGACCAATAGGACGGCGCGAAAGGCTGCTCGCCGAGCCAACGCCAGAGCCGCAGCGCGAGCAGCAGCTGGAACAGCCCATAGCCCCACAGCATCAGCAGCCAGGGATCCGCGGCGCCGGGCATCAGGATCAGGCAAGCCATGGCACAGACCACCGGCGGTGCGAACTGGATCCCGAGCAAAGGGCGTTGGCGCGAAGGCAGACCCTGAGGATGCCAGAGTCGCTGATAGATCAGCGGCTCGATCGCCAGCCAAGAGAACACACCCGCACCGATGAAGAGCCAGCCCCAGTCCGCGTGACCGAGCGCACCGAGCGCCGCGGCGCTGGTGAAGTTACCGGCCACAGTCGGCAGATAAAGCGTCGGCACGGTGTCTTCGGGCGCCCTGCCCCCCTGCCAGAGTTTGCCGACGTGCCACAGCGAGAAGCCCATATGCCAGGCGATGCCGAGCGCTGTCAGCGCCTGGGCGGCCGGCCGCGAATAAGGCAGCGCGGCCAGCACGATCAACAGCGTCGACACACCCAGCAGCGCCGGAGTGCCGCCCTGCACCGGGTGCAGGAATTCCTCGCGGATCCGCGCGCGGTGGCGCAGCGCCTGCAACGCATAGTTCATCAGCAGGCAAGCCCAGACCAGGGCCGCGATGCCCAGCACGGATTCGCCGACCACCGTCGGCAGGCCCCACAGCCGGCTCGCCAGCCGCCACGCCTGCCCCAGGCCCGCGAGGCCCAGCACGATCCCGAAGAAGGACGCAGGAACAATCGATTTTTCAGCCACCACGCCCTCATCAGCTACCCGGGAAGGCCGAGGCGGGCACTGCGACCCGGTTTCGGCGGATCCGCACTATACGCGAGCCCAATGCGGGAGGAGCGAGAAACAAGCATCTTCGCTGGCGAGGCTCTGCCCCCCCCCCCGAGGGCCGCTAATGCCGGCGGCGCTTGTTGCCAGAACCATGCGAGCAATACCCGGATCTGCTATCTTCCGCCTTTGATGAAATGACAGTATCCTGTCCTGACTTGCCTGTCGATCATGCAGGAAACTTGCCTCATCCCTTCCGCTCACCGATCGGCATCCCGGTTGTAATTGGTCTATGAGTCCGCACAAGTGATTGTGCCAATGGAGTCCCAATGTTTCCGACAGTGACAGAACCTGGGCAACTCCTGCCTCTGCTCGAAGATGTTTTTCAAGTTCCGCTCCCCCGCTGGAACCTGGTCGATAGCTCGGTGTGGGGCGACTATATCGCCTACGGAATCGACTTCGATCTCCCCGATGGCCGGCACACCCGGCAATGGGTCGAGTGTGCCGCCGCGCGCACCGGAATCGGGTCATGGGAGAATATCGACCACTCCCGTTATTGGTTTTACACCAACGAAGCCGCCAATTTCAGTGTGATGCTCATCACCGGCAGCAAAACGGCATGTTTCGGTTTCGCCTCGGTTATCAGCCTGCACAAGAAGTACATGCAACAGATCGAGCTTGCCACAGAAGAAAGCAAGCGGAATGCGCAACAACAGGCCGAGGATACCGAGACCACGGTCTTCCGGCGTGAGTGTTCGGCAGCATTGCGTTGTCGTTTGCTGAACAATCGCCCCGAAGAAGTCCTGACTCCCGCTCAATACATCGACCGCTACGGATCCGAGCTCCTGCTCACCAGCTCCGAAAATGGTCAGCCGATCGCCAATCCGGTACTGTTTGCCACGGTATTTTTCGAAAGAGGCGCCCGGGCTGAGTCGCGCCAGGCCTTGCTGGAGTGCTTTGACCGATTCGAGGAGCTGTTCGGGACGCGGCTAAAGGGGGGGCATCTATCGGGGGGGAGCTACTGTGCAAAGACTGCCCGCGGCATCAATGCAATGCGCAGACAAATTCTGGAGGCCTCTTCGGTATGTTTCACCCGATCCGATGTAAGCAATCAATTTGCAGCACCCGGATTCAGCCTGCAAGCATTGGTTCCTCCAAAATTTCCCGATCTCGACGACGACGGCATGCTCTCGTGCCTGGAATTTACCCTGCCCTGGAGCATGGCGGCCGGCCCTGAGCTAGCGGTCTATCAGCAGTATCTCAGTTTCATCTGCCAACATCTGTCGGTGCGCGGCGGTTATGGCGGATTGAAACAAGGCTTGTCGTACCGGGGGAGCGCAGGACACGAATCCTACCGTACCGCGCTGAGCTTCACTGGCCTCGAGATCGAGCCCTTCGCAACTCTGGAAACCCAGAACTTCCGCATCCTTTCCCAGGAGGGTGACCGGGAACGCGGCCCGGTATTCCCCTATCTCAAACGAAACGCCAGGGTGCTCTGTCAAGGTTTTATCAAGAGCGTGAACTGGTATACGCTTCTTGGCGACGTATTCGTTGAGCGATTAGGTGACGAAGAGTCTCTGCGCAAACAGCTCAAGCGGCAAGATATTGGCATTGATCGTCAAGGACAATGTCTCCTGATTCGCGCTGGAGATTTTCCGCGCCTCGGGGCGCCCGAGGAGGGATTGATCGAGCCCTATGCCTTCGTCAATAGAGCGCTGCGCCCCTTGCGCAACCCGGAGAACGACGCCTTTCATCGGTATCTTGTCCCCGCCGGCGGCGAGGATTGCGATGAAACGGTTCGTGCCAATGCCGAAGACGCCAAACTCTGGCTTGCCCGTTTCGACTCGCCCGAGGATGGGCCCGTGCAGTATTGGAAGCCAGACATTGAGAGTCTGTGATCTTTGTAAGGCGGGACGGTTTTCTGCTGTCCCGCCATTTCGATCGACACCCGCTCCCACACATATTCTTGCGGGAAGCCGAAAAATGGGTTTTTGTTTCGATATTTTTAACGAAGGGGAGCTTCGGTTCCCGACATCTTGCACCCGGAGCTTTTATGTCAGTGGAAAACACCTTGTACGGCAGTCAGCTTGAAGCATTCATAGACCGCGTAGAAGCCGATCTGGAAGAAGCAGGGTCTGCTGTTGCCGTCAATCTGCGGGAGCGTTTGCAGGCCCAGGCGCTGCGCGCGGATTCGCTTTCGCTGATTGCCCGGCTTTGCTCACTCTGGCTGCGTGCGGACGATGCCAGCGCGGCCAGCGCCGTACTCGAGCATGACGGAGCGAAACTCCTTGAGGCCAGCAATCCTGCCGAGCGGGCTTCTTTGGCCATGAATCTGGCCATCTATCGCCTGCAGCTCGGCGGTATACGCGAAGACGAGAAGACTTGCCTGGAAGCTTTGGCGCAAATGCAGGATTTGCTTGCCCAGCTCCCGGAAGGCCTGACCGAATACCGCACTCTGGATGTGCTGGATAGCGTCGAACACCAAAGTCTCGATCTGGCCTTGGCAGTGATCGAATTCCGTCGCAAGCTCGATGAAGCCATCCCCGAGCGCTCGCGCCTTCGCGCCTGGGACAGTGTCATCGAGCACCAGCGCCGTGCCTTGGCCTATCGCCGCGCGAAAAGGCTTGAGGATGCGCGCAACGAAGCACTCGCGGCCGTCTCCGCCCTCGAATCCTTGCCCGCAGACCAGGCCATTGGCCAGGATGACTGGCTTGGTTTTGCCAACACGCTGATCGAGATCGCTCCGGAAGCGCTGCCCTCGTTCAGCCAGCCGGTGATGCAACTCACCCGCGATTTGCCCATCGCCCAGCGGCGCGAATACGAGGTCAGGTTGGCCCGACTCAAGGCGCGTGCGTTGCATGCCCAAGGAGATCTTGCCGGCGCCATCGCTGCCTGTGCTGCCGCCCGCTACAGCCTTTCCTCCGACGGCGGCGACGATTTCGTCGAATACGAAGTGCCATGGCTGGTCGAGGCCGGGCGCAGCGATGAGGCCGGAAGACGGGCCTTTGCGCATATCTATCAAAGCGAAACGCAGCTGGACCCCGCGATTGGGCGCATTGTGCATGAACGCCTGGCCGCTGCCGACGACACCTCGTTCTGGTGGCCGGCCTGCGTGCTGCGCGCCAGTACCTATCATGAGACCTTGCACGCGTTGATCTCCGCCGCCCCGGTGCCGTTTGAACAACTGCCGGCGTTTTCGTCGGTACACAGCGCCTTGTTCGATGCGCTGAAGAGCATCCCGCCAGGTCAGCGCGAAGAACCCAGCTACGCCGAGATGGAAGGCGATATCGAGCAGCTCGATACCCCCGAATGGCAAGCCGCTTGCGACAGGATTCTGCAGTCGGCCCGTGCCCTGTGCGAAACGCGCAGCCCCGGCAATCCGTGGATTACCCGTATTGCCGCCTATGCCGACAGGGATGCCGGGCGCATCGATACCCCGACCCTGGTTGCGCAATTTGACCAGGCCATCAAGGCGGGCGACATGCGGGACAACCGCAGCATCAACGGCGCTTTCTTCGCCCTGGCCGGCGCCAAGGGGATACTCGAGGCCCTGCGCCAACCGATCCCGGACATGCCCAGCGGGCTATGGAGCTACAATTTCGTCGTCGATGCCGAAGACAATATCGAAGAACAGATCGAGCAATTGAGCGATGCAGAGCAGCAAGAGGCAAAAACGCTGCTGCACAATTTGAAGCGCACGGTCTACGAGCGCGGTATTGCTCACATGGAGCGCTATTTCAACACCGGTATTGGCCATCCCTACGATGCCTGCGCGCATCTGTACTCGATGATGTGCAACAACCTGGGCATTGTTTACTATCACGAATCGCGTTACGACGAGTCGATCGACCTGCACTGGCGCGGTATCGCCGCCAGCTCCTTCGCCGAGCATTACGACGGGATTTTCATGTGCAAATGGATGCAGGAAGATCATGCCGGCATCGTCAAGGCGGCTGAAGATCTTTGGCTGTATGCCATGGAGTATGGATATGGCCGGCACAAACCCAACAGAGACATCCCGGTCATCCTCCGGTCGCTCGGCCGACTGGATCGTCACGACGAGAAGACCATCTGGCTGGAACGGCTCATCCAGTGGCAGCGCGAGAACGGAGAAGACGAAACCAATCTCAGCCACGACGCTCTGGAAGCGCGCGTCGATTCCGCGGTTTATCTGGGTGCCAGCTTCCCCAATGAGGCCATTGCGCTCTGGAAGGGGGTCGAGGCCCAGGTGCGTGCCTCGAATGATTATGACCTGCTGCACAATTCCGGCTCGGGAGCTTATAACCGCGACGATTTCGAGCTGGCCATCGAATTGTTTACCGCATCGCTCAAATGCAACCCGCGGGAAACCGAGGAACAGGAAGAATCCGCCAACTTCGTCACGGAAACCATAGAAAAAGCCAAGCAAAAGCTGGCCGACGCGAGGAAATCCGGAAAACGTTTCTGGCAGTTCTGGAAGTGACTGCGACCAAGCCCGCGTATGCGGGACGCAATGCGCTCAATGCCGCCGAACTGCGCAGCGTCATCGACGCGCGCAGTGCGGTGCGTGGTGACCCTCAGGCCATTCGCGCCTGGCTGCTGAATCATTTCTGGCGCCACTGGGTAGCGAATTTCGAGCCAGCCCAGCCGATCGCCACGCTTGAGGACGCCCAGCGGCTTATGCCGGGCGCAAGCTTGCCCGATTGGCTGTTCAAGCGCCTTGAAGCCCCGCAAGCCTGTGACAGCGCACCGCTGGTTTGGCTCGACCCGGCGGAGCCCGCCGCTCTTCTTCTCGAAGCGCGGCTGGTCGAGTTTCTGTCATCGCGGCAAGGCACCTCGCTCGACGGCAAGCTCGCGCGGATCAACTGCCCGCAGGCGCTGTCGCTGTGGGAAAAAGAACACGACCAGATGCAGGCCCGCCTCGACCGAGGCTGGCGTCAGAGCGATGAAAGGGCGTTGCGCACTCTTCTGGAAGTGCCGGAAGGGCGGTTTGTCGAGTTCCTGGCCGATAGCCCGTTGCTGCGCGCCGAAATGGCTTACGAGAGCTATCTGATGCGGCATTGTGTGGGTCAGTTCTCCAACCGCAAGGCGCTGACCGGTGGCTATGGCGAGCAATATGCCCAGGCGATCGAGCAAGGCAAGCTGCGCATCATCAGTCTGCGCGACAGAAACGGGCAGCCGCACATCACGATCAGCCTGACCATGCGTGGCAACGCTGCGCCGCGGGTTGATCAGGTCAAGGGGAAGCAGAACCGCCCGCCGATCAGCCGCTATGTCGACGCCTTGATCCGTGTCCTCAATCTGATCGGCACGGATATGGAAACCCCCAACGATTGCCTGAACATCGGCATCGTCCGCACCGAAACAGGCTGGCAACGTCTCGAGGAAATCGCCGATCCGCTGGTGCAAGCGCGATTTGTCTCACGCTATCCCCATACCTTTTCAATGCTGCGCTCGCCCGGCGCGCTGGCGCAATGGATCACCGCAGCGCGTCAGCCGGCGGTGCTGGACGGGCAGGATCTTGGCTCTGCGGCCTTGCGCTATGCCTTGCGGGGGCGCCCGGAGACAGAATCACCGCCGCGTTTCTTCACCAACGATGTTCCCTGGCCCGGCTATGAGCCAGATAGCGGCAGCGCCGCCCCGGAGGCCGCATGATCTGGACTCTGCTCTATATCGCAGTCGGGCTTTATATCCTGCTGCGCATCGGCACCATGTTTTGGAATTTTGTCAACAACAGCACATATCCCTATCGCAAGCACTGGGCTTTGGCAGTGGCAGCGCCCATGACCGACGCCCAAGGGCTGGAGGGCTTTAGCAGCCCGGATAGCGTCGATCTGGCGGACACCTGCCAACAGACTCTGCGCGCCGGCTTGCTGCACTATCTGGAATTGTCCCCCGCCAGCTCGAATGAAGACGCGATCCGCCACCTGAGCAGAAACTTTGAGGCCAGCTGGTATCGGGCCGATCTGCATTCCCTCAATGCCGATGACGATCCCCGTGCGGCCATCGCCTTCGCCTGTGTCCGGCTGGCTTTTTTCTCCCGGGTTTTGATGCTGATGAAATGGATAGAGCCCGATCTTGCCTGGCGGGTGCTGCTGTTGAACGCCCAGCGGGCGCGAGAATGTTTCAATAGTTGGGAAGATTTCGGTCAGGCTTACCTCGCCGGACGGCGCCAATGGCTGGCGCGCTTTCGCGCCGACCCGCTGAGTTGCGATCTGGAAGAAGCCAGCGTAAGGGCATTTACCCATCGAACCGGCGCATGGTCATTCCTGCCCTGGTCCGGCGAAGCTCCCTTTGATCCGCAGCCCGGAAAGACGGCATGACAGAATAGCCCGGCCATCACAATGCGATTCGCCCGGATAGGAAACCAGGGTCTGCCCCCCGGGGTCTCGCTGGACGAGATGCAGCAAGAAATTGCGCAGAAGGACGAATCGCTCGAAGTGCCGCACGCCCAGCGCCGACCGATGGCGGAAGAGCTCACAAGCTACGTCGCCCAGGCCGCCGATCGCGCCTCTCGCAACGCCGCGATCGCACGCGCCTATGCGAGCGGCGACTACTCAATGCAGGCCATCGCAGACGCCTTCGGCCTTCACTATTCCACCGTCAGCCGAGCAGTCTCAGGTCAAAAATGATCGAATGCAAGACCTCGTATCTCTCAGAAGACAGCGGGAGTAATGTTGTCAATGGGCAGTCCGGGCGGGCTGACACCGGCAAGACTTTGGGTGTTTGAGCTCGTGGGTCAGATAGGTGCGCCCGCCCGTTTTCGTTCAGCGCAGGAGTCTGAACGGTAACTTGGGTCGCAGCGATCCGCTGCACAGAACCCGCATACGAGGAAGGTCACGCGATGAACACCGAGTATTCGTTTTTCGTTGGGATCGACGTATCAAAACGCAAGCTTGATCTGGCTTTGCTGCATGAAGGGAAAGTCCGCTCCAAAGTCATCGAGAACTCGCCCCGTGGGTATGCCGATCTTCAAGACTGGCTTGCCGCTCATGGTGCGGCGCCGGCACACACCCACCTCTGCCTTGAGGCAACCGGCCCCTATGGAGAAGGTGTTGCCACCGCGTTAGCCGATGCACACTGGCCTGTGAGCGTCGTCAATCTTGCGCGCATCAAGGGTTTTGCGCAAAGCGAGCTGGCGCGAAACAAGAATGATCGAGCCGATGCTGCGCTGCTGGCTCGCTTCTGTGCCGCGCTCAACCCGGTGTTGTGGCAAGCGCCTTCGGTGCAGTGGCGGGCGCTGCGCGCCAAGGTCGAACGCCTGCAGGTACTCAAGGAAATGCACCAGCAGGAGAGCAACCGACTCGAAGCCCATCAGGCGAGCCAGGAGGTGCTACAGGCCAAGAGCGTCAGTGAGCACTTGGCTTGGCTGGACGAGAAAATTGCTGCACTTGAGAGCGACATCGACGATCACATCGATCGGCATCCCGAGTTGAAACAGGATGCAGAACTGATCGAAAGCATCCCGGGGATCGCGCGTACCACGGCAGCAAAAGTGCTGGCTTACCTGGGCGATGTGCGCCGCTTCCATTCGGCCAAGGCGCTTGCCGCCTATGTCGGGGTCTGCCCACGAGAGCGCGTGTCGGGAAGCTCCGTGCGCGGGCGTACGATGATCAGCCGCGCGGGGAATGCCTCGATTCGACGTGCGCTCTACATGCCGGGCATGGTGGCCTTACGCTACAACCCCATCCTGAAGACCTTTGGCGAACGGCTGCTCGCTTCCGGCCATGCGCCCAAGGCGGTGATCGGCGCGGCAATGAGAAAACTGGTGCACATGATCTACGGCATCGTGCGCACCGGAGTGCCATTCAGGGCAGATTTCTGCTCACCGAAACTTGATTTTCAAGACGGTATCTGACCCCAGGGGGCCCTCAAGCACCGGTTCGTCCCGCCAAGCCGCTATACTCGCTCCCCCATGCCGGTCGAACATTACGAGAACTTCCCCGTCGCCTCGCTGCTGATCCCGCGCGACTTGCGCCCCGCGGTCGAGGCGCTCTATGCGTTTGCGCGCAGCGCCGACGACATCGCCGACGAGGGCGGCGCGCAGGACGCCGAGCGCCTCTCCGGCCTCGCGCACTATCAGGCCCAGCTCGATGCGATCGAGCGCGGTAAAGTGCCCGAGGGCGAGCTCTTCCTGCGCCTCGCCGCGGTCGTCAAGCGCCACGCGCTGCCGGTTGCGCTGCTGCACGATCTGCTCGACGCTTTCGCCCAGGACGTCGTCAAGAAGCGCTATGCGGATTTCACCGAGCTGCAGGACTACTGCCGGCGCTCGGCGAACCCGGTCGGCCGGCTGATGCTGAGGATCTTCGGCTGCGCCAGCGCCGGGAACGATGCCCGGTCGGACGCGATCTGCACGAGCCTGCAGCTGATCAATTTCTGGCAGGACGTCGCTGTCGATCTCGACAAGGGCCGGATCTATCTGCCCGAAGAGGACAGGCGCCGTTTCGGCGTCACCGAAGAAGCGCTCTTCACCCGGCACTGCGACGAGGCCTTCCGGGCGCTGATGCGCTTCGAGATCGGGCGGACGCGTGCGATGATGCTCGAAGGGGCTGCGCTCGCACCTTCCCTGCCCGGGCGCTTCGGCTGGGAGATCCGGCTCGTCGTTCAGGGCGGCTTGCGCATCCTCGAGAAGATCGAGGCTGCCGGCTTTGATGCCCTGAACCAGCGTCCCCAACTTGTCCGCAGCGACTGGCCCCTGCTCGCGCTGCGCGCCGCACGGATGAAGCGATGACCCCCGACGAATATTGCCAACAGAAGGCCGCGGCGAGCGGCTCGTCCTTCTACTACAGCTTTCTGTTCCTGCCCGCCCCGCGGCGGCGCGCGATCACCGCGCTCTATGCGTTCTGCCGCGAGATCGACGACGTCGTCGACGAGTGCCCCGATCCGCAGATCGCGGCGGCCAAGCTCGGCTGGTGGCGTCAGGAACTCGCGAGGGTCTATGCGGGATCGCCCGAGCACCCGGTCGGCCAGGCGCTCGCCTCCGTCGTCAAGGCCTTCGGCCTGCCGCAGTCAGAGCTTGCCGAGATCGTCGACGGCATGGAGATGGATCTGACGCAGTCGCGCTATCTCGACTTCAAGGGCCTGGAGCTCTACTGCCACCGGGTCGCCGGCGTCGTCGGCCTGCTCGCGGCCAGGATCTTCGGCTATTCGAACGAGAGGACGCGCGAGTATGCGCACGAGCTCGGTCTTGCCTTCCAGCTGACCAACATCGTCCGCGATGTCGGCGAGGACGCGCTGCGCGGCCGGATCTATCTGCCGATCGAGGATCTGCAGCGTTTCAATGTGCCGGCGCACGAGATCCTGGCGCGACGCGAGTCTGAGGCCTTCCGCGCGCTGATCGAATTCGAGATCGGGCGGGCCGAAGAAGCCTATCAGCGCGCCTTCGCGCTGCTGCCGGCTGAGGACAGGAAGAGCCAGAAACCGGGCCTGATCATGGCCGCGATCTACCGGACCCTGCTCGTCGAGATCCGCGCCGACGGCTGCAAGGTGCTGACCCAGCGCACCTCGCTGCCGACGCCCCGCAAGCTGTGGCTGGCCGCGAAGACCGCGCTCTTCGGCTGAGTAAAGCCAAAACCCTTTTTTCACGCAGAGGCGCGGAGAAAGTCAAAAGCATTCCTCACGCAGAGCCACAGGGACCGCAGAGGAAGAGCAAAGTCAAAGCCATTCCCATTGTTTGTGACTGAGCAGTCGACAAGGGACGGCTCTGAAGAGTTTGGTTTTCTCTGCAATTCTGCGAGGACGGACCGCTTTGTACGTCGGTCCGTCTGCAGCGGCGCGCAGCGGCATTCCACCGATTCAAGGCTTGTCGCGGAGGTTTTCCCTTCTCTGTGGGCTCTGCGGCTCTGCGTGAGACCGATTTGCCTTGTCCGGAGCGGCGGCTTGCCCTGCGGGCGAATCCGCCCTACATGGGTTCTCGGTTTCCGGAATCAGCCGTAGCGGCGCGCGGCTTCGACCGCGAGGCCCGAGCCGATGCTGCCGAACAAATCCCCTTCGACCGCTTTCGCGCCGGGCAGCAGCGCCGCGACGCGCGAGCGCAGCAGCGGCACGCCGCTGGAGCCGCCGGTGAAGAACACCGTGTCGATGCGCTCTCGGGCGATGCCGGCATCACTGAGCATGCCGCTGACCGACTCGACGATCTGGCCGACCAGGCCGTCGATAGCCCGGTCGAAATCGTCCCGGCTCACTTCGTGGCTCAAGGTCGAGGCTTCGCGGGTGATCCGCTCGAGGTCAAGCAGCGTGCTCGGCGCCGACGACACCGCAATCTTCGCTTCCTCAACCTGCAGCGCGAGCCAGTGCCCGTCGCGCTGGCTGACAAGGTTCAGCAGCCTGTCCAGCTTGTCGCGTTCGGCCGCGTCGCGGTAGATGTCCTGCATCTCGTTCCAGGCCTGGCGCGTGTAGCAGAAGTTGATCGTGTGCCAGGTCGCGAGGTTGAAGAAGTGGCTGGACGGGATCTCGGTTCCGTTCTTCTTCTTGGTCCGGTAGCCCAGCATCGGCATCACCGCGGCGAGGCTCAGCGCCTTGTCGAAGTCGGTACCACCGATGTGCACACCGGCGTTGGCGAGCAGGTCGTCCTGGCGCTCGGTGAGCCTGGCGCGCTCGGGCGAGAGCCTGACCAGCGAGAAGTCCGACGTGCCGCCGCCGATATCGACGATCAGCACCAGTTCTTCGCGCGCGAGCTCCTGCTCGTAGTGGAAAGCCGCCGCGATCGGCTCGAACTGGAAGCTCACATCGCGAAAGCCGACCGCGTGCGCGATCTCGCCCAGGGTCTGCTCGGCCGTCGCGTCGGCCTCACGATCACCGTCGACGAAATGGACGGGCCGGCCGAACACGGCCTGATCGAAGGTGCGCCCCGCAGCAGCTTCGCCGCGCCGCTTGAGCTCCGCGATGTACTGGCGCAGCAGATCGCGAAAAGGCAGCAGCCGGCCCAGAACTTCGGTGTGGCTATCGATCAGGCTGGAACCGAGCAGGCTTTTGAGCGAGCGCATCAGCCGCCCTTCATAGCCTTCCAGGTACTCGGCGAGCGCGGCGCGACCGAAACAGACGCTGTCCTCATCGGCGTTGAAGAACACGGCCGAAGGCAGGCCGGGCTTGCCCGCTTCAAGCGGCAGCAGCGTTGAAGCGCCGGGACGCAGCCAGGCGACGGTCGAATTCGAGGTACCAAAGTCAATGCCGCAGGCGCGGGCGGGAGCCGATGACATGAAACGTCCGTAAGCGATCGGGGGGCGCGGATGCTACCCGCTAAGGCTCTTCGCGTCCAGTCCGATCGGTTTCGAGTTCGAGCAGGAGCTCGATCTCGAGCGCCTGAGGGCGAAGGGCGGGCGGAACGGGAGCCTTCTCGACCGCCCGGTTCAGGCGGGCGATCAGCCAACGCTCGGTCTCCCCGGGACAGTCCGATTCGGCGAGGCTCAGCGCGGCGAGCCGCCCACCGGCCAAATAACGCATCCGCGCGACGGCGCGGCAGCTCACCGCCGTTTCCGGCGGCGGCCCGCCCAAGGCCAGCGCGAGCGAAATCCTCAAACCGCGCAGCGCGCCCTGCTGCTCTGGGCTCAAGGGCAGTTCAACGGGAGAGCTCTGCGCAAGCTCGGGCCGTGACGAGGCCAGACTGACTAACGGCTCGCTCGCGCGCCGTCTCTTCGGTCGGGGACGCGGCGTGACGCGGCCAGGCTTTGCGGGAACTGCCTGGGGCCGGGTGAGCGCAGGCGCAGCGCTGATCCGCGAATCCGCGACTGGGGCCGTGACTGGGCGCAGAAGCAGCCGGGCGCGAAGTCTCACCTGGGCCGCGCCTACCGGCGCCTCGGGGGCCGGGATCGCCAGCAACAGGATTGCGTGCAGCAGAATCGACGCGAGCACGGCCCTGAACAGACCCGCTTCGTGCTCGCGCAGCATCGACAAGCCTCGCACATTTCCATCCCGGGTTCCGCAAGCCTTCGCTGCGCGGCGACGCTTCCAGCGCAACTCCGATCGCCGTATTCTTGACCACTCCCCTTCCGGACAAAACCATGAGCCGCACGCGTCCAATCATAGACATTTCGCCGGAGATTTCGCCCGACACCCTGGTCTTTCCCGGCGATGCGCCCTACCAGCAACAATGGGGCGCGCGGATAGGCGAAGCGAGCCCGGTCAATACCTCGACGCTGATGCTCTCCCCGCACACCGGGGCCCACGCCGACGCGCCGCTGCACTTCGACCCGGCAGGAGAGGCGATCGGCGCCGTGGCGCTCGCGCCCTATATCGGCCACTGCCGCGTACTCCACGCCTTCGATGCCGGTCCCCTGGTCTTTCCCGATCACCTGCAAGGCCGGCTGGAGGATCTGCCGCCGCGCATCCTGATCCGCACTGCGGTCGCGACACGCCGGGATCGCTGGGATCCGTGCTTCAGCGCTCTGGCGCCGGAGACGGTAGACGCTTTGCACCGGGCGGGCGTGCAGCTGATCGGCATCGACACGCCCTCGGTCGATCCGGCCGACGACGCCGATCTGCTCAGCCACCTGCGCATCGGCCGCTACCGGATGGCCTTGCTCGAAAACCTGCTGCTCGACGGGGTCGAGTGCGGGGACTACGAGCTGATCGCGCTGCCGCTGCGCCTGACGCTCGCCGAGGCGAGCCCGGTCAGGGCGATCCTCAGGCCGTGGCCGCGGAGCTGATCGGGAACAGTGCGGGAAATCATGCCAGCGAGTAAGATGCGCCCGCGCTGTCCGCGCTGAGCGGACTCGCCCCCTTCCTAGCTGACCCATTGCCTGACTGACGATGCGCCTTCTTGCCGCTTTGCTGGTGTTCTGGCTCTCCGCTTCGGCCCATGCCGAGGAGCGAATCATTCGCCTCGCCGCAATCGAGTGGCAACCCTATGCGAGTGCTTCGGTCGCCCAATCCGGATCGGTCAGCGCAACCCTGAAGCTCGCCTTCGCCGCGGTCGGCCACACGCTGCAGATCGAGTTCATGCCGCGCCGCCAGGCCCTGCGTCAGGCGGCTCACGGTAAGCTGCGCGGCTATTTTCCGCAGGTCTACTCCCCCTCTCTCGACCGCCAGTGGCTGCTCTCCGAGACCGTCGGGGCAAGCGCGCTGGGCTTCGCGCAGAGATCAGACCGCTCGATCTACTGGAGCACGCTCGACGATCTGGAGCATCTGCGGCTCGGAGTCGTCCAGGACGACGTCAACACCGAGCGCTTGGACCAGAGAATCGAACAGGGAAGCATCAAGGCCGAAAAGCTCCCCGATGAAGTCGCACTGCTCAAGCGCCTGGGGCACGGCCCGCTGGATCTGGCCGCGATCGACTCTCTGGTCTTCGCCCACCTGGTCAGCAACGATCCCCGGCTCGCCGCGCTGCGCGGCCAGCTCGTGATGAATCCGCGCCTGCTGGAGCAGCGCAGCCTGCACGTGGCCTTTCGCCGCGATGCCGAAGGACGGCGACAGGCCGCTTTGCTAGCCGAAGGGCTCAAGCGCATCGGTTTCAACGCACCGGTCATCACGAGCTTCACCCCGTAAGCGATCCGCCAAGCGCCGGGTCTTCCCTTGCTGGTGGGCACCGGTGCCCCGGTGCGCTCAAAACCCTCGCAAACGCGCTAGAGTTCAGCCCTCGCGCCGTCCTCACGAAGGGCGACAGCACCTGGACTGGCGGGCCGACATGGCGTGCCGCGCAAACGAACAAGGAGTTGGCTTCATGCAGCAGACCCGCGTCAGCCTGATCGGCGCCCCGACCGACATCGGAGCCGGAGTCCGGGGTTCTTCAATGGGACCGGAGGCGCTTCGTGTCGCGAACATCGTCGATGCGCTGAGGGCGCGAGGTGTCGAAGTCGAGGACAGGGGCAACCTCTCCGGCCCCAGCAATCCGGTCCTGCCCCCCGAGGACGGCTACCGTCACCTCGAAGAGGTCACGCAGTGGAATGAGGCCGTCCATACCGCCGTACACCGCGAGCTCGGTCGCGGCCGCTTTCCGATGCTGCTGGGCGGCGACCATTCGCTGGCCTTGGGTTCGATCTCGGCCGTCGCCCGCCACTGCCGCGAGCGCGGCAAGAGCCTGCGCATCCTCTGGCTCGACGCCCATGCCGACTTCAACACCCGCAAGATCACGCCCAGCGGCAATATCCACGGCATGCCGGTCGCCTGCCTGTGCGGGCTGGGCCCGGATCCGCTGATCCGGATAGGCGGACACACTCCGGCGATAGACCCCTCCTGGATCCGCCAGATCGGCATCCGCAGCGTCGATGAAGGCGAGAAGAGGCTCGTCCACGAGATGAAGCTCGATGTCTTCGACATGCGCTATATCGACGAACACGGCATGCGCCAGACGATGGATCGGGCCCTGGCCGGGATGGACGAGAATACCCACCTTCACGTCAGCTTCGATGTCGACTTTCTCGACCCCGAGATCGCGCCCGGAGTCGGAACGACGGTGCGCGGTGGGCCGAACTACCGCGAAGCCCAGCTGTGCATGGAGATGATCGCCGACACCGCCCGCCTCGCCTCGCTCGATGTCGTCGAGCTGAACCCCGCGCTCGACCACCGCAACCGCACGGCGAACCTGGCCGTGGATCTGATCGAGAGCCTGTTCGGCAAATCGACGCTGATGCGCTCAGAGTAGGCAAGCGGAATCAGCCGAGCTTCCAGATCGCCGCTTCCCAGGGGCGAAGCGAAGCCGGATCCGCCGGCGCCGGGTAGTTGCCGATCAGCGGCGAGAGCGCGCCGGCGAGACCGGCGGGCAGCGCGAAACCGGCTTCCCGCTCGCCAAAGTTCAGCGCAACCAGAAATGAGCCTGTTTCGTGCTCGCGCAGATAGGCGAAGACCCGCGGGTTCTCTTCGTCGACGGGCGCGTAGCGGCCATGGATCAGCCCGGGGTGAGCCTGGCGCACCGCGATCAGCCGGCGCAGATAGTGGAGGATCGAGTTGGGATCCTCCCGCGCGGCCTCGACGTTGATCCCGTGCCAGTCGGGATTGAGCGCTATCCACGGCGTGCCGGTCGTGAAACCGGCGTTGGGCTCGGCGCTCCACTGCATCGGCGTGCGGCTGTTGTCGCGGCTCATCCTGTGCAGGGCCGCGAGGATTTCGGCATCGCTCTCCCCGCTGGCCCTGGCCTCCTCGGCATGAGCGAGGCTCTCGATGTCGCGGTAGTCGTCGATCGACGCGAACGGGCAGTTCTTCATGCCAATCTCTTCGCCCTGATAGAGGAAGGGCGTGCCCTGAAGGCTCAGGTTCAGCGTCAGCAACAGCTTCGCGGACTCCTCGCGCCAGATGCCGTCGTCGCCGAAACGCGAGACCGAGCGCGGCTGATCGTGGTTCATCAGATAGAGGCTGTTCCAGCCGCGCCCGTCCAGCGCCGTCTGCCAGCGCCCCAGCGAGCGCTTGAGCGCGAGCAGATCCAGCGGCTTCGTCTGCCACTTGCTGCCCATCTGGTCGAGACCGACGTGCTCGAACTGGAAAATCATGTCCAGCTCGCTACGCTCGGGCGACGTGAAGAGCACCGCGTCATCGGGCTGGGCGCCCGGGCACTCGCCGACCGTCATCACCTCCCGTCCCGCGAACACTTCGCGGCGCATCTGGACCAGCCATTCATGCGCGTCAGTGCGGTTCATGAAGGCTTCACCCGGCGGCGAAGCTCCCGGCTCGGGGTCGCCATCGAGCCAGGCGGGATCCTTCGCGATCATGTTGATCACGTCCATCCGGAAGCCATCGACGCCCAGGTCGAGCCACTGGCGCATCATCGCGAACACCGCTTCGCGAAGAGCCGGTGAGCGCCAATTCAGATCCGGCTGCCAGCGCGAGAAAAGCCCCAGGTAGTACTCTCCGCTCGCTTCGTCGAAGTGCCAGGCCGATCCGCCGAAGACGGCGCGCCAGCTGTTCGGCGGGCCACCGGCCCCGGCGGGCGGCCGCCACAGATACCAGTCGCGCTTGGCCGAATCGCGCTTGCGCGATTCGCAGAACCACGGGTGCTCGTTCGAGCTGTGGTTGACGACGAGATCCATGACGAGGCGCATGCCGCGCGCGTGCAGGCCGTCACGCAGCGCCCGCCAGTCGTCCAGCGTCCCGAACTCGGGCGCGATCGCGAGGTAGTCGCTGACGTCGTAGCCGTTGTCGTGATTGGGCGAGCGGTAAACCGGGTTGATCCAGACGATCGTGACGCCGAGCCATTGCAGATGGTCGAGCCGGCTGATCAGACCGGGAAGGTCGCCAATTCCGTCGCCATTGCCATCCATGAAGCTGCGCGGATAGACCTGATAGACGATACCCTCTCTCCACCACTGTCGCTGCATCATCGTGCGTCTCCTTGTCTGCGACGATCGCACTAGAATCGCGTTTTGCGAAGGAAAACGGTCATGTCCGAGCCCATCCACTGCATCGAGGCGATACGCGCGATCGAAGCGCATTATCTTCCCGGAGCGCAGCCCACGCTGATGGAGCGCGCCGGACGAGCTGCTGCGGACTGGGCGCTGGAGCTGCTGCCCGGGCGCAGCGGGCCGATTCTGGTTGCCGTCGGCCCTGGCAACAACGGCGGTGATGCGCTGGTCGCAGCCCGCCATCTGAAAGCGGCCGGGCGCGAGGTGGTCTGCGCGCTGGCCGGCGATCCGCAGCGCTTCCCCGCCGATGCCGCGGCAGCGTGGCAGGCCTGGCGCGATGCGGGGGGTGAGAGCGTGACAAAGCTGCCCGAGCGCGCCTGGGCGCTCGCGATCGACGGCCTGTTCGGGATCGGCCTGAAGAGGCCACCGGAAGGGCTGCCGCTCGAATGGATAGACCGGCTTGGCCGCCTCGACTGCCCCGTCCTTGCGCTGGATCTGCCCAGCGGTCTCGATGCGGACTCGGGGCAAGTTCTCGGGCGCGCGGTCCGCGCGAGCCATACGCTGACTTTCATCGGGCTCAAACCGGGCCTCTTGACGCTCGACGGCCCCGATCACTGCGGCGAGATCCGCATCGCCGACCTGGGCCTTCCCGCCTGGCCCTCGCCCGGGCAACGGATCTCGGTCGAGGACTTTCGCGGCGAACTCAAACCCCGGCCGAGGAACTCGCACAAGGGCGACTGGGGAGAGGTCGGGATCCTCGGCGGCGCGCCGGGAATGCTCGGCGCGGCCTGGCTCGCCGGCCGTGCGGCGCTCGCCCTCGGCGCCGGACGGGTCTATGTCGGCGCTCTGGACGAGAGCGCACCGGCGCTCGATCCGCTCCACCCCGAGCTGATGATGGTCAGCGCCGAAGAGGTCGCCGGGCACGCGAGCGTGCTCGCCGTCGGTCCCGGGCTGGGCAGGAGCGAGACCGCGCTGCGGCTTCTGCGCGCGGCGCTGGATTTTCAGGGTCCTCTGCTGCTCGACGCCGACGCGCTGAATCTCCTCGGCAGCGATCCACAGCTCGAACAAGGCGTGCGCGCGCGCACCCGCCCGACGATTCTGACGCCCCACCCCGCCGAGGCGGCGAGGCTGCTGCAGCAGAGCACCCGCGAGGTTCAGAACGACCGGCTCAAAGCCTGCCGCGCGCTGGCCGCCCGCTACCGCTGCGAGGTGGTCCTGAAGGGCTGCGGCAGCATTCTCGCCAGCCCGGATGGCGCCTGGGCGATCAACACGAGTGGCCACCCCGGCATGGGCGCGGCGGGCATGGGCGATGTGCTGAGCGGCCTCGTCGCGAGCCTGCTCGCCCAGGGCTGGGAGGCTCGCCAGGCGCTGCACGGCGGAGTCCATCTGCATGGCGCGGCGGCCGACGCGTGCAGCGCGGCCGGTTGCGGGCCGATCGGGCTCTCGGCCAGCGAGCTGATCGGCTCGGCGCGCGCGACCTATAACCGGTGGCTCCTCCGCTCCAACGCGTAAGCGCCCCGGCGAGTGCGGCGAAACAGCGGTCAGCGTTATACTTCCCGGCTCGGCGCTCGCGCTCCGGAACTACGAGGCAAGACATGAATTACGACGAACAACTCCGCGTGGAGATCCAGCGCAACGTCGCCGCGGCGCTGGCCGAAGACATCGGCACCGGCGATCTGACCGCGCGGCTGATCGATGCCGAACGCGATGCCCGAGGCCAGGTCATCACCCGCGAGGCGGCCGTGCTGTGCGGCTCGGCGTGGTTCGCCGCGACCTTCTCCGCGCTCGACCCGCAGAGCACGATCGTCTGGCACGCGAAGGACGGCGACCCGCTCAAGGCGGGACAGCCGATCTGCGACATCGTCGCGAATGCGCGGGTGCTGCTGACCGCCGAGCGCACCGCGCTGAACTTCCTGCAGCTGCTGTCCTCGACCGCGACTCGCACGCGAAGCTACGTCAAGGCGGTGGCGGGCACGAAAGCGAAGATCGTCGATACCCGCAAGACGCTTCCCGGGCTTCGCCTGGCCCAGAAATACGCAGTCTCGGTCGGCGGCGGAACCAACCACCGGATCGGCCTCTACGATGGAATCCTGATCAAGGAAAACCACATCATGGCCGCCGGCGGAATCACCGCGGCGCTGGCGAAGGCGCGCGCGATCGCGCACGGCGATGTATTCATCGAAGTCGAGGTCGAAACCCTCGATCAGCTGCGCGAAGCGCTCGCCGCCAACGCCGAGATGATCCTGCTCGACAACATGACCCATGCCGAGATGGCCGAAGCGGTGATGATCAACGCCGGCCGCGCCCAGCTCGAAGCGAGCGGCGGCGTCGGTTTCGAGCAGCTCAGGGCAATCGCCGATCTGGGCGTGGACCGGATCTCGATCGGCAAGCTGACCAAGGACGTCCAGGCGGTCGACCTGTCGCTGCGCCATTTCGAACGCTGAGGCGAGCTCCACCAAAGAAGAAAGGGCGCTCTCGGGCGCCCTTTCCTATGGCAAAGCGTGGTTCAGAGCCCCTCGCCCGCCTCGATCAGGCCGCGGACCACGGCGACGTCGGCGTCTATGACTTCGACCGCTTGCGGCAGCGATTCGATGTCGGCATAGGCGGCGGGACGTTCGGGTGCGCGCCCCAGAGCCTCCTCTATCGTCTCCTCGAACTTGGCCGGCAGCGCGGTCTCCAGCACGATCATCGGCACCTCGGCGTCGCGCTTCTCCAGCGCGACTTTCAGGCCGTCGGCCGTGTGCGGGTCGATCGTGACACCGTACTTTGCGTCGGCCAGACGGATCGTCGCCAGGCGGTCGGCATGGGTGCTGCGCCCCGACTCGAAGCCGAAGTTCCCGATCCGCGCGAAATAGGTCGTACCGGCCAGGTCGAATGCACCGCCCGAGTCGACCTGCTGCCACAGTCCGCGCAGCACTCCGGCATCCCGCCCGACCAGGTCGAAGACGAAGCGTTCGAAGTTCGACGCTTTCGAGATGTCCATCGATGGGCTCGAGGTCGCGTGGGTTTCGGCGGTCTTGCGCGGCCGGTACAGCCCGGTGCGGAAGAACTCGTCGAGCACGTCGTTCTCGTTGGTCGCCAGAACCAGTTTCGCGATCGGCAGGCCCATCTGGCGCGCAATGTGGCCGGCGCAGATGTTGCCGAAGTTGCCCGAAGGCACGGCGAAGGAGACGCGCTCGTCCGAGCGCGTCGTCGCCGCGAAATAGGCCTTGAAGTAATAGACGACCTGAGCGCAGACGCGCGCCCAGTTGATCGAGTTGACGGTACCGATCGCGTGGCGGCGCTTGAACTCGAGGTCGTTCGAGACCGCCTTGACGATGTCCTGCGCGTCGTCGAACATGCCGCGCACCGCGATGTTGTGGATGTTCGCGTCCTGCAGCGAGTACATCTGCGCGCGCTGGAAGGGGCTCATCTTACCCCAGGGCGAGAGCATGTAGACGCTGACCCCCTTCTTGCCGCGCATCGCGTACTCGGCCGCCGAACCGGTGTCGCCCGAGGTCGCGCCGAGGATGTTCAGTGAAGCGCCGGTCTTCGCGAGCGCGTACTCGAACAGGTTGCCGAGCAGCTGCATCGCCATGTCCTTGAACGCGAGCGTCGGCCCGTTGGACAGTTCGAGCAGATGAAGGCCCGGTTCGAGCGTGCGCAGCGGCGTGATCTCGGCCGAGCGGGAAGTCTCTCGCCCATTGCAGTAGACCTCGGCCGTATAGGTGCGCCCGACGATCGCGCGCAGATCCTCGGCCGGGATGTCGTCGGCAAAGCGCGACAGCACCGCGAAGGCGAGCTCCGCGTAGCTCGCGCCGCGCAGGCCTTCGAGTTCATCGATCGAGAACTGCGGATAGGCTTCGGGCAGCGCGAGGCCGCCGTCCTCCATCAGCCCGCCGAGCAGGATTTCGAGGAAGGAGCGGGGGGCGGCCTGGCCGCGGGTGGAGATGTAACGCATCCTGTCCTCCTCAGTTGTCCAGACCTTCGACGCGGATCCGCGTCACGGCCGCAGCGACGGTCGGCAGCTTCTCGATCAGCGCGATCGCTTGCTGCATGTTCCGCTCCAGAACGAGGTTGGAGAGCAGGATGATGCTGGTCCGGTCGCTCCCTTCCTTGGGCTGCTTCTGGATCATCGCCTTGATCGAGATCGAGTGATCGGCCAGGATCCGGGTCACGTCGGCCAGCACGCCGGGGCGGTCGAGCACGTCGATGCGCAGATAGAACGAGGTTTCGACATCGCCGATGTCGAGCACGGGCAGCTCGACCAGCTGATCGGCCTGGAAGGCGAGGTGCGGAACCCGGTGTTCGGGGTCGGACGTGTGCATCCGGGTCACATCGACGAGGTCGGCAACAACCGCGCTCGCGGTCGGCTCGGCGCCGGCGCCGCGCCCGTAGTACAGCGTATGGCCGACCGCATCGCCCTTGACCAGCACCGCGTTCATGACGCCATCGACGTTGGCGATCAGACGGCGCTCGGGGATCAGCGTCGGGTGCACGCGCTGTTCAAGACCGCGCGCGGTGCGCCGGGCGATGCCCAGCAGCTTGATCCGGTAGCCAAGTTCTTCCGCATAGGCGATGTCCTCGCGGGCGAGCCGGGAGATGCCTTCAATGTAGGTCTTCTCGAACTGGATCGGCACGCCGAAAGCGATCGCGCTCATGATCGTCAGCTTGTGCGCGGCGTCCACCCCTTCGACGTCGAAAGTCGGATCCGCCTCCGCATAACCGAGCTTTTGCGCTTCGCCGAGCACGGCCTCGAAGGACAGGCCCTTGTCGCGCATCTCGGTCAGGATGAAGTTGGTCGTGCCGTTGATGATGCCGGCCAGCCATTCGATGCGGTTCGCGGTCAGCCCTTCGCGCAGCGCCTTGATGATCGGGATGCCGCCGCCGACGGCTGCCTCGAACGCGACCATGACGCCCTTGCGGCTCGCCGCGGCAAAGATCTCGTTGCCATGCAGGGCCAGCAGCGCCTTGTTGGCCGTCACGACGTGTTTGCCGTTCTCGATCGCGGCCAGGATCAGTTCCTTCGCGACGCCGTAGCCGCCGATCAGCTCGATGACGATATCGATCTCGGGGTCACGGACCAGCTCGAACGCATCGGCCGTGATCCTGGCGCGGTCGCCGACGATGCTGCGCGCGAGTTCGACGTTGCGATCAGCGACGGTGGTAATCCGGATCGGGCGCCCTGCACGACGGGTGATTTCTTCCTGATTGCGCGACAGGACGGTGAAAGTGCCACCGCCGACTGTGCCGATTCCTAGCAGACCAACGTTGATCGGTTTCATGAGAGCTGTTTCTTGAAATTGAAAGAGGTGATGACAAAGCCTTCGCGGAAATAGAAGCGATGGGCGCGCGTGCGTTGCGTCCCGGAATCCAGCGTGATCGAGCCGGCTCCCAGCGTGCGTGCTTCCTGCTCCAGCCAGGTGACCAGCTTGTGGCCTGCACCCAGGGAGCGCGACGCCTCGTCGATGACGAGATCGTCCACGTAGAACTTCAGACCACTGAAGGTGTCCGCAAAAACCCTCCAGACAGCCAGGCCGAGCACCTTCTGCGCGTCCGTGAGAACCACCATCCGCCCTCCTCCGGCGAAGACCCGCTCCATCGCGAAGCGGTAATCGTCGGGAAGCTGGGGGCGAAGCTGGCGATGCACGGACTCGGCGGCAAGCAGCCATTCTCCGGCAATGACCGACCCCGAAGAGTCGGTAACGGGGATCAGTTTACCCGTTTCAGCGCCCATTACGCTTACGATATTGTTCAAGGAAGCGCGCAATGCGTGTGATCGCCTCGCGCAAGCTCTCCTCGTGCGGCAGAAAGACGACGCGAAAGTGGTCGTGGTGGGGCCAGTTGAAGCCCGTCCCCTGGACCAGCAGCACCCGTTCGGCTTCGAGCAGTTCGAGAATGAACTGCTGGTCGTTCTGAATCGGGTAGATCTTCGGATCCAGCCTCGGGAAAAGATAGAGCGAAGCTTTGGGCTTGACGCAGCTCACCCCTGGAATGTCACCCAGCAACTGGCAGGCCAGATCGCGCTGGCGGGTGAGCCGCCCGGTCGGGGCCACCAGATCCTGGATGCTCTGATAGCCGCCCAGCGCGGTCTGGATCGCGAGCTGGCCCGGAGTGTTCGAGCACAGCCGCATCGAGGCGAGCATGTTGAGCCCCTCGATGTAGTCGGCCGCGCCCTTCTTGGCGCCCGACACGACCATCCATCCGGCCCGGTAGCCGCAGGAGCGGTAGTTCTTCGACAGGCCGTTGAAGGTGACGAAGAGCACGTCGTCGGCGAGCGAAGCGAGGCTCACATGCTCATTGCCGTCGTAGAGCGTCTTGTCGTAGATCTCGTCGGCGAACACGATCAGCTGGTGCTGGCGGGCCAGTTCGACGATCTGTTCGAGCACTTCGCGCGGATACAGCGCTCCGGTCGGGTTGTTCGGATTGATCACGACGATCGCCTTCGTGTTCGACGTGATCTTGCGGCGCATGTCGGCGATGTCGGGCATCCAGTCGGACTGCTCGTCGCAGAGGTAATGGACCGGGCTGCCCCCCGACAGCGACACCGCGGCCGTGTAGAGCGGATAGTCAGGGGCGGGAATCAGCACCTCATCGCCGTTGTTGAGCAGCGCGTTCATCGCCATCACGATCAGCTCGGAGGCACCGTTGCCGATGTAGATGTCCTCGATCGTGACGCCGGAGATCTTCTTCTGCTGCGTGTAGTGCATGATCGACTTGCGCGGTGCGAAGAGACCCTTCGAATCCGTGTAGCCGCCCGCATCGGGCAGGTTGCGGATCATGTCCTGGACGATCTCTTCGGGAGGATCGAAGCCGAAGACCGCGAGATTGCCGATGTTGAGCTTCAGGATCTTCTGCCCGTCCTCTTCCATCTTGCGGGCACGGTCGAGGACGGGGCCGCGGATGTCGTAGCAGACGTGAGCGAGCTTGGCCGACTTGCGAACCACCCGGGGAGGCGCCGGATCCTGCTCTTCGTTTGCTTCCACCGCTGACATTTCCTCGCTCATCCTGTCCTCCTCGCTTCGCCCGACCCGGGCCGGGTCGCTGCGCAAAAGTTTATAATCCTAGCCAAGCCCACTGATGGCCGCAAACCGGCGGCAAGCCATGAAACTGCTGCTTGAACAGAATCCAGGCCTCGAACTCATCTCCGCCCAGGGGCCGGGCTACGTCGAAATCAACGGCAGGCGCTACGAAAATTCCCTCATCGTGCTCCCCGACCGCGTTCTCGATGACTGGCGCGTCACGGATTTCGCCAGCCTTGCCGCCGCCAACTGCACGCGTCTGGCCGAACTCGGCGCCGCGATCACGCTGATCGGAACCGGAGAGCGCCAGCGCTTTCCCTCCCCCGCGCTGCTGCGCGGGCTGATCGAAGCCGGGCGGGGTTTCGAGATCATGGACACCGCCGCGGCCTGCCGCACCTACAATATCCTCGCCAGCGAAGGTCGCGATGTCTGCGCGGCGCTGCTCATCGAGCACTGATATTGCGGCAGCTCATCGCCCCGAGTTACGCTCGGTGCGTTCAAGACGTCGGAGCAAGCCATGCAAGCCGCAGCAGAACTCGAACTGAGCGCAACCGGCGAGCGCAGCATCCGCCTCGCGGATCTGCAGCCGCACATCGTCGTGCTCTATTTCTACCCGAAAGACAATACGCCCGGCTGCACGCTCGAGGGTGAAGACTTTCGCCGGCTGCACGATGAATTTGCCCGGCACAACGCAATCGTGCTGGGCGTCTCGCGCGACTCTCTGCGCTCGCACGAGAACTTCAAGTGCAAGAAGGACTTCCCCTTCGAACTGATCTCGGATGCCGACGAAAAGCTCTGCGAGGCTTTCGGTGTCATCAAACTGAAGAACATGTACGGCAAACAGGTTCGCGGCATCGAGCGCAGCACTTTCGTGCTCGATGCTTCCGGCCACGTCTGCCACGAATGGCGGGGCGTCAAGGTTCCTGGGCACGCCCAGGCCGTCCTCGACTTCGTCAAGACTCTCTGATCGTCTCAACCTCGGGAACCGCTTCGCCATGCCAGCCAAACGCGCGCGCAAGTCCAGTCCGATCACCAAGCTCTTCGTCCTCGACACCAATGTGCTGATGCACGACCCGAGCAGCCTCTACCGTTTCGAGGAACACGACCTCTTCATCCCGATCCAGACTCTGGAAGAGCTGGACGGGCACAAGAGAGGGATGTCGGAAGTCTCACGCAACGCGCGCCAGGCGAGCCGGATGCTCGACGAAATCATCTCCGGCCGCAGCGAAGCGATTGACAGCGGCCTCGATCTCTTCGAGCCCTCGCACCAGATGGCCACCGGCCGTCTTTTCCTGCAGACCGAGGCGATGCCGACCGAACTGCCGGTCAAGCTGCCGACGACCAAGGCCGACAACCAGATCCTCGCCGTCGTCTATCACCTGCAGGCGAAGTTCCCCAAACGCGCCGTGATCCTGGTGTCCAAGGACATCAACATGAGGATCAAGGCCCAGGCGATGGGCCTGGCGGCTCAGGACTACTTCAACGACAAGGTGCTCGAAGACACCGACCTGCTCTATTCGGGCATGCGCGAACTCAGCCCCGAGTTCTGGGAGCAGCACGCCCAGGGCATGGAGTCGTGGAAGGAGAACGGACGCACCTATTACCGGCTCCAGGGCGCGGCCGCCGGCGAACTGACGCTCAACCAGTTCGTCTATCAGGAAGGCGAGAAACCGCTCCATGCCTGGGTCAAGCAGCGCGAGGCGACGAGCGCGGTGCTCGAAACGCTGATCGACTTCACCCATCAGAAGAACAATGTCTGGGGTATCACCGCGCGCAACCGCGAACAGAATTTCGCGCTGAACCTGCTGATGAACCCGGAGATCGACTTCATCACGCTGCTCGGTCAGGCCGGAACCGGCAAGACGCTGCTGACGCTTGCCGCGGCGCTGACCCAGGTTCTCGAAACCAAGCGCTACAGCGAGATCATCATGACCCGAGTCACCGTTCCGGTCGGCGAGGACATCGGCTTTCTGCCCGGAACCGAGGAAGAGAAGATGACGCCGTGGATGGGCGCGCTCGAGGACAACCTCGACGTGCTCAACGGCACGGCCGAAGAGGGCAATCAGTACGCCGGAGAATGGGGACGGGCCGCAACGCGCGACCTGATACGCACCCGGATCAAGATCAAGTCGCTGAACTTCATGCGCGGGCGCACTTTCATCCAGAAATTCCTGATCATCGACGAAGCCCAGAACCTGACTCCGAAGCAGATGAAGACGCTGATCACGCGCGCGGGTCCGGGCACCAAGGTCGTCTGTCTGGGCAACCTCGCCCAGATCGATACGCCTTATCTGACCGAAGGCAGCTCGGGTCTGAGCTACGTCGTCGACCGCTTCAAGGGCTGGGGGCACAACGGTCACATCACGCTGCAACGCGGCGAGCGCTCCCGCCTCGCCGACTGGGCGGGCGAGGTGCTCTGAGTCCGGGATGCTTTGTAAGGGGAAGTTTACGGATCGGGGCCTCGCTGGCCCCGATTTTGATGGCGAGCCCGGGCAATTCCCGTCCCGACAGGCGTTCAGCCTTCTCCCTTATGGCGAAATATCCCTTTTGAATAGAGCAAACCATGCAGATCAAGGGTTTACAGGCGAAGACTCAGGCGGGTATGATGCGCCGATGGATTTGAAACCCCTACTCATCGCACTGGTATCGGCAGCCCTGCTGCACGCGCCTGCTCACGCGGAACCTCCCGAGGCCGCCCAGCAGGCTCAGGCTCGCGAAGCCTCCTCCGATGAAGGACAACCCGATCTGTTCGGCCGGGCGACCCACCAGGTTCAGGGGGTCATGAATTCAGGCCTCCAATACCTCGGCATTCCCTATCGTTTCGGCGGCAGTTCGGCCGAGACGGGCTTCGACTGCAGCGGCCTCGTTCGGCGCATCTTCAGCGACGCGCTGGGCTTGAATCTGCCGCGCAGTGCCCGGGAAATGGCCAGCATGGGCAAGCAGGTCGGCCGCAACGAGTTGAAGCCGGGTGATCTGGTCTTCTTCAATACGATGCGCAGGACTTTCTCGCACGTCGGCATCTACCTGGGCGACGACCGTTTCCTGCACTCCCCGTCCGCGGGCGGCCGGGTGCGCGTCGACAATCTGAACGAAGCCTACTGGCAGCGCACCTTCAACGGTGCCCGCCGTCTGATCGGCGGCGAAGCCGCCGCCAACTCGATCCGCTGAAAGGCGTCACCCGGCGCAGCCGCCCTGCGCGATCGCATTCAGGATCGGGCAGTCCGGGCGCTGGTCGCCCTGACAAGCGTCGGCCAACTCCAGCAAAGCCTCCTTCATCGCCTGCATTGCCGTGATCTTGCGTTCGAGTTCAGCGATATGGCTCAGCGCAATCGCCTTGACCTCTCGGCTCGCGCGCGCTCCGTCCTCCCACAGCGACAGCAGCTCGCGGATCTGCTCGAGACCAAAGCCCAGCTCCCGGGCATGGCGGATGAAATTGAGCCGACGCAGATCATCGTGCGTATAGCGCCGGTAGCCGGCCTCGCTGCGCGGAGCCTTGGCGAGAAGGCCTTGTTCCTCGTAATGCCTGATCCGCTTGGCTGAAATCCCGCAGAGCTTCGCCGCCTCGCCTATGTTCATTTTTCCTTCGGTTTCCAGCGCCTGAGCATCAGCGCATTCGTGACGACCGAGACCGACGAGGCGGCCATCGCCGCCCCCGCGATCATCGGGGACAGTGCCCCCGCTGCGGCCAGAGCGATTCCGATCACGTTGAACAGAAAAGCCCAGAACAGGTTCTGACGTATCTTCGCGACGGTTCGGCGCGACAGCGAGATCGCGGAGGCGACGCGCCGCGGATCGTTGCCGAGCAGAGTGATCGCGGCCGCATGCATCGCAACGTCGGTGCCGCCACCGATCGCGATCCCGACGTCCGCCGCGGCGAGCGCCGGAGCGTCGTTGATCCCGTCGCCGACCATCGCGACGCAGACCCCGCCTTCGCGCAGCTTCGCGATCCCTTCCGCCTTCTCGGCGGGGAGCAGTGCGGAGCGGAACTCGGTGATGCCTAGCCGCTCCGCGACCCGCGCAACGGCGCCCGGATGATCTCCGCTGAACAGGATCACGCGTATCCCCTGCTCCTGCAGCGCGCTGACGGCGCTTGCCGCCTGCGCGCGCAGCGAGTCTTCGAACGCGAAGAGGCCCAGCGCTGCGCTGCCTGCCCTCGCTTCGGCAAGCCAGGCCAGCGTGCGCCCTTCGCTTTGGTGGGCTCTGGCGGCCTCAGCAAAAGCCTCGCAGCCTATCCCCCACTCCTCCATCAAACGGGCATTGCCGAGCAACAGAGGCTTGCCGTCCATCTCGGCCTTCATGCCTCGACCGGGAAGGCTCTGGTAGGCGCTGAGCTCTGGCAAGGCCAGGCCTTCGGCCGCTTCGAGCAAGGCACGGGCCAGCGGATGGCTGGAGCCGCGTTGGATGGCCGCGGCCAGCACGAGCGCGCCCTCGCCGTGACTGGCGACGAGGCGAGGATGGCCTTCAGTCAGGGTTCCGGTCTTGTCGAAGACAACGACGCGAATCCGGTGCGCCCGCTCCAGTGCTTCGGCGTCCTTGATCAGGATCGCGTAGCGGGCGCCCAGACCGGTGCCGACGATGATCGCCGCCGGCGTCGCGAGCCCCAGCGCACAGGGGCAGGCGATCACCAGAACGGACACCGCGTTGATCAGCCCCGCCTCCCAGTTTCCCGTCGCCAGCCCCCAGCCCAGCCACGTCAGCAGCGCGAGGATCAGCACGACCGGAACGAAGATTGCGGCTACCTTGTCGACGAGGTGCTGAATCGGCGCCTTCGCGGCCTGGGCATGTTCGACGAGGCTGATGATCCGGGCCAGAACAGTCTCGGCCCCCAAGGCCAGCACTTCGACCACGAGCCGCCCTTCGCCGTTGATCGCGCCGCCGGTTACCGTGTCCCCGACCCGTTTCTCGACCGGAAGACTCTCCCCCGAGATCAGCGCTTCATCGACCGAGGATTCTCCGTCAAGAATCCGGCCGTCGACGGCGATGCGCTCGCCGGGCAGGATCACGACGCGATCGCCGAGGCGCAGCTCGGCGATCGGCAGCTCGAGCACGCGTCCCTCGCGCTCGACGCGTGCGAAGTCCGGCCTCAGCGCCTGCAACGCGCGGATCGCTGACAGCGTCTGGCGCCGCGCACGCGCTTCCAGCCATTTGCCCAGCCTGACCAGCACGATCACGACCGCCGAGGCTTCGAAGTAGAGCTGGGCATGCTCGCCGTGAAGCCACCACTGCCACAGCGAAAAACCGTAAGCCGCGCTGGTGCCCAACGCAACGAGCAGATCCATGTTGCCGGCGCCCGCCCTCAGCGCGTTCCAGGCCGAGCGGTAGAAGCGTGCGCCCAGTGCGAACTGGACCAGCGTCGCGAGCAGGGCCTGAAGCCAGTGGGCCAGCATCAGATCGCGGCCGCTCAGACTCGCGAGCATCGGCAGGACAAGCGGCAGGACCAGAGCGATGCCGGCGGCGAGTTCCTGGGTTTCGCGCTGGGTTGTGTCCGTCTCATCGGTCTGCTCGCTGGCCAGGCTCGCCGAGAAACCGAGCGTACCCACCGCAGCGATCAAAGCCTCGGGCTCGGCGCCGAGCGCACGGACCCGCGCCGACTCGGCCGGCAGGCTCACGCTCGCCTCCAGGACGCCCGGAACACGGTTCAGCGCCTTCTCGACGCGGGCGACACAGGACGCGCAGCTCATGCCCGAGATCTTCAGCTCGAACTCGTGCTCGGGAACCTCGAAGCCCGTCTTGCGGATCGCGACCAGGATGGCCGGCAGACTCTGGGCCGCCGCTTCGACTTGCGCCTGCTCCGCGGCGAGGCTCACCGCAACGGCCTCAACTCCGTCGACGGCCGCGATCGCCTTTTCAAGCCTCGCCACGCAGGAGGCACAGCTCATGCCGCGCACAGGGATCATCAAGGTCTCATTCTTCATCCAGGCCTCCTCCATTTCGATGGACAGAGCATGAAGCTTCCCATCGTGGCAAGCTCAAGCATAAACAGAGCGCAAAGATAAAAAACCGCCCGCCGGCGAACCGGGGGCGGTTTTCAGGACCTGCGAAAACTCAAGCCGCGCTGGGCAGACGCTGCTGAAGCAGCTCTTCGCGGCTGATACCGCTCTGTTCGCTGAACGAGGCCAGCAGTTCCTTCATGTCGAGGATCAGCACGATCTGCCCGTTTGCCAGAGTCGTGACCCCGGCGACGCCCTTGGGACGGAAGGCATCGAGCGACTTGATCACCGCGTCCTCGCGGCCGGCGAATGTGTCGATTGCGAGCACATAGTTGCGCTCGCCGGTCTGCATCAGCACGCCGTACTCGGGCCGGTGCTGCTGTGGCCAGCCGAGCAGGCCTGAGAGCGTATAGATTGGCAGCACTTCGCCGCGCACGACCATCGTTGCCCGTCCGCCGACCTCCTGAACTTCGGCCGGATCGACCGGCAGGATCTCGCGAACCATCGACAACGGCACCGCGAAGGGCTGCTCGTCGAGGCGGACGACCAGAACCGGCAGGATCGCCAGGGTCAGAGGCAGCGAGATCGTGAAAGTCGTTCCCTTGCCCTGGGCCGAACGGATGTCGATCGTGCCGTTGAGCTTCTGGATGTTTGTGCGCACAACGTCCATGCCGACGCCGCGGCCGGACACATCGGAGACCTTGTCCGCAGTCGAGAAGCCGGGCAGGAACACCAGGTTGTAGCTCTGGCGTTCGTCCATCGTGTTCGCTTCTTCATCGGTGATCAAACGCTTCTCGAGCGCCTTGGCGCGCAGGCGCTCGGCGTTCATGCCGTGACCGTCGTCGGCGACGATGATGACGATGTGATCGCCTTCCTGGCGCGCTTCGAGCCTGACCACCGACTTTTCGGATTTGCCGGCGGCAACCCGTTCGTGCGGCAGCTCGACGCCGTGATCGACCGCGTTGCGGATCAAGTGGATGATCGGATCGGACAGATCCTCGATCATCGTCTTGTCGATCTCGGTCTCCTCGCCGGAGAGCATCAGCTCGACATCCTTGCCCAGACCGCGGGCGAGGTCGCGCGCGATGCGCGGATACTTCTGGAACAGGCGTCCGATCGGCTGCATCCGCGTCTTCATCACCGCGTTCTGCAAATCGGAGACCAGAAGATCGAGCTGGCTGACCGCGACATCGAGCGCGTGCAGCGTTTCGCTGTCGGAGCGTCCATTCAGGATGTCCGAGCGCAACGCGTTGAGCCGGTTCTTGGTCAGGCCGATTTCGCCCGACAGGTTCAGAACCTGATCCAGGCGAGAAGTGTCGACACGGATCGAATTGTCGCGCTGGCGTTCGCTCTCGCGACGGCCGACCGGACCGCTGTAGCCGGGCTTGTCGGATGCGCGGCGGCCGATCGCGGCCTGGATGATCTCGTCGGGAGACTTGCCCTGGACACCGTGCGGGTCGACGGCAACCGAGGTGGGCGCCGCAGCCGCCGCAGACAGCGGCGGGCCACCGGCGACGGCTTCATAGAGCGCGTTCCAGTCCAGGCCGTCCTCGCCGATCGGTTCGGGCGGAACAAAGACCGGAGAGACTGGAACCAGAGCGCTCGTCTCAGCGGCGGGTTCGCTCTCCGGAACCTGCACCGGAGCCGGAGTATTCGTCAGCGTTGCCGCCGCCTCGGCGGTCAGCTGGCCGGCCACCGCCAGCTTGAGCAGATCGATCAGCTGGGCAGACGCTGCTCCGGGTTGAACCCCACGCTCGAGCTCGCCGAACATGTCGCGCACCGATCCGGTCGCGGCGAGGATCACGTCCATCATTTCCGGCGTGACCAGCAGTTCGGCGTTGCGCAGCTTGTCGAAGAGGCTCTCGGTCAGGTGGCACAGCGTCACCAGCTCGGTTGCATTCAGGAAGCCCGCGCCCCCCTTGATCGTGTGAAAACCCCGGAAGATCTCATTGAGCAGCCCCGTATCGCCCGGGCTGCGCTCCAGATCCACCAGCTTGTTGTCGACGCCGGATAGCAGATCGCCTGCCTCGATCAGGAAGTCCTGAAGCAGGTCCTCCATTCCTCCAAAGTCGCTCATGGCTCGCTCCGCTTCATTTGTCGATTTCAAACCTTCTCAGCCCGTTGCGGATGAACCGCTCAGAAGCCCAGACTCTCGAGCAGATCGTCGACCTGCTCCTGATTATTGACCACGTCTTCACGCCCGTCGCCGCTGACCACCGGACCATTGAGCAGGCCATCGCTCTTGGACGAACGCTTGTTCTCGGGGATGACTTCGAGCAGAACCTTCAGCAGCTCGTTCTCAAGATGAGCCGTCATATCGACGATCTTCTTGATGACCTGCCCGGTCAGATCCTGGAAGTCCTGAGCCATCATGATCTCGAGCAGCTGGCTATCGATGACCTTGCTGTCGGCCGCGGAGCTGCCAAGGAAAGTGTGCGTCTCTCCGGCGAGCGTCTTGAACTCGGCAACCGAGAGTTCGCGGGCATAGAGCTTGTCCCAGCGGGCTTTGAGCGCCTCGGCTGCGCAGCCGGTCTTCTCGGCGAGAGGCTTCGCAACGTCGGTCGCGTTCAGAACCCGGCTCGCTGCCTGCTCGGTCATCGTGGCGATATAGGACAGACGCTCGCGGGCATCCGGAATCTGCCGGGCCGTCTCCTCGAGCATCCTGTCGTAGCCGAGCTCGCGCAGGCTGTCGTGCAGCATCCGCGTGATCTGCCCGATCTTGTTGAACACCGATTCCTGACGTTCTTCCGCGGTCATCGGCTCGGGGGGCACTTCGCGCGCCTCGCCTTCGAGGGTCTGCTGGTCGCCGCCCGCGTACTGGGAAGAGACTTCATCAAAAAGGTGTTGCAAATCATCATTATCGCCCGAAGCCTCGGGGGCTTTGGGGTGAGCGGCTTCCTCGGCAATGGTGTCGAAAAGAGCCTGAAGTTCTTCGTTGTCGCCTGATCCGTCATTCAATGGCCGATTTGCCATGTCCGACTCCCGTAATCTGTCTGCACGCGCAAAGCGTCTGAATCCATCCGCTCAATCGGGAACGGATCACTTACCGATCTTTTCGAAAATCTTGCCGATCTTTTCGGAAAGAGTCGCCGCCGTGAAAGGCTTGACGATATAGCCACTGGCGCCCGCCTGGGCGGCGGCAATGATGTTCTCTTTCTTCGCTTCCGCCGTGATCATCAGCACGGGAAGATCCTTGAGCTGGGCATTGGCGCGAATCGCCTGCAGCAGCTCAAGTCCCGTCATATTGGGCATGTTCCAGTCGGTGACGACGAATTCGAAGCCGCCCCCCTGAAGCTTCTGCAATGCGATTGCGCCGTCCTCGGCCTCATCGACGTTCGTATAGCCCAATTCCTTGAGCAGGTTGCGAACGATGCGGCGCATCGTCGAAAAATCATCCACGACGAGAAACTTTGTCTTGGGGTCGGACATATCTAATTCTCCGGGTTATTCCCTGTACGATTTCATCAGATAGGGGCGGAGGGTCTCGGCGAGAACCTCGGCATCAAATTTCGCGACGTAAGCATCGACCCCGACTGATTTTCCCATCGCCCTGTTCGCCTCCGAGGACAGCGAAGAGTGCATCACGACCGGAATTCCGTCAAAACGGGCGTCGGCCTTGATGTTGCGCGTCAGCACATAACCGTCCATCTCCGGCATCTCGGCATCGACGAGGATCATCGTCAGCTCATCGGCAAGTCTGCGCTTCTGAAGCTGGGCGTGGGAAGCCATACCTTCGAGACGGGTCCAGGCTTCGGCACCGTTCATCGCATATTTGTGGCGGGCGCCCAGCTTGTCGAGCACCTCAGCGATCTTCTTGCGCGCGATCGAAGAATCGTCAGCGAAGAAGACATGGGCTTCGACTTCCTTGGCCAGCGGAGTGATCTGGCCGATCGGCGTCTCTCCGAAAGTGTTGGCCAGAATCGTCTCGACGTCGAGGATGGAAACGAGGCGCCCGTCGGGCAAAGAAGTGATCGCGGTGATGAAGGCCGCCGCCGAGGAGCTGACGTTCTCCGGCTGCCTGACCTTGTCCCATTCGACGCGGATGATCCGGTCGACATCATGAACCAGAAAACCCAGGGTCCGCTTGCTGTACTCGGTCACCATCATCGAGCCGCCCAGCTCCTGTCCCGGCTTTTGCAGGCCGAGGATGCGCCCGAGCGAGAGCACCGGAATCACATTTCCGCGCAGCGAGATCAAACCTTCGACTCCGGCGGGCATGTTCGGCGAACGGGTGATGAACGGGGTCTTCGAGACTTCGCGAACCTTGAAGACGTTGATGCCGAATGTCTCCGAGGTTCCCAGCGAGAACAGCAGGATTTCCATCCGGTTGGAACCCGCGAGCTTCGTCCTCGCATCGACCGTTTCGAGCAGATTTCCTTCGAAGCGCTCCATTTGTTCTATCTCCCTTACTCTTCTGCGGCAACGGTCTTGACGGGATCGATATAAGCGCGCAACGCATCGGCCAAGCGGTGGGGTTCGAACTTCGACACATAGGCGTCGACGCCAACCGATTTGCCCAGCACCTGGTTCGACATACCCGACAGCGAGGAGTGCATCAGCACAGGAATGCCCTCAAAACGGGGGTCCGTCTTGATCTTCTTGGTCAGGATGTAGCCGTCCATCTCGGGCATCTCGATGTCGGTCAGCACCGCGGAAACCAGATCCTTGACCTTGCGGCCGGTGATCTCGGCATGAGCTGCGATACGCTGCAGCTCGTCCCAGGCGACCCGGCCATTGACCGTTCCGATCGCACGCACCCCCATGATCTTGAGCGTGCGTTCGATCTGTTTGCGCGCAACGACCGAGTCGTCGGCAAAAAAGACCGTCGCATCCTCGCGGGTGAGGGGGCGGATGTCCTTGAACATGTACTCGTCGTCGTACTTGGTCGTCTCGGACAGAACCTTTTCGACGTCCAGCATCATGATCAGTTTGTCGTCGGCCAGCTCGGTCACCGAAGTGACGAGTCCGCCCAGGCGTGAAGTGAGCATTTCGGGCGGCACCCGCATCTGCTCCCAGTCGAGGCGAAGAATCGTATCGACCGCTTCGACCAGGAAGCCCTGGGTGTGGCCGTTGTACTCGGTCACGATCATGATGTCGCGCTTGCCGTCCTTGTTGACGCCGGTATATTTGGCCAGATCGACAACAGGTACCAGCTGCCCGCGCAGCGAGACCATTCCCTCGACCGCTTCCTGCATCTCGGGCGCCGCGGTGATCGGAGGCGTGCGCATCACTTCGCGAACCTTGAACACGTTGATGCCAAAGGTCTCGCGCCGCCCTGTGCGTTGATCTTCGCCCAGAGTGAAGAGCAGGATCTCAAGCTTGTTCGTACCGGCAAGGCGGGTACGTTCATCGATATTCTTCAGTAGTTCGGACATGCTTTGCTCTCCACCAATCGTTTCCGGCACCTGCCAGAACAGGTGTCTTTCCTACCTACGGCACGAAGGGCGGCAACTTGAGGATTTGAGCAGCCGGAGCTGGTCAGACCTCCTGAAGCCCTGCCGATCGGGCGGCACATTGTATTACGGTATTACAGTCCATTTTCGAGCGCCCGGGCAAAGATCTGTGCCAGTTCTCCGCTCGCGACCACCGAGAGCTTCAGCGTTGCGCGGGTCGCGCCGACGAAAATCTTGCGCCAGCACGCTTCATCCAGAGCCGGCGCATCGATTTCGGTCAGGATCACGCAGGGCGCGCTCTGCCCCTTGAAGCGATAGACCGTCTCGCACAGCACTTCGCCCGCCGTGTACAGCGGATTGCCCTCTGCATCATAGCCTCCCGAGAAGTGACGCAGCGCGATCGGCCCGAGCCGGTCGAGGGGCGCGAGCAGCGATCGTTCCCGCCCGCGAAAACTCAGGATAACGATCTGCTCCCGGGAAAAGCCCAGGCCGATCGCTTCGGTCACCGCGCGCCGCGTCTGATCGAGCAACTCATCGCGACCGCGGTAGCGGAACAGCGAGACTTTCTGGCCTTCGACCGGACTGCCCGCCTCAATCCTCGCCTCGGGTCTGAGCCGGTTCAGCAGAGTAACGATCTCACCGGGGCTGCGATAGTTGACTGGAGAAGTCAACGTGACCCAGCCCGGCAGCGGCACGGGCTCGCGCCCATAGAGGTTCTGCCCACCATCCTCTAGCCACCACGCACGCCCATGCGGCATGAGCAGCCGCATCAGCGCATCGCGCCACGGTGCCGAGAAATCCTGGCCCTCGTCGACGATCAGCTCATCGACCCGGAACTCCTCGGGAACGGCCATCGCCGCGAAGGCCTGGGCGATCCGCTCGAAAGCGTCAGGTTCGGAGAAATCCGGACGCAGGCCCGTGCTGCGCACCATCCGGTTGCACAGCTGCAGGTAGGAGGCGACGAGGCCGCCCTCGGGCGCCAGGCGCGCGAAGTGATCGGCCAGCGGGCGGTTGAAGCAGACGAAGATCACTCGCCGTCCCTCGCGGATCGCCTCCTCGAACAGGCTCAGCGCGAGCTGGGTCTTGCCCGAGCCGGCAGTCGCCGAAATCCGCACCCGATGCGGTTCGACCTGGATGCGCCGCGCCCATTCGGCCAAACCACCGGAGAGCCGCGTGTACAGCTTCTCGGCCGATCCGATCTGGCTGCCGATATCGACGACGAGGCGAAGGGAGTCCGAAAAATAGCGATTGACCGTGGCTGCGCGCTCGCGCTCCACGGTGATCCCGGTATCGAGCTTGGCGAGGCGGCGACTCACCCATTCGGGCAGGCTCTGCGCAGAGCTCGCATCGAGGATGGCCGCCGCGTCAATCGCTACGCTCGCGCGATCCATCACCGTGTAATCGGGCAGATAGAGCAGCACATCGAGCACAGCGCCGGGCAGGCCCGCGCTAATCGCAGCGGCGCTGCGTCCCAGACCGTGCGCAATCTCGGTGAGGTGGCGGCCCCTGCGGATCAGGCCTGAGTTCTCTTCGACGAGGTAACCTCCGTGCTGCTCGATCAGCAGTACGGCCCCCCGAGGCGAGACGACCGCGAAATCAACGCTGCCGAACCGCCGCCTCGCCCCCTCATCGCCGCTCCACTGCACATCGTGATAGACGGTGAAGCCTTCGGGCAGGCCCGCCAGAGCGGCAAGCGTATCGAGCTTGCGCGCCTGTTGCGGGCCAGCCCCCGCGATGAGTCTGCGCCAGTTATCGGGGACGATTCGCGCCATCACGATCAGCCGGATATGTGAGCACGCGATCCTACACTGTCCAGGCCGGCTACTGCTCCCCCACCTCCCAGGCCCTGGCCAGCCGCGATTGAATGTCGAGCGGGGCGTTCTCGTAGTGGCTGAAGCTGACCGTCAGACCGCAATCTCCGGCCAGCAGAGACTTGATCCGGGCTTCGAAGCCGTCCATCTCGGCAAGAGGCAGCTGGGCGTTGATCTCGGTCCAGCCCGCCTGAGGGCTGTCGGTGCCCAGCAAACGCCCCCGGCGCGCCGATATTTCGCCCGAGACGCTGCCGAACATCCCGTCCCGGGTCCGGACCAGAGCCGTTACATAGGGTTCGAGCAGCTGCGGCCGGCTCAGCGCGATCGCTTCGAGCACCGCGTGCCGCGCAGCGCTGACGAAGGAGACTTCGTTCGAATCGACCGCATGGTGCTTGCCGTCCAGAACCACGACGCGCAGATCCTGGATCGGGAAGCCGGCCAGCGCGCCTTCCGCGAGCGCCTGGCGCACGCCCTTCTCGACCGCGGGCATGAACTGGCCGGGAATCGTGCCTCCCTTGACCTGATCGACGAATTCGAAGCCCGAACCGCGGGCAAGCGGCTCGACCCTGAGCTCGACCTCGCCGAACTGTCCGGCCCCCCCGCTCTGCTTCTTGTGCCGATAGCGCGCCTGCCCCACTGCGCCTATCGTCTCGCGATAGGGAACGGCGGGAGGCGCAGTGTCGAGCTTGAGCCCCCAACGCTGGCTCAGCGCCTCGCAGAGGATCTTCAGGTGCGGCTGCCCCATGGCGCGAACCACGGTCTGCTTGCCCTGGATATCGTATTCGACGGCGAGACAGGGATCCTCCTCGCACAGTTGTCCGAGCGCATCGGCGAGCTTCTGCTCGTCGCCGAGCTTGGTCGGCCGCAGCGCCAGACCGGCAACGGGCTGAGGAAAGACGCGCGGCGCGCGATGCAGCAGATCCTCGTCGTGCGAATCGTGCAGCACCGCGTCGCGGTGGATTTCTTCGATTCGGGCCAGTGCGCAGATCTCGCCCGGCCCGGCGGAGGAAACTTCCTGCTGGTTCCTGCCCTGAAGTCTGAGCAGATGCGCGACCTTGACCGTCTTGCGCGCATCGCCGACGAAGATCTGGGAACCCGCGCGCAGCGTTCCCTGGTGGATACGGAAGATCGCGAGCTTGCCGCGATAGGCGTCATTGGCGATCTGGAACACATGGGCCACGAGGTGGGCAGCAGGATCCGGGGAGGCGACAAGATCCTCGGCCCCCTCGCCTTCGCCGCGCAGAAAGTGCGCGGGATTGCCCTCTTCGGGGCTGGGCATCAGCTTCGCGATCAGCTCCAGCAGTTCGCGCACGCCGGAACCCGAGCGCGCCGAGGTAAAGCAGACCGGTATCAGGTGCCCTTCGCGCAGCGCCTTCTCGAACGGTGCGTGGAGCTGTTCGGGTGTCAGCGACTCCCCCTGCTCCAGATAGACCGTCATCAACTCCTCGTCGAGTTCGACGACCTGGTCGATCAGCGCTTCGTGGGCGGCGCGCACCGACGAGAAAGCCGTCTCGGCATCGGGGTCGGGTGCGAAGAAGCAGTCGACGACACCAGAGAGATCCGGAGTCGGCAGATTGATCGGCAGGCAGACCTTGCCGAAGATCTCGGCGAAGCGGCCGACGAGCGCCGCGAGATCGACGCCCGGAACATCGATTCCGGTCACGACCATCATCCGGCACAGGCCGTTCGCCTCTTCCATGACCCGCCGGGTCAGCGTTCCGACACCGCCGCTGGCGCGCACGCAGACCAGCGTGGTCTCGACCGCGTCCAGCGCGCTCTGCGCCCGACCAAGAAGATCAGGGGTTCCCGGGGTATCGAGAAGATTGACCGCGCACTCCGCCCAGTCGAGGTGACAGACCGAAGTGTTCAGCGAATGTCCGAGCGTCTTTTCGAGCGGATCGTAATCGCTGACTGTCGTCCCTTTTTCGACTGAGCCGGCGCTGCCGATCGCCCCCGCGGCGACGAGCAGGGATTCGAGCAAGGTGGTTTTTCCCGCTCCAGAAGCACCCACCAGAGCAAGGTTACGGATATCGCAAAGCCTGCCGGACGTCATGATGCCTCCCTGGTTTTTGAACCGAGCTGCCGAATCTCTCTCCTTCAGGCCAGAGTCAGAAGAATCTGCCCCGAGTCCACGGTCTCGCCGACCGCGACGCTGATCGTGCCGACGACCCCCGCGCTCGGCGCGACGATCGCGTTCTTCATCTTCATCGCTTCGATCGTGATCAGCGTGTCGCCAACCGCGACCGCGTCGCCAACCGCGACGTGGATCTTTTCGACGACGCCACCGAGGCTGCTGACCACCGCACCGGGTGCCGCGGCGGGCACAGGGGCTGCCGCGACGGGCGCAGGTGCGGGCGCCTGAGCCGGAGCTTCGCTGCGGGGCGAACGCGGCGCGTCAGCCGGGTGAGGTGCAGCAGTTCCGCCGAGTTCCTCGACGGTCACGGTATAGGGGTGTCCATCGACGGTGATGCGGTATCTGCGTTCCATGATCGTTTCCTCGGAGGGGGTGGCTCACCAGCTTGCGCCGCGCCGGTACTTGTCAATCGAATGGGAGTGATGATCCAGTCTCGCCTGCCCGCTCCAGTTGCGCGTACCACGCTGGACTTCGATATGGACGATGCGCCGCCGGCCCGGCAGGGCCGCGAGCGCGGCGGCGATCGCCGCGACGTGCTCGGGCGGAACGCCCGCGAAGCGGGCGGGCGCGGCGCGAGCCGGCTCCAGGCGCGGCGCGTTCTTGCGCAGGAAATAGAGCACCGCGGCCGTGCCGAGCAGCGCGGCGAGCAGAAGAGCGCCAAGCGGGCCTGAGAAGATCGTTTCCATCGCGGCCTCAGAGCGGGATGTTGCCGTGCTTCTTCGCGGGCCGCCGTTCGCGCTTTGCGAGCGTTTTGCGGAAAGCGAGGCGCAAGGCCGCCCGGGTCTCGCCGGGCTGGATCACGTCGGTGATGTAACCCTTCCCGGCTGAAACATAGGGGGATGCGAACTCGTCACGATAGCCCTGGGCGAGTTCGGCTATCTTCGCCTTCTTGTCCTCGGCCTGTTCGATCTCGCGCCGGTAGAGCAGCGAAACCGCCGCTTCAGCTCCCATCACCGCGATTTCGGCGCAAGGCCAGGCGAAAACCATGTCGGCCCCCATCTCCTGGCTGCACATCGCGAGATAAGACCCTCCGTAAGCCTTGCGCAGAACGACCGTGATCTTCGGCGTCGTGCAGGACGCATAGGCGAAGAGCAGCTTCGCGCCGTGCCGGATGATCGCGCCCCGCTCCTGATCAACTCCGGGCAGAAAGCCCGGGACATCGACCAGGGTCAGCAGCGGAATGTTGAATGCATTGCAGAAACGGATGAAGCGCGAGGCCTTGTCGGAGGCGTTGATGTCCAGAGCTCCGGCCATCACCGAAGGCTGGTTCGCGACGATGCCGACGACGACTCCGGCGATGCGCGCGAAACCGACAACCAGGTTCAGCGCGAAGCTCGCATGAACTTCAAGGAAATCGCCACCATCGACGAGCCGCGCGATGACCGTGTGAATATCGAAAGGCTCGCCGGGATCGTCGGGAATCAGCGCCGCCATGCCCTCATCGAGCGAGAGGTCGATATCCGGGTCCAGCCGGTGCGGAGGATCCTCGGTGTTGTTGGCGGGAAGATAGGAGAGCAGGCGCTTGATGATCCCGATTGCGTCCTCGTCATCCTCGGCAATGAAGTGCACGTTGCCGCTGACGCTTGCATGCATCTGGGCGCCGCCGACCTCGTCCATCGTCGTTGCCCGCCCGGTCACCGCCTTGATCACTTCGGGACCGGTGATGAACATCTGCGCGTTGCTGCGCGTCATCACGACGAAGTCCATCAGCGCAGGCGAGTAAGCCGCGCCGCCCGCGCAGGGGCCGAGGACCGCGGCGATCTGCGGCACGACGCCGGAGAGCAGCACGTTCGCATAGAACACGTCGCCATAGCCGGACAGCGCATCGACGCCCTCCTGGATCCGCGCACCGCCCGAATCCTGGAATGCGATCAGCGGAATGCCCAGGTTCTGCACATACTTCATCAGGCGCGAGATTTTTTCGGCGTGCGCCTTGCCCAGGGTTCCGGCGCAGACCGTGAAGTCCTGGCTGAACGCGGCGACCTGAAGGTTGCCGATGAAGCCGGTGCCGGTGATGACTCCGTCGGCAGGGAATTCCCGTCCGGACAGTCCGAACGAAGTCGCACTGTGGCGCACATGCGCGCCCGTCTCCTGGAAGGTCCCGGCAGAGAAGAGTTTATCGAGCCGCTCGCGCGCTCCGAGCTGCCCCTTTTCGTGCCGGGCAGCCAGTTTGTCAGCCCCCCCGCCCAGGCGAAGGGCCGAGCGACGCTTTTCCAGCGCATCGACAGCGGTTTTGGTAAGCATATCGCTAGCTCCCACTCATTCCGCGCGGCCACAGTCGGACAGGGAAATGCCGCGCTGTCGCGACAGAACTTACGCGCAGCGCCGTGGAGCGCTCTTGATAGCGGTCAAGCGCGAGTCAGCGTTCGCCGTAAAGCTTGTGGGCAGCGTCGTTGATTTCACGGCGCAGCTGGCGCCGCTCTTCAGGCGACATTCGCCGCGGGGCGCGCGATTCGTACCCGGAATCGAAGCCCACGGCGGGGGTGAGTCCCTCTCTCTGGCTCTGGCGGAGTTCTTCGCGCAAGCCATGGCGCTCCTGGTGGCGCAACTTGGGTTCGTCCCGGCGTTCCTCGGCGGGATCCGGATGGGTGTCCCGCTGAGGCAGGATGCGCATTCCGGCGGCCAGGGCGGAAGATGAGGCCACCACAGCGAACACCGTGGCGGCGAGCGACAGGGTTCTGACTTCGTGGCGGGAGAACTTCATGGTGTTTCCTCAAGCGTCGGCGCAAAGAATCTCTTCGCTGGCAGCGATGTTCCAAAAACGGGGTAAATCATATGTGTGAGCTGGGCGCGGTCTTGTAAGCAATGGTTACGCAGCCGGAACACCGTAACGAACGCTTACCGCGAGGGATCTGGTCGTCTCGCCCGCGACCCGATAGGATGGCGGTCATGGAAAACAAGGAACGTTACCGCATCCTGATCGTCGATGACGACGCCCGCCTGCGCAACCTGCTCGAACGCTATCTCGAAGAGCAGGGCTTTGGCGTCAAGGCCGTCGCCGACGCGACTGCGATGGACCGGGCTCTGACCCGCGAGCACGCCGACCTTCTGGTTCTCGACCTGATGCTTCCCGGTGAGGACGGTTTGTCGATCTGCCGCCGGCTCAGGGGGGCGAACAGCGATCTGCCCATCATCATGCTGACCGCGAAGGGCGACGAAGTCGACCGGATCGTCGGCCTGGAGATGGGGGCGGACGACTATCTGCCCAAGCCATTCAATCCGCGCGAACTGGTCGCGCGCATCCATGCGGTGCTGCGCCGCAAACCGCGCACGCCCCCCGGCGCGCCGGCCGCTGCCGATGAAGTCGTCAGCTTCGGTCAGGTCACGGTCAACCTCGCGACCCGGACGCTGTGCCGCGACTCGGTCGAACAGGCGCTGACCACCGGGGAGTTCGCGCTGCTCAAGGTCTTGCTCCAGCATCCGCGCCAGCCACTGTCGCGCGACAAGCTGATGGAGCTCGCTCGCGGTCGCGAGTACGACGCTTTTGACCGTTCGATCGACGTCCAGGTCTCCCGCCTGCGTAAACTCGTCGAGGAAGAACCGTCGCGGCCCCGCTACATCCAGACTGTCTGGGGCTTTGGCTACGTTTTCGTCCCCGACGGACAGGCAACGGCTTCCTGAGTGCGGATCACCATCGCTCCACGCAGTCTGCTCTGGCGCACTTTTGCGCTGATCGCACTGCTGATCGGCCTGTCTCTGGCCGCCTGGTTCCAGATCTTCACGCGCTTTGAAGAGCGGCCCCGCGCGCGCCAGACCGCGCAAATGCTGGTCAGCGTCGTGAACCTGACGCGGGCGGCGGTCGTCAACGCCGACCCCTTGCTCAGGCAGGCGCTGCTGCGCGACCTGACCGTTCAGGAAGGACTCAGGATCTACCCGGCCGAGCCGGGCGATCGGCTCAAGCCGCTCCCCGACACGCCGCTGATGCGCGAACTCGAAGCCGAGGTCAAAAAGCACCTCGGTCCGGACACGCTGCTCGCTTCGGCGCGCGAAGGCGTTGAAGGGATCTGGGTCAGTTTCCTGCTTGACCCCGACGACAGCAGCAACATGTTCTGGGTCATGCTGCCGCGCGCCAAGATCCAGCACGGACGTACCGCCGAATGGCTAGGCTGGGCCAGCGCGGCGCTGCTGCTCGCGCTGATCGGCGCCTTCATGACTGTGCGCCATATCGCACGCCCGCTCGCTCAGCTCGCCCAAGCGGCCCGGACCGTCGGCCGGGGGGGCGTACACGACCCCCTGCCCGAGAGCGGGCCCGTCGAGCTCGCCGAAGTCGGTCGCGCCTTCAACCAGATGTCGCGCGATCTCGCCCAGCTCGAATCGGATCGGGCGCTGGTGCTGGCCGGCGTCTCGCACGACCTGAGAACGCCTCTGGCGAGGCTGCGCCTGGGCGTCGAGATGAGTGGCGCTCCGCCCGAGGAAGTCGAGGCGATGTCCACCGACATCGAGGAGATGGGGGCGATCATCTCCCAGTTCCTCGATTTTGCCCGCGGCGACTCCGAAGAGAAGGCCGGAGCGATGGATCTGGCCGTGCTCGCCGACGATCTGGTCGGCGACTATATCCGCCGCGGCCTGCCGGTCACGCTCTTGAGCCGCCCCGCGAAGCTCGCCTATGCGGGACGCCAGAAAGCGCTGCGCCGCGCGCTCTCGAACCTGATCGACAACGCATTGCGCTATGCCGGGCGAGAGCAGAATATCGATGTCACGGTGAGCCGCGAGAACGGGTTTGCGCGCCTCGCCGTGCTCGATCGCGGGCCGGGCATCCCGCCCTCCGAGGTTGAACGCCTCAAGCGTCCCTTCACCCGACTGGAAGCCGCGCGCACCGATGCGAGCGGCTCCGGTCTGGGCCTTGCGATCGTCGACCGGATCGCCCGCGCGCACGGCGGCCGCCTCGAACTGCTGCCCCGCGAAGGCGGCGGGCTTGCCGCAAGCCTCGTCCTTCCGCTCTCCTCGCTATAATCATCCCTCATGAAAATCTTCTTCGACCTGTTCCCGGTTCTGCTCTTCTTTATCGCCTACCGCTTCTCCGACATCTACACGGCGACCAAGGTGGCGATCGCCGCGACGGTTCTTCAGTTTGCGTGGGCCTACTTCATCCGCAAGAAGATCGAACCGATGATGTGGTTCACACTGGCCGTCGTCGTGATCTTCGGCTCGCTGACCCTGTTCCTGCACAACCCGACCTTCATCAAATGGAAGCCGACCGTGCTGTACTGGGGCATGGCAGCCGGCATCACGGTCAGCCTGACGCTGTTCGGCCGCAATCCGCTGCGCAGCATGCTCGGCACCCAGCTCGAACTGCCGGCCCCGGTATGGACCCGGCTGACCTGGTCGTGGATAGGTTTCTTCACCGCGATGGGCGCGCTGAATCTGGTCATTGCCTACCAGTTTTCGGAGGCCACCTGGGTCAATTTCAAGGCTTTCGGGGGAATTGGCCTGATGCTGGTCTTCGTGATCGCGCAAAGCCTGTTCCTGTCCCGCTACATCGAAGAGGACAAGAAGTGATGCTCTATGCTCTGACCGGAACGGATCAACCCGGCACGCTGGCGACCCGGATGGCGGTTCGCGATGCGCACCTGGCCCGCCTCAAGGCGCTGCTCGACGCGGGTCGTCTGGTGCTCGCCGGCCCTCTGCCGGCCGTGGACAGCCCTGATCCCGGTCCGGCCGGCTTCACCGGCAGCCTCGTCGTCGCCGAGTTCGCTTCGCTCGCCGAGGCCCAAGCTTGGCTCGCGGCCGACCCCTATGTCGAGCATGGCGTGTTCGCCGAGACGCGCGTCCAGCCCTTCAAGAAAGTCTTTCCCTGATGTCCGGAATCGCCGACGAGATCCGGACCGCGCTGGCCGTTCTGGCCCCGCTCAGCGTCGAGATTACCGACGACAGCGGCCGCCATGCAGGGCATCGGGGCGCTTCCGGAGGTGGTCATTACCGGCTGAGGATCGTGTCCGCGCACTTCTCCGGAATGAACCGCGTCGCGCGCCATCGCGTGGTTTATGACACACTTGCAAGCCTGATGGCACATAGAATCCATGCTCTAGCCATAGAGGCGCTCAGCCCGGACGAGTCCGCGCACTGAGTTCCGGCGAGAGAGTCTTCCTCATCTCAACCCAGAGGTTTTACATGAAAATCCGCTCCAGCCGACTGCTCGTCGGTATTCTCGCCGCCGCGCTGTCCTGTGCGGCGTTCGCGGCCGACAAGGCAGCCCCCAAGGCTGCTCCGGTTGCGAAAAACGGCGTGCTGGCCACCGTCAATGGTCAGGCCATCCCCAAGGCCGTCTATGACGTCTTCCTCGAAGACCAGGTTGCCCGTGGCGCGCCGAACAATGCCGAAGTGCAAAAGGCGATCCGCGAAGAGCTGGTCCGCCGCGAAGTGATGGCTCAGGAAGCCCGCAAGCTGGGCCTGGACAAGAAGCCCGGCTTCCAGACCCGCGTCGACATGCTGCGCCAGACCGCGCTGGTCGGTTCCTATATCGATACCTTCGTCAAGGCCCACCCGGTCACCGACGCGGACATCAAGAAGGAATACCAGAAGCTGGTCGCGAAGAACGCCAAGCGCGAATACAAGGTTCGCCACATCCTGGTCGACAAGGAAGAGAGCGCCAAGGCGATCATCGCCAAGCTCAAGGGCGGCGCCAAGTTCGCCGACCTCGCGAAGGAATCGAAGGACACCGGATCGGCTGCCAACGGTGGCGATCTGGGCTGGAATTCGACCGATGCCTATGTGAAGCCTTTCTCCGAAGCGATGGTCAAGCTCGAAAAGGGCAAGTACACGACCACTCCGGTCAAGAGCGAGTATGGCTACCATGTGATCGAACTCGACGACGTCCGCGATGCGACGCCTCCTCCGTTCGATCAGGTCAAGCCGCAACTGAAGCAACGGATGCAGCAGCAAGCGATCGAGAAGCACATCGCCGAGCTGATGAAGAAGTCCAAGGTTCAGTAAGCGATACGCATCAGAAAAAGCGGCCCTCGGGCCGCTTTTTTTGTCCGCGTTCAGCCCTCGCCGCCCGGCGGCGGCAGCGCAGCGAGAAAAGCGATCACCTCTTCGCGCGAGCGGGTTCGCTTCATCGGCGGCAGGCTCTGCCAGACTCGGCGGCCATAGGGCTTCTCGATCATCCGCGGGTCGCAGATCATCAGCACGCCGCGGTCGTGTTCGCTGCGGATCAAGCGCCCCGCTCCCTGCTTGACGTTGATGACCGCACGGGGAAGCTGGTATTCCATGAATGGATTGCGCCCCTCCTCGCGCATCGCGGCGATCCGGGCTGCGAGCAACGGATCGTCGGGCGGCGCGAAAGGCAGCTTGTCGATGACGACCAGCGAGAGCGCATCGCCCGGCACATCGACGCCTTCCCAGAAGCTCTGGCTCGCGACGAGGATCGCATTGCCGAGGCGGCGAAAGCGTTCGAGCAGCTCGGTGCGCGAGCCCTGCCCCTGCAGCAGCATCGGAAAGCCGAGTCCGTCGCGCTCGACGCGGCTCTGCAGCTCGGCATGGATGCGCTGCATCGCGCGCAGCGAGGTGCACAAAACGAAGGCCCGGCCCTTCGCGGCACAGATCGCCGGCCAGGCCGCCTCGACGACTGCATCGATGTAGTCGCGGCTGTTCGGGTCGGGCATGCCCGAGGGCGCATAGAGCAGAGCTTGCTCGGCGTAGTGGAAGGGGCTACCCCACAGCGCGGTCTCGGGCGGGGGATCGAGAGCATCAAGGCCCAGCTCGGCGCAGTAATGGCGAAAATCGCGACCGACCGCCAGAGTCGCCGATGTGAAGATCCAGGCCCGCGCGCACCCTTCTATCTGCTTGCGGAACAAGCCCGCGACATGCAGAGGCGTCGCGTTCAACGAAGCCGACTGGCTGTAGAGCTCGGCCCAGCGGACGATCTCGGGCCCGGGTGGCAGGCGCCAGCGCGCGAGTCGGTCGGCGAGCTCGGTCGAACGCTCCCAGCAGCGCTGCAGCCCTTCCGAGCGCTCTGCCTGGCTCTCCAGCAGCGCAACGAAGCGGGTCATCTCGTCCTCCAGCCGACCCAGCGCCGGGGCGAGTCCGACGAGCTCGTCGAGCTGGGCTGCGCCCAACCTCAGGTTCTCGCCCGGCAGCGCGAGCCTGAGATCGCGCGCCGCCTTCTCCAGACTGCGCGTCGCGTCCTGCAACGGCATGAAATCCTTCGCGCCGACCATCGCTTCGGCGCGGGTGTCGCGCGCAAGATCGAGCAGCTGTCCGGTCGAGACGCTCTCGCCAAAGAAAAGGCTCGCGGTCTCGGGCAATTGGTGCGCCTCGTCGAAGATCACCGTGTTGCAGGTCGGCAGCAGCTCGGCCAGCCCTTCATCGCGCAGCATCACGTCGGCGAAGAACAGATGGTGATTGACGACGACGACCTCGGATTCCTGGGCTGTGCGCCGTGCAGCCAGCACGAAACAATCCTTGACGTGGGGGCAGTCCTGCCCCAGACAGTTCTCGCGCGTCGAGGTCGCCGAAAGCCAGGCCATCGAGTCCTCGGGTACTTCGTTGCACTCGGCCTTGTCGCCGGTCTGGGTGCGTTTGGCCCAGCGCGCGATCTGATGGATGGCCTGAGCGTCTTCGAGGCTCTGAAAACGCCCTTCGCTCTGCGCGCGCTCCAGGTGGTAGGGGCAGACGTAGTTGGCCCGGCCCTTGAGCAGCGCGATGCTGACCGGCCTTTTGAGCGCATCGCGCACGGCCGGCAGGTCGCGGTGGAAGAGCTGATCCTGGAGCGTCTTGGTGCCGGTCGAGAGAATGACCTTGCTGCCCGAGAGCAGGGCCGGTACCAGATACGCGTAGGTCTTCCCGGTCCCCGTTCCCGCCTCGGCGACGAGGACCCGGTTGCCCTGGATTGCAGCGGCGATGGACTGTGCCATCTCCAGCTGTTGCGCGCGCGGGCGATAGCCAGGCAGGTGACGGGCCAGGGTTCCGTCTTCGGCGAATATTGAAGCGAGTTCGATCATGGCGGGGGCATTGGGCTAGCGCCCGATCCTAGCACGCCCGGCGCCGCTGACGGCAGCCGCACCGCGGATCGCGCAGATCTGCGGTGCGGCAGGAAGGAGTCGATCAGAAGTGCAGCGCCCTCTTGCTGACCGCGAGCGAAGCTTCGTGCATTACTTCCGACAGGGTCGGGTGAGCGTGAGTCGTGCGCGCGATGTCCTCGGACGAGGCACCGAACTCCATCGCCAAAACCGCCTCAGCGATCATCTCGGACGCGTTGCCGCCGATGATATGGACGCCGAGGATCTGGTCGGTCTCGGCGTGTGCGAGAACCTTGACGAAGCCGCTCGTGTCGCCCTGCCCCAGCGCCCGCCCGTTCGCGAGGAAGGGAACCTGCCCAGCCTTGAAGGGAACCCCCTCATCCTTGAGCGCCTGCTCAGTCTTGCCGACCCAGGCGATCTCGGGCTGGGTGTACATGACCCAGGGGATCGTCGCGTAGTTGCAATGGCCCGCCTGACCGGCGATGCGCTCGGCGACCATCACGCCTTCATCCATACCCTTGTGCGCGAGCATCGGGCCGCGGACCACGTCGCCGACCGCCCAGACCCGGGGCAGGCGCGTCGCGCAGTGATCATCGACGAGAATGCGTCCACGCTCGTCGAGCGAAAGCCCCACCGCCGCGGCGTTCAGCCCTTCGGTGTTCGCGACGCGACCGACCGCAACGATCAGCTTGTCGCAGTCGAGGATCTGCTCGCCCTCCTCGTTCTCGTATTCGACGCGGATTGCGCCCTTGGCCTGTTCGACCTTGCGGATCTGCACACCCAGCGAGATCTTCAGAGCCTGCTTGTTCGTGAAAATCTTCCAGGCTTCCTTCGCAAGCGCCGCATCGGCCCCGGAGAGAAAGTCGCCGGCCGCTTCGAGTATCGTGACCTCCGAGCCCAGACGCTGCCAGACGCTGCTCATCTCCAGACCGATCACGCCAGCGCCGATCACGCCCAGACGCTTGGGCACTTCGGCGAGCTGCAGCGCGCCCTCGTTGTCGAGGATGTTCACGTTGTCGACATCGATGCCGGGAAGCGTGCGCGGGCGCGAGCCGGTCGCGACGATCACGTTGCGGGCCAGCACTTCGTCGTCGCCGACCTTCATCTTCCAGAGCCCGTCCGCCTCACTGACGAAGCTGCCCTTGCCGGGAAGAAAGCTGACCTTGTACTTCTTGAACAGGCCCTTGATGCCCTGGGTCAGCTGGGTGACGATATTGTCCTTGCGACGGATCATCGAAGGGACGTCGATGCTGACGCCTTCGGCATTGATGCCGTGCATGATGAAGGCGTGGCTCGCCTCGAAATACAGCTCGGACGAGTGCAGCAAGGCCTTGGACGGAATGCAGCCGACATTGAGGCAGGTGCCGCCCAGCCTCGGCAGGCCCTTCGGGTCGGCATAGGGGCTGAACTCGCAGCAGGCCGTCTTCAAGCCCAGTTGAGCGGCGCGAATTGCCGCGACATAACCGGCGGGGCCACCGCCGATCACCAGCACATCGAATTCCTGAGCCATCAAATGCTCCCTTTTGTCCGGTGGGATCCGCTCACGCGGCCTCCTCCTCCGGTATGAAAATCCAGCACAGGATGTAGGCGAGAAGGCCCACTCCGGCACAGAAGACCGACAGCGTCCACAGAAGGCGCCAGATCCAGGCCTCGACGCCGGTCATCCGTGCGATCCCGCCGCAGACCCCGCCCAGCCAGCGATCGCTCTTCGAGCGGCGCAGGCCGTTGACGCGCCACTCGCCAGCCTCCCCGGGCCCGCCGCCGAGCAAGCGGCTCTTGGCCTGGGCGAACTCCGCCTCAGATAGCGCTCCTGCTTCCTTCAGTTGATGCAGTTTCGCAACTTCGTCGCTGACAGACATCTTGTCCTCCGTTTCAGATTCCCAGCAGCAGGCGCGCCGGGTCTTCCAGCGCTTCCTTGATCGCGACAAGGCCCAGCACCGCTTCGCGTCCGTCGATGATCCGGTGGTCATAGGACATCGCCAGATAGTTGATCGGGCGAATCACGATCTCGCCGTTCTCGACGACGGGGCGGTCGCGCGTCGCGTGGATGCCAAGAATCGCTGACTGGGGCGGATTGATGATCGGCGTCGAGAGCATCGAGCCAAACACGCCGCCGTTCGAGATCGAGAACGTGCCTCCGGTCAGCTCCTCGATGGCGAGTTTGCCTTCCTTCGCCTTGGCTCCGAACTCGGCGATCTTCTTCTCGATGTCGGCAATGCTCATCTGCTCGGCGTTGCGCAGGATGGGCACGACCAGGCCGCGCGGCGAGCCGACCGCGATGCCGATGTCGTAGTAGCCGTGATAGATGATCTCGTTGCCGTCAATCGACGCGTTCAGCACCGGATACTTCTTCAGCGCCGCAACGGCCGCCTTGACAAAGAAAGACATGAAGCCCAGGCGTACTCCGTATTCCTTCTCGAAGCGCTCCTGATACTTCTTCCTCAGCTCCATGACCGGCGCCATGTTCACTTCGTTGAAGGTGGTCAGGATCGCGTTGCTGGATTGAGACTGCAGCAGCCGCTCGGCGATCCGGGCGCGCAGCCGGCTGATCGGCACCCGCTGTTCGGGACGGTCGGCGAGCACCGCCTCGACCGCGGCCGGAACCGGAGGCTGGGGCAGCACCGCCTTCTCGACCGAGGCGGCAACCTGCTGCAGAACCGGTACCGCCGGGGGTACAGGCACGGCGGGCGCGCTCGCGGCGAGCGCATCAGCCTTGGTGATCCGCCCGCCCGGGCCGCTGCCCGTCACCTGAGCTGCATCGATTCCCTTCTCGGCGAGGATCTTGCGCGCGGCTGGACCGAGGCCGGAGGAGGAAGCGGAGGACCTTGCCGCGGTGGCGGGCTGCGCCGCCGCATCTGCAGCCTTGGCCTCGGAGTCGATCTGGGCGATCACATCGCCGCTGGCGACCGCGGAGCCGTTGCCGCGCAGGATCCTGACCAGCACGCCGTCCTGGGGCGCCGGGATCTCCAGTACGACCTTGTCGGTTTCGATATCGATCAGGTTCTCGTCGCGCGAGACCCGATCGCCCTCTTTCTTGCGCCAGCTGACCAGGGTCGCTTCGGACACTGATTCGGAGAGCTGGGGCACCTTGACTTCGATGATCATCGTATTCCTCTTGTTCTTTGATGCCCCAGCCTCAACGGTTGGGCGCCAGATCCTGGTTCAGTTCGCCGAAGATGCCGTCGATGACCGCCTTCTGCTGCATCTGGTGCTTCGCGAAATAGCCGGCCGCCGGCGAAGCCGAGGCCGCGCGGCTGACCAGATAGAGCCGGTGATCGCCCGAGAGCGAACGGGCCAGATGCTGCCGGGAGACGAACCAGTACCAGTTGCCCTGGTTGCGCGGCTCTTCCTGACACCAGACGATCTCCTTCGCGTTCGGATACTTGGCGATCTCGAGCGCGAAAGCGTCGTTCGGGAACGGATAGAGCTGTTCGATCCGGATGATCGCGATGTCTTGCTCGCCGCGGGCGCGGCGCTCGGCGACGAGCTCGTAGTAGATCTTGCCCGAGCACAGCACGATGCGTCTGACCTTGTCGGCGGCGAGCGGATCGGTTTCGCCGATCACGGTGCGGAACTGCCCTTCGCCGAGCTCGGCGAGCGAGGAGACCGCGTCCTTGTGGCGGAGCAGCGACTTGGGCGTCATCACGACCAGGGGCTTGCGCAGCGGTCTGACCATCTGCCGGCGCAGCAGGTGGAAGATCTGCGCCGGAGTGGTCGGCATGCAGACCTGCCAGTTGTTCTCGGCGCAGAGCTGCATGTAGCGCTCCGGCCGCGCCGACGAGTGCTCGGGCCCCTGCCCTTCGTAGCCGTGCGGCAGCAGCATCGTGATGCCGGACAGGCGTCCCCACTTCGCTTCGCCCGAGCTGATGAACTGGTCGATGACGACCTGGGCGCCGTTCGCGAAGTCGCCGAACTGCGCTTCCCAGACGACCAGCTGGTTGGGCTCGGCCGTCGCATAGCCGTACTCGAAGCCGAGCACCGCGTTCTCGGACAGCACCGAGTCGATGACCGTGAAAGGCGCCTGCCCCTGCTGGATGTGTTCGAGCGGAACGTAGCTGCCGGCGTCCCAGCGTTCGCGGTTCTGGTCGTGCAGCACCGCATGGCGGTGGAAGAAGGTTCCCCGGCCTGCATCCTGGCCGGACAGGCGAACCCCGAAGCCTTCGGCGACCAGCGATGCATAGGCGAGGTTTTCGGCCATGCCCCAGTCCAGAGGCAGCGTTCCTTCGCCCATCGCGCGGCGGTCGGCGATGATCTTCGCAACGCGCGGATGGAGCGCGATATCGGCGGGGACATCGGTCAGCCGATTGGCCAGGCGCTTGATCTCGACGACCGGCACCGAGGTGTCGCAGGCATCGGTGTATTCGTGGTTCAGATAGGGCGACCAGTCCTGCGCATACTTGCGCGTATAGCCCGACAAGACGGGGTTATAGAGCAGCTCGCCGCGATCGAGCGCCGAGCGGAAATCGCGGATCTGCTGTTCGGGTTCCTCCGCCGAACAGGCCCCTTGGGCGACGAGCTTGTCGCCGTAGAGCTTGCGGGTTCCCGGATGTGCGTTGATCTTCTTGTACATCAAGGGCTGGGTCACCATCGGCTCGTCCTGCTCGTTGTGACCGAGCTTGCGATAGCAGACGATGTCGATGACGACGTCCTTGTGGAACTGCTGGCGGAACTCGACCGCGAGCTGGGCGACCATCGCGACCGCTTCCGGGTCGTCGCCATTGACGTGGAAGATCGGCGCTTCGACCATCTTGAACACGTCGGTGCAGTACAGCGAAGAGCGGATGTCGCGCGGATCCGAGGTCGTGAAGCCGATCTGGTTGTTGACGACGATATGGACCGTGCCGCCAGTCGAAAAACCGCGGGTCTGCGAGAAGTTCAGCGTTTCCTGATTGACGCCCTGGCCCGCGACCGCGGCATCGCCGTGGATCAGCAGGGACATCGCCTGGGTCCGGCTCTCGGCGCTGCGCCGCTGCTGGCGCGCATAGACCGAACCCTGGACGACCGGGTTGACGATCTCCAAGTGGGACGGGTTGAAGGCGAGGGTCAGGTGCACGCCGCCCCCCGGAGTGCTGACGTCGGACGAGAAGCCCAAATGGTACTTGACGTCGCCGGCCGACAGATCGGCCGCGTGCTTGCCTTCGAATTCGGAGAACAGCATCGCCGGACTCTTGCCCAGCGTGTTGACCAGCACGTTCAGACGCCCGCGGTGGGCCATGCCGATCACGATCTCCTGCACGCCCTGGCTGCCGGCCTGGTTGATCACCGCGTCGAGCGCGACGATCGTCGACTCGCCGCCTTCGAGCGAGAAGCGCTTCTGGCCGACATAGCGGGTGTGCAGATACTTTTCGAGCGTCTCGGCCGCGGTCAGCCGCTCCAGGATGTGCTTCTTCTGCGCCAGCGAAAAGGACGGACGCGCCCGGGTCGGTTCGATGCGCGACTGTATCCAGCGCTTCTGCGAGATGTCGCTCAGATACATGTACTCGACCGCGACCGACGCGCAGTAGGTCTCGCGCAGTGCGGCGATGATCTCGCGCAGGCTGGCCTGGTGGCCGCCCGAGAAGTGAAACGATCCCGTGTGGAAGACCTGGCTCAGATCCGCTTCGGTGAAGCCGTAGAAGGAAGGCTCGAGCTCGGCGATCTGCGGTCGTTCCTGCCGCCTCAACGGGTCGATCTGCGCCCAGCGGTTGCCGAGGAAGCGGTAGGCGCTGATCATCTGCAGCACGCCTATCTGCCGCTTGTCGGCGACCGCCCCCGGCGCAACGCCGGTCTTGCCCAGCTTGGCCAACTCTGCAAATGATGCGATGACCGGTGCGTGCGCGACATCGTGCGCCGCCGCTCCCGGCATGATCTGCAGCGCATCGAAATAGTCCCTCCACTGTTCGGGAACGCTCGCCGGATTATCGAGGTAGGACTCGTAGAGTTCCTCGATGAACGGAGCGTTGCTACCGAACAGATAGGAGTTCGTCTGAAACTCTTTCATCATCATGAACGCCACCTGTTGGGGTATCGGGGGAGCGTCATCTTCTTGTGCCGATCAGGAAGTTTTGCTCCCGGTGCAAAACGGCGGATGGGCTTCTGGCCGATCCGCCGCACAAATTTGGCTCAGCGCAACGCGATCGAACGCACGTCGCGCCGCGCCGCGCCGACATAGAGCTGGCGCGGACGGCCGATCTTGTAATCGACGTCAGTCAACATCTCTTCCCACTGGCTCATCCAGCCCACGGTGCGGGCCAGCGCGAAGATGCAGGTGAACATCGAAGTCGGGATGCCCAGCGCGCTCTGCACGATACCCGAGTAAAAGTCGACGTTCGGGTAGAGCTTCTTCTCGACGAAGTACGGATCCTCGAGCGCGATCCGTTCCAGCTCCATCGCGAGCTTGAACAGCTTGTTGTCCTGCAGTCCCAGCTCGTGCAGCACTTCGTGGCAGGTCTCGCGCATCAGCTTTGCGCGCGGATCGTAGTTCTTGTAGACGCGGTGACCGAAGCCCATCAGCTTGAACGGATCGGACTTGTCCTTGGAGCGCTTGATGTACTCGCCGACCCGCGAAACGTCGCCGATCTCTTCGAGCATGTGCAGGCAGGCCTCGTTTGCGCCGCCGTGCGCGGGGCCCCACAGGCAGGCGATGCCGGCCGAGATGCAGGCGAAGGGATTCGCGCCAGAGGAGCCGGCCAGGCGTACCGTCGAAGTCGAAGCGTTCTGCTCGTGATCGGCGTGCAGGATCAGGATCCGGTCGAGCGCAGCCGACAGCACCGGGTTCGGAACGTACTTCTCGCAGGGCGTGCCGAACATCATGTGCATGAAGTTGCCCGCGTAGTCGAGATCGTTGCGCGGATACATGAAAGGTTCGCCGACCGAATACTTGTAGGCCATCGCGACGATCGTCGGCATCTTCGCGACGATGCGCTGGAAAGAGACGGTACGGTGATCGTGATCGGAGAAGTCCTGCGCCTCATGGTAGAAAGCCGAGAGCGCACCGACGACGCCGACGCAGACCGCCATCGGGTGGGCGTCGCGGCGGAAACCCTGGTAGAGCCGGGTCAGCTGCTCGTGGACCATCGTGTGGCGGTGGATGGACTTGACGAAGCCTTCCTTCTCCTTCGAGTTCGGAAGCTCACCGTTGCGCAGCAGATACGCCACTTCGAGAAAGTCGCACTTCTCGGCCAGCTGCTCGATCGGATAACCGCGATAGAGCAGCTCGCCCTTGTCCCCGTCGATATAGGTGATCTTCGACTGGCAGCTCGCGGTGGACAGGAAACCCGGATCGAAAGTGAAGTTCCCGGTCTGGCTGTAGAGCTTGCGGATATCGATGACGTCAGGCCCGTCTACGCCGGACATGACCGGGAATTCAAAGGTCTTGCCGTCGATAGTCAGCGTTGCGGTGCGTTGCGTCGTCATGCGTCTTCTCCTGAAAAAGTCCACACTGTGATACCGCCCGAGCGACAAGCTGCGGACCGGATCGCTTCCGTTCCCTGCATCACGCTTCGGTCAAAGCCTGCTTTCCGAAGCACCCCAATCCTGCAATGGTACAGCCAGACAGCAAGCCTGTCGGCTACGAGCTGTTGCGCGGCTGCGAACTCAGCTCAACTCGTTCTGATAGTAGTGCCCGCTGGTCAGATAAAGTCCTCTGCGCCATTCGACCGGGCGTCCCGCATAGGAGTACGCGATGCGCTCGACCAGCAGCACCGGCGTTCCTTCGCTGATCCCCAGAGCCTCGGCGGCGGGGCGATCGGCGGCAACGGCGCGGATCTTCTCGCGCGCATGGATCATCCTCTGCCCGAAGCGCGTCTCGAAAAGGCTGTAGAGCGAACTCTTCCAGTTCTGCAGCATCGCGAAATCCAGATCATTAAACAGCTCCTCGGGCAGGAAGATCTCGTCGGCGACGATAGGCACTCCCTGATCGCGGAGCACCCGGCGCACGATCACGACCGCCGAGCCCGGTTCGAGTTCCAGGTTTCGCGCGACTTCTTGACCTGCCCGTGCATGGAGGCAATCGAGCGGAATGTTCTCGAGCGCGCGCCGCTCACCGGAGTCCGGAGTCAGCCTCAGAAAGCGGAAGAGCGCGTGCGGATCGGAGTGCGTCGCGACGAAAGTCCCTTTGCCTTGGCGGCGCACAAGCAGCTTGTCGGCAACCATCTCATCGATCGCCTTGCGCACCGTACCCTGGCTGACCTGAAAGCGCACAGCGAGTTCCTGCTCGCTGGGAATCGCCTGACCGGGCTGCCATTCCCCCGAGGCGAGCGCCTGCATGGCCAGATCCCTGATCTGGCGATAGAGGGGGCTGAAAGTCGGGGATGGCGGTTTCATCCGGCGATTTCACCACAGAGAGCACACGGATACAACATTTGCCTTATGTCTTATATAAGACATATGATACAAACTTGTGACGACTGGCTTACCCGCGCGCGCGTTGTGCGCCTAGAATGCTCGCAGATGAAAGATTGGTCCAAAGAGACCGAATTTCTGGCGCATGGAGACGCGCCTTCCTTCAATCCAAAGGAGTCACAGATGATCAAAGATCCAATCCGCGTTACCGTTACCGGTGCAGCCGGACAAATCGGCTACGCTCTGCTGTTCCGTATCGCCAGTGGTGAGATGCTTGGAAAGGATCAACCGGTCATCCTCCAGTTGCTGGACCTGCCCCAGGCCCAGAAGGCGCTCAAGGGCGTCATCATGGAACTTGAAGACTGCGCCTTCCCGCTGCTGGCCGGCATCAAGGCATCGGACGACGCGAATGTCGCCTTCCGCGACACCCAGATCGCGCTGCTGGTCGGCGCCCGCCCGCGCGGCCCCGGCATGGAACGCAAGGATCTGCTGACCGAGAACGCGAAGATCTTCACTGCCCAGGGCGCGGCGATCGGTCAGTACGCCGATCCCGACGTCAGGGTTCTCGTCGTCGGCAATCCATGCAACACGAATGCCTATATCGCGAAGGAAACCGCGATCAAGTTCGGCCGCGTCAAATCCGGCAACTTCACCGCGATGCTTCGCCTCGACCATAACCGGGCTCTGTCCCAGCTCGCGACGAAGACCGGACGGGACGTCGCCAGCATCAGGAATCTGGTCGTCTGGGGCAATCACTCGCCGACGATGTACGCCGACTATCGTTTCGCGACCTCGAACGGCGACAAGATCAGCGCGCTGGTCGGCGATGAAGCCTGGAACCGCGAAACCTTCCTGCCTACGGTCGGCAAGCGGGGCGCGGCGATCATCGAAGCGCGCGGTCTCTCCTCGGCCGCCTCGGCCGCGAATGCGGCGATCGACCACATCCACGATTGGGTGCTCGGCACCGAGGGCGAATGGGTCACGATGGGCGTCGAGTCCGATGGCTCCTATGGAATTCCGAAGGGAATCATCTACGGTTTCCCGGTCACGACCGAGAACGGGCACTACCATATCGTTCAGGGCCTCGAGATCGACACGTTCTCGCAGGAGAAGATGGCCAACACGCTCAAGGAGCTCGAAGAGGAGAAGGCCGGCGTCGCCGCGCTGCTCGCCTGAGCCTGCAAAGGATGGAGATGAAGCACACGGAAAACCCACAGAGCGCCCGCCTCCATCCTGAAGCCGTACTCTTCGCCGGCAGCCGCGCGCTGCCGGCGATCCCCGCGGTCGACCACTACTGCGGCCGCGAAAAGCTGATGCGCAAGGCCATCGCCTTGCAGCTGCAGATGGGGCCGGTCTTCGACATCACGCTGGACTGCGAAGACGGCGCGGTGGCGGGCGAGGAGCGCGAGCACGCGACGCTCTGCGCCGCGCTGATCAGCTCGGCCGACAATCACTTCGGGCGGATCGGCGCCCGCATCCACGACCTGACCCACCCCGCCTGGCGCGATGAACTCGACATCCTCGTCGGCTCGGCCGGCGAGCGGATCGCCTTCCTGACCGTTCCCAAAGCGCGCTCGGTCGACGACATCGAGGAGGCGCTCAGCGCGCTGCGTACCGCCGAATCGAGAGCCGGCCTGGGGCGCGAGATTCCGCTGCACGCGCTGGCCGAGACCCACGGAGCCGTCCACGACGCGTGGAAGATCGCCGCGCTGCCCGGCGTCGAGACGCTCGATTTCGGGCTGATGGATTTCGTGTCCGAACACCAGGGCGCGATCCCCGGGCTCGCGATGCGCTCGCCGTTGCAGTTCGAGCATCCGCTGATCACCCGCGCCAAGTGCGAGGTCAGCGCCGCCGCGCTCGCCCACGGCATCATCCCGACCCACAACGTGACGACCGTGCTCGACGAACCCGAACTCGCCGAATCCGACGCCCGCACCGCGCGCGAGCGCTTCGGCTATCTGCGGATGTGGAGCATCCATCCGGCCCAGATAGCCCCCATCCTCGCCGGCATGCGCCCTGCCCCCGCCGAGATCGTCGAGGCCGCGAGCATCGTCTGCGCGGCCCAGGACGCCGCTTGGGGGCCGATCCGGGTCGGTACCCGCCTGCATGACCGCGGCTCTTTCCGCTACTACTGGACCCTGCTCGTGCGCGCCCGAGCCACAGGCATGAGCCTGCCCGAAGACGTCGAAAGACGCTTCTTTGGCGCGACATCGAATTGATTCACCCACGGGTCGCAAGGCCCGTGCCACAGGAGAAAAGACCGTGCTAGAAGCCTATCGCCAACACCTTGCAGAGCGCGCCGCCCTGGGAATCCCGCCGCTGCCGCTCGATGCCGGGCAAGCGGCAGAGCTCGTCGAGCTGATCAAGAACCCGCCCGCCGGCGAAGAGGCATTGCTGATCGAGCTGATCACCCACAGGGTGCCGCCCGGCGTCGATGAAGCCGCCCGGATCAAGGCCTCCTTCCTGACCGGAATCGCCCGCGGCGAGATCAAGACGCCGCTGATCGACCGGCGCCGCGCGACCGAGCTGCTCGCAACGATGCTCGGCGGCTACAACGTCGAACCGCTGATCGCGCTGCTCGACGATGACGCGCTCGCGCCGGTTGCCGCCGAGGGGCTCAAGAAGACGCTGCTGATCTTCGACTACTTCCACGATGTCACCGAAAAGGCGAAGGCCGGAAACCGCTTCGCCCAGGAGGTCGTGCAGAGCTGGGCCGACGCCGAATGGTTCGTGTCCCGCCCGGAAGTGCCGCAGAGCCTGACGGTCACGGTCTTCAAGGTCACCGGCGAAACCAATACCGACGACCTCTCCCCCGCCCCCGACGCGTGGAGCCGGCCCGACATCCCGCTGCACGCACTGGCGATGCTCAAGAACGCCCGTCCCGGCATCACGCCCGAGGAGGACGGCAAGCGCGGCCCGATCGCGCAGATCCAGAAGCTCGCGGCCAAGGGCCATCCGGTCGCCTATGTCGGCGACGTCGTCGGCACCGGTTCGTCGCGCAAGTCGGCGACCAACTCGGTGCTGTGGTGGACCGGCGAGGACATTCCCTTCGTGCCGAACAAGAAGTTCGGCGGAGTCTGTCTGGGCGGCAAGATTGCCCCGATCTTCTTCAACACCCAGGAAGACGCTGGCGCGCTGCCGATCGAGCTGGATGTGTCGAAGATGGAGATGGGCGATCTGATCGAGCTCCGCCCCTACGAAGGCCTGGCCCTGAAGAACGGCGAAGTGATCGCGAACTTCCATCTGAAGACCGACGTGATCTTCGACGAAGTGCGCGCCGGAGGCCGGATCAACCTGATCATCGGCCGGGGGCTGACTGCCCGGGCGCGCGAATTCCTGGGGCTTCCCGCCTCGACGCTGTTCCGGCTGAACGCGATCCCCGCCGACACCGGCCGCGGCTTCACGCTCGCGCAGAAGATGGTCGGTCGCGCCTGCGGCCTGGCCGAAGGCCTGGGCGTGCGCCCCGGCGCCTACTGCGAACCGAAGATGACCTCGGTAGGTTCGCAGGACACGACCGGCCCGATGACCCGCGACGAGCTCAAAGACCTCGCCTGTCTGGGCTTCTCGGCCGACCTCGTGATGCAGTCCTTCTGCCATACGGCCGCCTATCCGAAACCGGTCGATGTGAAGACGCACCGCGAACTGCCCGCCTTCATCAGCGAGCGCGGCGGCATCGCCTTGAAACCCGGAGATGGCGTGATCCACTCCTGGCTCAACCGGATGCTGCTGCCCGACACGGTCGGCACCGGCGGCGACAGCCATACCCGCTTCCCGGTCGGCATCAGCTTTCCGGCCGGCTCCGGTCTCGTCGCCTTCGCCGCGGCGACCGGCGTGATGCCGCTGGACATGCCCGAATCGGTATTGGTCCGTTTCAAGGGCGCGATGCAGCCCGGCATCACGCTGCGTGACCTCGTCCATGCGATCCCCTACTTCGCGATCCAGCAAGGCCTGCTGACGGTCGCCAAGGCCGGCAAGAAGAACGTGTTTTCGGGGCGCATCCTCGAAATCGAAGGGCTACCCGACCTGAAGGTCGAGCAGGCCTTCGAACTGAGCGACGCATCGGCCGAACGCTCGGCCGCCGGCTGCACGGTGCGCCTGAACCGCGAGCCGATCGTCGAGTACCTGCACTCGAACATCGTGCTGCTCAAAAACATGATCGCCCAGGGCTATCAGGACAGCCGCAGCCTCGCGCGGCGCATCCAGAAGATGGAAGAGTGGATCGCGCACGGCGAGCTGCTGCAGCCGGATGCGGACGCCGAGTACGCCGCGGTGATCGAGATCGATCTCGCCGGGATCACCGAACCCATCGTCTGCTGCCCGAACGACCCGGACGATGCGAAGCCCTTGTCCGCGGTCGCGGGAGCCGCGATCGACGAAGTCTTCATTGGTTCGTGCATGACCAACATCGGCCACTTCCGCGCCGCGAGCCGGCTGCTCGAAGGCCGTCGCGACCTGCCGGTCAAGCTCTGGCTCGCCCCGCCGACCCGGATGGATGCCGCCGAGCTGACCCGCGAAGGTCATTACGGCGTATTCGGCGCCGCCGGCGCGCGCACCGAGATGCCCGGCTGCTCGCTGTGCATGGGCAACCAGGCCCAGGTTCGCGAAGGCGCGACCGTGATGTCGACCTCGACGCGCAACTTCCCGAACCGCCTCGGCAAGAACACCCAGGTCTATCTGGGCTCGGCGGAACTCGCCGCGATCTGCTCGCGCCTGGGCCGGATTCCGACGGTCGCCGAATACCACGAAGAGATGGGTGTCATCAACAAGAATGCCGCCGACACCTATCGATACCTCAATTTCGACCAGATAGATGAGTATCAGAAAGTTGCAGGCGAGCGCGAAGCCTGAGCAAAGAGCGCGGAGCCGCAAGGCTTCGCGGCCTTTTTTGACTTTGCAGGCCTCAAGCCTCCAACTTTCGTGCAGAATCTCACCGTCCTGTGCCACGGATTTCGTTTGTCATCAAAAATGCGAAAAACGATTGCACGGTCGCGGCTTGCTGGCACAATGCGAGTCGATGCCGTTGGTCGTTTGCTTTGATTGCGAATCCGTGGTTCGATATACCCATGGCCCCGAGGGCCTTTCTTTAGCAAAAGGGAGAAGTTCGTGCGTACCAAGAAGGAACTGATTGACGCTCTGGCTGAGCGCACCCAACAACCGAAGACCGTCACTGAAGCGTTCGTGGACGCACTGGGCGAATCCGTCCAGGCTGCTCTGGCCAAGGGCGACGAAGTCGTCCTCCCCGGCCTGGGCAAGCTGACCGTCAAGGCCAAGGCCGCCAAGGCTGGCCGCAACCCGAAGACCGGCGAAGCGATCACGATTCCCGCTCGCAAGGTTCCCGCCTTCTCCGCCGCCAAGGCACTGAAGGACGTCGTGGCGGACTGATTGCCGCCCGCGCATGAAAAAGCCCCGCACTGCGGGGCTTTTTTGTGGGCGCGGCCGGCGCTCAGGCCAGCCTGCAGCCGTCCGCAAAGCCGATCAGCTCACCGGGCGCGAGCGCAGCCCAGGCTTCGCCGGACAGCGGCTCGGTCGCGATCAGCGCGCCCCGCTCCCCCGCCTCACGCTGCACCCAGTGCAGCCGGGTCGAGCAGTGCGCGAACAGAGTCCGGCCGTCCGCAAGCAGGAAGTTGAACGTGCCCCGCTCAGCGATCCTCGCCGCAATCTCCCGCAAGGCCTCGCTGAGCGCTTGCGCCTCAGGTTGGCGAGGGCCAAAGCGCGCGAAGAGGCTGTCGAGCAGCAGGCAGAAGGCTTGCTCGCTGTCGGTGCCGCCGACCGGGCGGAAGAAGCGCGGACTCATCCCGGCCAGATCCAGATTGCCGTTGTGCGCAAACGCCCAGCGCCGCCCCCACAGCTCGCGGACGAAGGGGTGGCAGTTGAAGGCTTCGACCTGCCCCTGGGTCGCCTTGCGGATGTGGGCGACGACGTTACAGGAGCGCAGACGCTCGCGCAGCACCCAGCGCGCCAGGCGCGAGCGGGCCGAGGCCTGCTCGTCGAGCAGCAGCCGGCAATCGCCATCGGCAAAATAGGCGATCCCCCAGCCGTCCGCGTGCTCGTCGGTCTCCCCTCCCCGGCGCAGAAAACGCTCCAACGGAGCGCCGAGTTCAGCCGGCCGGAGCGAGTTCATCCCCAGCAGCTGGCACATTGCGCGAACGCCTTTGCGCTGTGACGAGGTGGCAGACGGGCGATGAGCCCGTCCAGATGCTCCAGGCCGGAAGGCCAGGGGCCGTAGCCCGAATCGGCATTGACGTGGCCGGCATCCCCCAGATCGACCAGATGACTTCCCCAGTGACGGGCGAGTTCAACCGCGCCCGAGTAGGCAAGCCAGGGGTCATTGCGGCTCGCGAGCAGAAGCGAGGGCAGCGGCAGCGGGCGGCGCGGCAGGCGCTCTTCGAGCCCGAAGCGCTGCGGGGCGGCGGGCGCGACCAGCAACGCGGCGGCGATGCGCTCGGGGAAACTGGCCGCGACCTGGGCGCTGGCGAGAGCCCCAAAGCTGTGCGCGACGAGGACGGCGGGCTGCCGGCACTGGGCGAGGCTCGCCGCGATCGCGCTCAGCCAGGCATCCAGGTCTCCCTTGTCCCAGCGCTGCTGGCTGACCCGCTTCCAGTCCGGGAAGCGGGAACACCAGTCGGTCTGCCAGTGCGCGGGGCCGCTGTCGTTGAGGCCTGGCACGACGACGACGTCGAGACCGCTGAGCTCCAGTGCGGCACCGATGCGGTCTTCTGCGTTCATGGTCGGCTCCGTGTCGATGAGCCCCGATTCTCGCGAGGCGGCACCGAAAACGGAAAGACTCTTTTCTTATTCCGATATTCCGCCGCAACGGGCCCTGAAACCCCATTTGGATGGACGATCCAAACGTCAAGAAAAAGGCGATACTCTGGGCAATCCCCAGCATCCGAGGCTCCATGGAATCCGCCGCTTTCATCGCCCACACCGACCCCGAATCCGCGCTCGCCCACGTCGAAGCGCTGTACGCGAAGAGCCTCGCCTATCTGCGCGAAGCGCTCGCCCTCTACCTCGGGGGCGCCGACCTGCCCGGCCGCGTGCGCGCCTTCTATCCGGCGGTGCGGCTCTGCACCCACACGGTCGCCCGGGCCGACTCGCGCCTGAGCTATGGCTTCGTCGCCGGCCCCGGCGTCTATGAAACGACGCTGACCCGGCCCGATCTGTTCCGCGCCTACTATCTGGAGCAGTTCCGGCTGCTGCTCGCGAACCACCAGGTTCCGCTCGAAATCGGCCTCGGCGAGCAACCGATTCCGATCCACTTCGCGCTGCCCGACAACGACCACTTCGAAGGCTCGCTCGACGCGCGGCGCCGCCTGCTGATGCGCGACGTATTCGACCTGCCGGACCTGAAGGCGATGGACGACCGGATCGCGAACGGCACTTTCGAAGCGCGGCGCGGCGCCCCCGAGCCTTTAGCGCTGTTCACGGCGCCGCGCGTCGACTATTCGCTGCACCGGCTACGCCACTACACCGGGACGGCCCCCGAGCACTTCCAGCATTTCGTGCTGTTCACGAACTACCAGTTCTACATCGACGAGTTCGTCAAGCTGGGCCTCGCCGCGATGCGCGGCAACGAGCAGGATTACGTCGCCTTTGTCGAGCCGGGCAACGTCGTCACGCGCCGCAAAGACCTGGCCGCCGAGCCGGGCGACACGGCAGGCGCCCGTCCGAACAGCCTGCCGCAGATGCCCGCCTACCATCTGGTGCGCCGGGATGGCTCGGGGATCACGATGGTCAATATCGGCGTCGGGCCTGCGAACGCGAAGACGATCACCGACCACATCGCGGTTTTGAGACCTCACGCGTGGATCATGCTCGGCCACTGCGCCGGACTGCGCAACACGCAGGAGCTGGGTGACTATGTGCTCGCCCACGGTTACGTCCGCGAGGACCATGTGCTCGACGAGGATCTGCCGCTGTGGGTGCCGATCCCACCGCTCGCCGAAGTCCAGCAGGCGCTGGAGAGCGCAGTCGCCGATGTGACCGAACTGAAGGGCTTCGATTTGAAAAAGATCATGCGCACCGGCACCGTCGCCTCGTCCGACAACCGCAACTGGGAGCTGCTGCCCTTCCGCGGGGGCCTCAGCACCCCCGAGCGGCGTTTCAGCCAGAGCCGGGCGATCGCGCTGGACATGGAGAGCGCGACGATCGCCGCGAACGGCTTCCGCTTCCGCGTCCCCTACGGCACGCTGCTCTGCGTCAGCGACAAACCGCTGCACGGCGAGATCAAGCTGCCCGGCATGGCCAACCACTTCTACCGCGAACGCGTCGACCAGCATCTGCGGATCGGCATCCGCGCCCTCGAGCTGCTCAGGGGCCAGGGCGTGGACCGCCTGCACAGCCGCAAACTGCGCAGCTTCACCGAGGTAGCGTTTCAATAAGCGGACAAGCATTGCCGCGGGTCGAGAGCGCCGCTTGCCATCGTGGCAGGCGGCGCCTCAGTGCCGGCCCCGCGGAGTCAGCGGGGATCGAACAGCTGCACTACCGCAGTCATGTTGTCCCCACCGAGCCCCTGTTGTATGCCTTGGCTGAAGACCGAGCGGGCGGCCGCGAGCGTCGGCATGGAGGGTTCAGCCCCCGCGGCGGCGAAGGTATAGGCAAAGTCCTTTTCGATCAGCTCGACCGGGAACTGGGGCTGGAAATCCCGGCTCAGCATGCTCTTGGCCAGATAATGGGCGACCGGCGCCCACACCGAAGTGCCGGCGATGGCGCCCAGGCAGCGCTCGACATCGGTGCCGCTGCGCTTGAGCAAGGCGATGATCTCGGCCAGGGCTGTCACCTGAATGCCCAACAGCGAATTGGTGGCAAGCTTGGTCAAGGTGCCCGAGCCGATCGGGCCGAGGTGATGGATGGCGCTCCCCATTGTGTTGAGCAAGGCTTCGGCCCGGCTCAGCACCCCCGCTTCGCCACCGACCAGATAGACGAGCTGACCGGCTTCCGCGGCCGGCCGCGAGCCGGAAACCGGAGCCTCTAGCAGAGCGACTCCTCTAGCCTGTGCAGCCCGGCCCAGTTCGCCAATCCAGCCGATCGACAGCGTCGAGCTTTCGATCGCGATCGCGCTCGATTGCATCGCCGCCAGCGCGCCCGACTCAGGCTCACACCACACGACACGGGAGGCCGCGTCATCGCGCACCATGCAGATCACGAACTCGGCCGAGGCGGCGGCCTGTGCCGGGCTGCTGGCCACCCGGGCGCCGGCTCCGGCCAGAGCTTCGAGCGCCTGCGCACTGCGGTTCCATACCGTGACCTGGTGACCGGCCTTGATCAGCCTGAGCGCCATACGGCGCCCCATGGCGCCCAGACCCAAAAAAGCAATATTGGACATTGGAAAGCTCCTGAATCAGCGCAGAGTCGGCTTGGCTTTCAGTGCGGCGGCGACCAGGCCCTTGAGCCACTGGTCGTGACCATTGATCATCGGGTTGGGGTCCGCGGCGGCGAGGGCCTGCGCAGGGATTCCCTTCTGCGTTTCCTGGGTCAGGATGCGCACACGGCCGCCGGGCAGATCTTCGAGCAGCCAGGCGTGATGGACATCGAGCCGGGTTTGCGCATCATCCCCCGCCCAGCCGTGCCAGGCGACGCGCGCGGCCTGTCCCGCAAGCGGGGCGACATGTTCGACCACCTGCGCTTCGACCGGGAAGCCAAAGGTTTCGAAATAGAAACGCACGCCGTTCGCGAGCTCCGGCCCCTTGTCCTCGTAGAAACGGACATTGCCCGAATTGCTGTAATAGCTCGGCCACAGCGAAGGGGTGTTGAGCCAGGGCCAGACATCGGCGACGCTCAGGCCGGCGACGATCATTTCATTCGACGCAAAGTTATCGGTAAAACCGGGCACATAGCCTTCCGGCCAAAAAATTCCGTTCATTCTGCTTTCCTTGAGTCAGTGATCAGAGTGGCTGCAGCGACCAGGCATCAAGCACCTCCCGCGGCAGTCGGTCGCACCATGATGCAAAAACCCAAGATATAAATACAATCACATAAAAATATCTAAATCATCACCATTTAAAATATCAGGAATCCCTCGGGGTCGGCTCGCTTGCGAAGCGCGCATTCTTGAGCGCCAGCATGTCCTGCCTGAGCTGCTCGAGGACATAGCCAGCACATGCGGACAAGGGCCACTCGGCGCGGTGCACCAGCCACAGCGGATAGGGTTCGCCGCTGATCGGAACGCTGATCGCCTCGGCATTCGCAAAGGACAGCCGGGCATGCCGAGGAATCACCGTAAAGCCCAATCCGCTCGCGACGGAATCCAGGATCAGGCCAATCTGGTTGATGTAGCCGTGACGGGGCAGGCTGCGCACACCAGGATTGCCGGGAAAGCAGCGCCCGAGCAGCCGGGTGGCCATGGCCGGCCCATCCGGATGTTCGATGAAGCCCAGGCGAACGAGATCCTCCCACTCCTCGACCCGTGAGCCCGCCGGGACCACCAGTTCCAGCACCTCCTCCGCGAACTCACTGGCGGCGAAGCGCGGATCGTCTGGCCTCAGGGTCACGATGCCGAAGTCGTATTCCTTGTCCAGCAGCGCCTCGAGGATTTCCTGGTCGGGGGCAAACCGGTGCCGGATCACCAGTCCGGGATTCTTCGCCTGCAGAGCCAGCAAAGGAAGGTGCAAGGCCAACCCGACGCTGCCCGGCGTAGTCAGGCCAACCTCGCCATGCAGCGCATCCGCATCAGCCAGACGCACGCCGAGGCGTCGCTCCGCCTGTTCGACTTCGTTGCAGTAATCGAGAAAGGCGCGACCTGCCGGTGTGAGTTCGAGCGCCCTGGGGCGGCGGATCAGCAGGGGCCCCAACTTTGTCTCGAGCTGACGCACATGCTGGCTCACCGCGGCCTGGGTGAGCCCCAGCCGGTCAGCCGCCCGCGTGAAGCTGCCGGTATCGGCCAGATTCAGAAAGCTCTGTATCCATTGCGGACTGAACATAAGGGTTTCTTATTGAATAGATAACGTGTGATTAGTTCATTTTAAGCTCGCGTGCTCCTAATCTTGTCTGAGGCAACGAGCACAAGGAGAACAGAATGACTCAGCCCTACCCCCGCAGCTTTTCCCATGCCGGGCTGTCGCTGACTTCTTCAGTGGGCTCCTACGCCTGAAGTCCCCGGGAGAGAGATGATGACCCGTTGCGCGCATGAGCTGCTTCCCGAAAGTTTCAAGGCCTGGACCTGGCAGCGCGGCAGCGATCCGCGCGCGCTTGCCATCAAAGACCTGCCCTTGGCGAGACCTGAGCCCGGTGAGGTTCTGGTGTGCAACGAAGCGATCGGTCTGAACCCGGTCGACTGGAAAGTGCTCGGCATGCCCGGCTGGCGTGCCGACCATGTTCCGGGGGTCGATGGCGCGGGGGTGGTCGTCGGAGTCGGCGAAGGCGTCGCCGCAACCTGGCTGGGGCAGCCCGTGGCCTACCATCAGAGCCTGCAGCGCAACGGCAGCTATGCGCAATTCGTGAACATCCCGGCCCGCGCCCTGCTGCGCCGCCCCTCCGGGCTGGACGCGCTGACCGCGGCGAGCTTCCCCTGCCCGGGCCTGACCGCCTGGATGGCGCTGGAAAAGCTTCCGGCCGGCAAGGGCCGCCGCCTGCTGCTCGGCGGTGCCGGCGGCGCGGTCGGCCATTACCTGGTGCAGCTCGCCCAGGAACGCGGCTTCGCCGTCACGACGATGAGCCATCCCCGCCATCATTCCCGCCTGCGCGCGCTGGGGGCCTGCGAGTGTCTGCCCGGCCCGCTGGCCGAGGGGCAAAGCTGGCCAGAGCGGGAAGCGGGATTCGCTGCGGTGATCGACACGATTGGCGCCGAACATGCAGCCAGGCTCGCCGGCGCTCTGCTGGCCAATGGCCACCTCGTCTGCATACAAGGCCGCGTGCCGCAGTGGCCCTGCGCCGCATTCGGGCGCGCGCTGTCCTTGCACGAAGTGGCTCTGGGCGCGCTGCATCAATTCGGCACAGATGCGGCTTGGGCGGAACTCGGCGCGGCCGGTGAAGCGCTTCTGGCCAGGCTCGCCGACGGCACGCTCAAACCCGAAGCATTGATCGTAGACGACTTCGATTCCCTGGCGCAGCGCCTGTCCGATCTGCGCGCACGCAACTTCTCGGGCAAACCGGTGATCCACATCGGCTCAGCCTCAAACTTCAAATCTGAAAGGCAATCCTGATGGCCCCTCTGATCAAGATCCTGATAATCCTCACCTCTCATGCCACAGTCAGCGGCACTGAGCAGCCGACCGGGGTGTGGCTTGAAGAGTTCACGACCCCCTACTACGCCTTCGTTGACTCCGGTGCGCTCGTCGATGTCGCGTCAATAGACGGCGGCAAGGTTCCCGTCGATCCGAATTCACTGAAGCAAGAGGGGAAAAACCCGGCCAGCGTCGAGCGCTTCCTGAAGGATTCCGCAGCACGCGAAAAGATCGCAAATTCGACCAAACTCGACGGCCTCAAGCCAGAGGGCTACGCTGCGGTCTTCATCCCCGGCGGCCACGGCACGATGTGGGATCTGCCCAGGAGCGATGCGCTGGCCAAGCTGCTCAGCCAGAGCTGGCGCGAGGGCAAGGTGGTCGCTGCCGTCTGCCACGGCCCGGCCGGTCTGCTCAATGCCGTGGATGAGACCGGCAAACCTCTGCTCGCCGGGCGCCGCGTGGCCGCCTTCAGCAATGCGGAAGAAGTCGCGGCAGGCATGGACAAGCGCGTTCCCTTCGCGCTGGAAACCCGCATTCGTGAGCTCGGTGCCCGCTACGAGAGCGGCCCCAACTTCAAGCCCTTCGCGCTGCGCGATGGTCGCCTCGTGACCGGCCAGAACCCGTCCTCCTCCGCCAGGGTCGCCGAGCTCGTCCTCGAAGCCCTGAGCAAGAACACTGAACGCTGAGCCCGCCGACGGTTCGCCCTGCCAGACAACAAGCCTCTTTTCGGAAAAACCATGTCAGCACTCTTCTCAGCCTTCACCCTCAAGAACGTCACGCTGCGCAACCGCATCGCGATTCCTCCGATGTGCCAGTACAGCGCCGCCGATGGCTTCTCCAACGACTGGCATCTGAGCCACTATGCAGGACTTGCGCGCGGCGGTGCCGGCCTCGTCATCGTCGAAGCGACCGCCGTCTCGCCTGAAGGGCGCATCACGCCCGCCTGCCTGGGGCTGTGGCGCGACGAGCAGATCGAAGGCCTGGCGCGGATCGCCGCTGCGATCAAGGCCGCCGGAGCGATTCCGGGCATCCAGATCGGCCACGCCGGCCGCAAAGCCAGCGCGAACCGCCCATGGGAGGGCGACGACCATATCCCCGCAGACGATCCGCGCGCGTGGCAAACGCTCTCCCCATCGCCCATCGCGTTCGGCGCCAATCTGCCCAGAGTGCCCAAAGAGATGAGCCTCGCCGATATCGCGCGCGTCACCGGTGACTTCGCTGCGGCGGCCCGACGCGCCCGCGCAGCCGGCTTCGAATGGCTGGAACTGCACTTCGCGCACGGCTATCTCGCACAGAGCTTCTTCTCGCCCCATGCCAATCAGCGCAGCGATGCCTACGGCGGAGAGCACGCCGGGCGCGCCCGCTTCCTGCTCGAAACGCTCGCCGCGGTGCGCGAGAACTGGCCCGAGGATCTGCCGCTCACGGCGCGCTTCGGCGTCATTGAGTACGACGGACGCGACGAGCAGACCCTAGCCGACTCGATCCAGCTCGCCAGTGAGTTCCGCGCGGGCGGCCTGGACCTGCTCAATGTCAGCGTCGGCTTTTCGACCCCGACGGCCCAAGTGCCCTGGGGCCCGGCCTTCCTCGCGCCGATCGCCGAGCGCGTGCGTCGCGAAACTGGACTCCCCGTCGCCTCTTCATGGGGAGTCGATGCCGCTCAGCATGCCGAACGGGTCATCGCGGAAGGACAGATGGACCTGGTCATGATCGGTCGCGCGATGCTCGCCAATCCCCACTACCCGTATGAGCTGGCCAAGCAACTCGGCGTCGCGCGCCCCTCCTGGGTGCTTCCTGCCCCCTACGCGCACTGGCTGGAGCGCTACAGCCTGCAAAGCTGACGGACGAGCCGCGGTTCAGGAATCGGCGCAGGCCTCCACCAGCAGATCGCGCAGCCAGCGCTGGCCCGGATCGCGGTGCGTGCGCTCGTGCCAGACCACGAGCTTGGTGAAGCCGGGGATTTCGACGGGCGGCTCGAAAAGCGCCAGCCCCGGCAGCCCGGCAACCAGCCGCCGGGGGACGACCGCGACCAGATCGCTGGCACGCAGGATATCGGGCAGGACGAGGAAGCTCTTCACTGACAGGCTGACCCGGCGCGAGCGCCCCAGCTTCTTCAGCGCCTCATCGGTGACTCCGCTGAAGCCTCCTCCCGAGTAGGAGACGAGCGCGTGGTCCAGCGCGCAGAAGCGCTCGAGGCTCAGCTCGGGTTCACTCGCGGCCGGGTGCCCGACCCGCATTACGCAGACATAGCGCTCATCGAAGAGCCGGCGCGCATGAAGCCCCGGCGCAGTGGTCTCGGGCGTGACCAGGGCCAGATCGAGATCGCCCTTTTCAAGTTGGGACTGAAGCTGCAGATCCTGGACAGGGAGCAGCGCAAGTTTGATATTCGGAGCCTTGCGCTTGAGCGCGGACAGGAAAGGCACGGCGACCGCACTGAGCGCATAGTCGGTCGCCGCCACCGACAAGGTGAAGCTCGCTGCAACCGGATCGAAGACCGTCGGCTGCAGCAGCGCATCGATCTCACCGAGAATCTGCTTGAGCGGTCCGGCCAGTTCCAGAGCGCGCTGCGTCGGCACGACTCCGCGCTGCGCGCGGGCGAACAGCGGATCGCTGAAACTCTCGCGCAGGCGCGTCAACATCCCGCTCATAGCGGGCTGGGTCACATTGAGGCGCTCGGCTGCGCGGGTCACGCTGCGCTCGTCGAGCAAGGCATTCAAAGCCTTCAAAAGATTCAGATCGGTGGTCTTCAAATCGCGCACGGGCGCCCTCCTTGGCTACCGGACTCTATCCTGTTGCGGCGTTTCGATCGAGGGGGCGGATCAAAAAGCCAGGGCTCGTCGGGTTCCGTGGCGCCCAAAATCCTTTGCCAAACGACTGCTCGTGTGCAGTCCCGCGCCAGTCGGGAGGCGAGCTGAAAACGGATGCTCCTGGGGGCGTGAGCGGCTATTGACTGATCGTCTTGAGCAGGTCGAACTTGATCAGCATTGACCACGGCGTATCGCCGCCGATGTTGAGCGGATGGAATACGAACGCGATTTGGTCTTTGTCGATGAAGTGATAGCTCTTCCCCGCATGGATCGCGGCTATGGCTTCTTTCGGCAGATCCAGTGCGGGTTTGCCTTGCTGGCTGGCATCGGGATGGGTGACGTAAGTGGCCAGGTTCGACAGGATCAGGCGTTCGCCATGCCCGAATGGCTTGTCGCGCTCGAGTTCATCATGCAGCTGCGATAGTGCGTAATCAGCCCCGATCACGCCGATGAACTTGCCCTGTACCAGTATCGGTTGCATCAGCGAGGTCATCAGCACTTCCTGCCCCCCGACCGGATAGAGATAGGGTTCCATCAGCGTATCGCGCTGTGTCTTCCGCGGGATTTCGTAGTAGTCGTTTTCGCCGGGAACGTCGTAATTGGCCAGAGCCTCCTGCGTCAGAGTGCCATTTCCGCGATGCCAGTAAGGAACATAACGGCCGGTCTTGTCATGGCCGGCCCCCTTATTCACATATTCGGCATCGCGCCCATCGAGTCCGTTCGGCTCGCAGCCACAAGAGAAGGCGAGCAGATCCGGGTTGGCTCGCAAACTCTCGGCCATCAGCGCGTCGATATCCTCTCGGCGCGGCGTGATCCCCGCCTGTTTGCAACCGCAGATGAAGTGTTTGATTCCGGCCTCGGCTACAGCGATGCGCAGGAAGCGCTGTTCGAGCCGCGCCGCATCGCGGGCCGCGATCAGCGATGCGGCGTGCATCGCTGATTCGCGTTCAGCCGATTCGACTTTGCAGACAGACTCCTTGCTTTCCTGCAGCACGGAGTCGAGTTTCTTGCTGATATCGGCGGCGGCCGATGCGGAATTTTCCGAGAGCTTGCGCATCTCGTCGGCGACAATGGAAAAGCCCCGCCCGACTTCGCCCGCGCGTGCAGCCTCGATCGCGGCGTTCAGCGCCAGAAGATTGCTGCGTTTGGACAGCCCGGCGATAACCACAGTGATGGAGCCGATTTCCTGAAAGCGCTGATCCAGATGAGCGATCAATTGCTTGATTCGTTCGAGCGTATTGTTCAGCGTGTCCGCGCCTTTTTTCGTGTCGGCGCGAAGCGCGGTCGGACGGCTTGATTGCGCGAGAGCGGGGTTGGCGAAAGAAATGGCCGAATTGAAAGTATTCATGTCTGTTCTGAAAAAGCGAAACGATGCGCGCGACGTTGAGTCTTGCCTGTTGTGGCGATGATGCGCGCTCTTGCGCGGCGTTGGCAAGTTTCGAGATTGAACAGATCAGCCATTGCGCGGCGTATTTTTCGACGCAGTCCTGCATTGCATCGAGCGACATCAGCTTCGCAGACTTCGAGAGAAAGCGCCTAAACGGGTGTCTTGCACCCACAGCGAATAGATTGCCCGCCCCCGATAAAGCCTCATGTCATATACAAGAAGACGAAAGACGGGTTTTCGCTTTGCGATATAGTGGTCGAGCCCGATTCCCTGAAATTGGCTCTTCGTCCTGCGCAGCACGGGGGTGTGAATTGCATCAAAAGATCGAATGCAAGACCTGGCTCCAAAGTTTCCTGGAGATAGGTTAGGCCGCGGACGGCAGTCGCGCATAAACGCAACTATTGCGAAGACTGCCGTCCGGGGCCCGCATCACGTTGTGCATGATGCCTTCCAACCCGAAACCGCAGCGTTCAGCCACGGCCCTGGAGCCAAGGTTCTGCTCATCGGTGATGAGTTCAACGCGCTGCGCTCCAAATACATTCAGCGCCCAGGTCGTCAGAGCAATAACCCCCTCCGACGCGAACCCTTTCCCCGTTTCGCCGCTTCGAAGCCAGTAGCCAAGCTCTGTCTTGGGAAGTGTCCAGTCGGTTCTATGCAAACCCATCGAGCCAATCAGGCGGCCAGAGCCCTTCTTAAATGCCAGAAACGGCAGATCAGTTCGAAGAAGAAAGTTCGCTTCGGCCTTGCGGCAACGCACTTCAGCCGATTGAAGAGTTTGCTCCTCTGCGACCCAGGAAAGGAAGCCAAGATGCCTTCGGAGTTCCACAATCGACTCGGTTAGGGCTTCGTGGAGAACGGGTGCGTCCTCTACGCGGAAGGACCGGAGCAGCAGCCGCGGAGTTTCGATGGATGGTGGTACGGGAAACAGGAGCGGATCAGGCATGGCTTTCTGCTGACTAAGGTGGAAATGAGGGGTAGCCGAGCTGCGGGCGAAGGAATTTTCAAGCGACCGCTTGCAAACCGTCCCTTCCGATCACCGTGAGTTTAGAAGAAAACCCCGGGTCAGATACCGTCTTGACTTGCATCAAAATGATCGAATGCAAGACCTGGCCCCGAGGGTTTTCCGGGCACGGGCAGCGGGGTCAGGTGGGGAGCGGGAGCAGGTCTTGAATTACATCAAAATGATCGAATGCAAGACCTGGCCCCAAGGCACTCGTTGGAAAAGGTGGTCGGAAGCATGAATTCCAGCCTTCGTGGATGGGTAGGCTACTTCCACTACCGTAACTCAAACGGAGTGCTTGAGAAGGTGAAAGTGCATGCAGAAGAGCGCCTGCGCGCGCACCTGATGAAGCGGCACAGGGTCAGGGATCGCAGAATCGGCCTCGGCCGGTTCCCGAGTCAGCTGCTGTACGAAAAGCATGGGCTCTACAAGGTTCCGACAGTGGCTGGCTGGAAGACGGCGCATGCCTTGGAGTGAAGAACATCGGAAAGCCGTATGCGTTAATAGCGCACGTACGGTTTGATGAGGGAGGGTAGGCGAAAGCCTGCTCTCTACTCTACCTCGGGATTCTGACGCTAATCAGTATAGCTTGTAGCTCAACCCAAGTTCGGCTGCGACATTTTTAAACTCAAGAGACGAACGCAAATACTCAGCAGATGTGTAATCCAGAAATTGCACGCACATCATCACCAACCGAAGTTGAGCAAAATCAGTTAGATTTATAAGCGCTTTAAAATGAGCCGCCCTATCCTCAAAAGAAAAGCCTTCAACATCACTTAACTTATCCGTAATTATCATAACCATGATATAGAAAGCCCTAAACAACCCAAATATCTGGTCATTTTCATCAATTCTTTCTAAATATTCAGTTATTTCTTTGTCGCTACCACCTCGGTTTCTTATGACCTGTATCGTATCCTCGATTTCCATTACCGCTTTGGCCCCCGCGAGCTCACCAATCACCCCCCCCTTCAAAGCGTTTATTTTAAACATATCAAAGAGAGTCCTTTGTGACCCAATCAAACTAAAAAACAACACCTCAAACGACCTGAGCTTTTCTATTCTTTCACTATTCCTAAGCTCATCCTTAAGATTAGCATTTGCCTCACTTTGCAGCATCAAGGATTTTATTAGAAGCGCGATCGACAAAAAGCTCAGCAACGGCCCCAGAATTCCACCGAAATAGCTCCCAAACTGCCCCCAGTCAGCAGGATCTTTTGATATTTTCACTCCAATAAAAAAGTAAAACCAAACAAAGTAAACAACAAATACAAACACAACAAATGCAATCGCAAAATAAACATAGCCTCTAACTTTCATGAAACCCCCTCACAAAGTACTTCACAACCTTTCCATCTTTAAGCTTGAGCGGAGATACGCTGACTGCAAGATACTTCCACTTTCCACTCTCAATCCCGTTGTTATAGTTAAGGTTCTCAGAGAAAACCTTTTTGACCGCAATAGCCAAATCTCTGTACTCACAAGCAGAAGCAAAACCAAATGCCACAGTTTCACTAGCCCCTTCAATTTGAAGGCGGCCATTGCCTGTGTGAATATTTAGCCTTGTTATAACCACATTTAAATCAACCTTCACATCAGACAGCTCGGCCTGCAAAACTGTTGCCGACAACTTATCAAAACAAGCTAAAACCGTTTGCTCATCTCTATTTTTCCTATGCCGAATTTTTATACCCCTATCAAACTTCAAAGAGATTTCATGTATATTTCCTAACGATGAAGTCCTTAGTTGATGAACCACCATTTCAGCCTTCTCACCAAGCCGATCTATAACCTTCTGAGCCTTTTGTGAAAGAGGGCCGGAATCTCGGTACAGAGATTCACTTATAAAATGAGAAATCAACTCAACAATAGTTTGCTGACCTATTCCATTTAGCCTTTTTAGCAAAACCGAGTCGTACACATCAAGAGAAAATATATGCCCATACGACCCCTTAAAACTTTTTTTGAGTGAAGTCCTTACCGAGCTCCTCGAGGTAAGCCTCTCCGGAACCCTTTCAGTAAGTATCGACTCCGAAATACATCGAACAGCATCCGAAACGCCTTGCATAGACGTCAGCGCCGCCTTCATATCGACAAAATCATTCTCCGTATCAATAACCAAATCAAAATTTACCGTCACAAAGAACCCCACTTTATGCGCATAGGACTATCTCGGCTCAACTCACAACCATTGCTCACGAGAGCCATATAATATTTACCAAAAAAACAAAACCGAATTTCTATTTTCGTTCTTGGTTTTTCCTTAAAAAGACAAAACATTCAACAAAATAGAAAACCAGCCCAAAGAAACATGGGCTCAGGTCTTGAATTACATAAAAACAATCTAACACAACACCTAACCCCGAGAGCTTTCTCGATAGATTTTCCTATATTGTCTGACTATTCCTTAACAATCCTGGCAAATTTACACTTCAGTTCAGCGCCAAAATTTATGCCACGACGGCAACTTGCAGCGCGAGTTTCATAAAGTGTTGTTTCATGCTCACAGCAACCAAACAAGCCATTGACGCCCCCCCTTCCTGAAGGGAAAGCCATGGCCGTGCGGAATGTCTTGAATTTCGATTTTGATTGTTGTCATGGAGATTCTCTTTTCTATTTTTCGTCCTTGACCCCGCGTTCTTGGCTGTAAAGCCATACATAGCCCTGTATTGATATACTACTTTCACAAGCGCTAATCATCAGCACCTTCTGGCTGGTGTTTTTGTTGATGAGACAGAGGCCGATGTGTTGCTCGCAAGTATCCCTTCTACCCTCTTTCTTCTGCTTTTAAGATGAGATGGATATCAAGAAGCTTTATTCATCAGGGGCATCCAAATTGCCGCGCGCTTCCACATCAGGCCAGCAAGGACTGACTTTCTCATCATACGCCGCCGTCCAGGCGGAGTAACGCCCCCTCCTCCGCAAATCAGCGAACACAGAAGACGCTTCCAATCCGCGTCCCTCCGCGTGATCCGCGGCGAAGTTTCTGGGTCTTGATGGGCTTTGGAGCAGCGGCAGCTGCTGAACTACCGCCTGGCCATGTTGTGCCGGAAGTAGAGGGTCTGATCGCCGTAGCTGGAGGAGACGACCGGTGAAGCGAGGACGAGATGCCCCAACAGGCGTGGCGCTTCCTTTTCGTCGGAGGTGGTGCGCGCGTAGAGCTGATAGAGCACTGCGCCGACGGGCAGCCGCGCGAGCGAGACGCGGAAGTCTTCGCTGGCAGGCGAGCCTTGCATCAGCGCCGTGGCCTGCTCGGTCGGCTTGAAGATCAGTTGATAGGGCTCGCGCGGATCGGCGACCGGAACGCCGTCGGGCGTCATGCTGGCGAGATGTTCGAGGGTCAGCCGGCCGGGATTCGGATCCTTCGCTCCATAGAGCTTGGCGCTGCGGCCGAACGCGGCGCCGAGCACGCGAACGGCCAGGCCCTTGGGCGGCGGGATGATGTTGCTGAAGCTCTGGCTGAAGAAGTTGTGGCCGGCCTGCCCGTCCGCTGAATTCATGACCAGCAGGTCGAGCGAAGGCCGATCGCCATCGATGAAGAATTTGAGCGCCAGACCGGGAATCGATCGATCCGCGCTCGGTTTGCTGGCCATCGAGAAGCGGCCGATCACGCAGTCGCCACCGCTATGAAAGATGCCTGTATAGCCGTGACTTGATGCGGGATCGACGACCAGCTTGAGCCTTGCCTCGGCGCCGAAGGCGTGGACAAGCTTGCGCCGCCCCGGCTCCATCTCGTCGCCTTCGTGGCTCAAGGCCTTGACCGAATAGTGGCTGCTGAGCAGCGCGAGCAGATCATGGAGGCCCGGCGTCGTGAGCGGTGGCAGCTGAGCGTAGCGCGAGGGGAGAATGCGCTCATTCCAGATGAAGTCCGCCTTGGCGCAGGCGCTGAGGGCGGCGCTCCCGTAGGGCGGAGGAGTTGTCACCGGCAGAGGGGCCCCGCTTTGGCAGCTGCTCGTCGCGAGCGCCAGGAATCCCAACGAGCAGAGCCGGCACAGCTTTGAACTAGCGGGCCTGGCGGCGCCAGCGGATTGGATCGACTTGGGTGTCATTGGCGCGGCTCCGGCAGGGCTGAGAAGCGCAGCTTAGACCTTGTCGAGCTCGCCCCACCGCGCCTTCGCGTGGAAATGCTTTCCAATGCACAACGACATCGAAAATCATCCTCACGCAGAGCCATGGGCTTCAACAGGGTTTCACGAAGCACTGCTTCGCGCCGTTGGAGCCGGCCCGGCATGCAAACCGGGCCGAGGAGAAAGTCAAAGACCAAGCAGTTCTTGAGCGCACCCCGGGCAAGCCCATCGTCCGCAAGTCTTCGGCTCGCGGCCTGCTCCGCCGAAGTCGAAGCATGAGCCCTGAAGGTTTTATCTCTGCGCCTCTGCGGCTCTGCGTGAGATAGAGGTTTTGACTTGCTCTCCGCCCTTCCCCGCGCATCAGCGTGAAGACTTTGCATCCTAAGTTTTGGCGCTCGCTACGCCCTCCTCAGAGTGAAGGGCTTTTCCGACACTGCCCGCTATCCCTGGAACAGCGCCTGGATCTCCGGCAATGGCATGAACAGCAAGAGCCCGTTATCCGGCGCGCGGCGAAAACCGAAGTCTTCGTAGAACCCTGCCGCCTTGTCATCCTTGGCATCGACAATCAGACCGATGCAGCCCGAGGATTCCGCGACGCGGATCACTCGCGACAGGGCGTCGATCATCAGGAATTGCCCCAGCCCCTTGCCCTGAAAGCGAATATCCACGGCAAGGCGGGCCAGCCGAACCACGGGAAGCTGGTGGGTCGGCAGCTTGTATTTCTTGACCACATCGGGCGGCAGGGCACTCACGTCGACGCTCGCATTGGTCAGTGCGTAGTAGCCAAAAAGCACGCCGCCCTGTTCCCCGCAGAACGTCCGGGTGACATTTCTTGCCTCATGCTGCGCGGCGTTCTGGGCGAGATACTGGTTCAGTGCGGGCCTGCCGCAGTCGAAAACCGCCCGCCCATCGAGCAACGCCCGCGGAAGTTCAGAGAGCGGGTGAATCTTCGTTGCCATCGAGAATGTCTCGGTAGTTGGTCAGCGCTTTCTTCAGCTTTGCGTTCGGCGCACGCGGCTTGGCCAGTTGTTCCAGAAACCACTCTGAGTCCCGCTCGGAGAGAACGATGTTCTTCATTTCGTGACGGTCGATGAATTCCTGAGCGTGCTGATGCACGACCTGAACGATGTACGCGTTCACGGGAACGCCCGTCAGTTCAGCCGCTCTCTGTATGGTTTCCTGGACGTTCAGCGGAACCCTGGCCGTGATGCGCCCCTTCTCGGAATGACTCGCACTGATGCGCGACATGCTTGGCACCTTCTGGAGGGATGTTTGTGGTGCCAATATGGCACCGATGGTGTTTTTTGGCAAGACAGGCGAGGCCGCGCGGCTTCGATCGCACTATGTGTGCGCACTTGTCATGCCCCTCCGGGCAGTGAACACAGATAGCCGCTTTTGATCCGCGTCCATCCACGAGATCCGGGCGAGGCTTTCAGGCATTGCCCCGCATCAAAGGGGCGGCGGCCGGACCAGGACCGCTTACCCGTCCCGGCCGGCCGCCGCCGATCGATCAAATTCCGCTCAGTACTGCTGCAGATAGGGCGAATACTCGACCTTGTCGAAATAGCGGGAGAGCGGCAGGGACTTCACCAGCACTTCGGCCTGCGCGCGGCTGACGTCTTTCAGGACGAGCATGACTCCGTGGCCGTCTTCTCGGCTCAGCAGATGCTCCAGTATTCCTCTGTCCTTCCACCCCGCGGCGGTCGCCTTCTCTTTCGCCAGCAGCTCAGCGAAATGGGGGATGTCTTTCGGGAGAAGGACGATGCTCACCAGGACCCGGTTTGCCGCAGCATCGGCCTTTGCCGGGCTGGCGGGTTTCGCGAGCCCGCCCTCCTTGAGCCTGTCCTGCAGCTGCTTCTGATAGGACTGAATCTTTGCCGCATCGGCTCCCGCCACATCGAGGAAGGCCAGAGGCTCCAGATAGCTCATCCCGACGAATCGCGCGCAGGCCCTCATCGGCGCCAGGATCTCGTCGATCGTGATGCCGAGCTCTCCGGTCCGGGAATAGAAACTGTCGCTGCCGGCGGCGGTGACCACGACCAGCATCTTCTTGCCCTTCAAGGCCTGCGGCGCCCATCGAAACCATACCTCGTTGAAGTAGGCCTTGAGCATCGGCGTCATATTGAACCAGTGGACGGGAAACATATAGACGACGGTATCGACGTCCTCGTAGGCTTTGCGCTCCGCCTCGACATCGATTGCCTTGACGTCATTGCCGTAGAGGGACTCCAGATTTCTATAGACGACTCCGTCCATGTTCTGGACCACCTGCTGCAAGGCCTTGTTGACGACGGAGCGCTCAGGATAGGGATGGGATGCGATCACCAGCGTTCGAGCTGGGTGCCCCTCAGAAGCGGTGTCGGTCTGGGAATAGGCATTCGCGCTGGCGAGCAACGCGAGAACCCAGACCCAGGCCAGGAAGCGGAGAGAAACGGTGTTCAGTGTCATGGGTAATCCTTGAAAGTGCGGCGACGGTCACAAGGCCGCCTCTCCTCCCGAGAAGCCCCCGAAGGAGAAGCGATGCACGCTCAGAACGTCGACGCGTCGATGACGTAGCGGTAGCGGGCCTTCTTGTTGATCACGTTGTCCCAGGCCTCATTGATCTGGTCGGCGCGGATGATCTGTATCTGCGGCAAAACCTTGTTGTCCGCGCAGTAGTCGACCATCTCCTGGGTCTCCTTCATCCCGCCGATCAGCGACGCATTGAAGTTCACGCGGGAAAGCGAGAGGGCGAAATTGTTCATCGTCAATTCAAAGCCTTCAGGCATGCCAACCTGGGTGAATGTCCCGTAAGGCTTGACGACTGAAGCGTAGGCCGCCACATCGTATTTGTAGGGAATGGTGGAAATCATGTAATCCATCTTCCCCTTGTAAGCCGCGAGCTTCCCGGGACCATCGACAACGATGACCTCTTTGGCCCCAAAGGCCAGGATATCTTTGACCTTGGAAGCCGATGTGGTGAAGGCATAGACTTCGGCCCCTTTGGAAACGGCGAGCTTGATTGCCATGTACCCCAATCCGCCTATCCCGGCGACACCGACTTTCAGCCCTTTCTTCAGATGAGCCCTCATCAGCGGCGAATAGGTCGTGATCCCCGCACAGAGCAGCGGTGTCGCCTCCTGAAAGCTGATGTGATTCGGGATATGGACGGCAAAGTGGTCACGCACGACGATGTTGTTCGAATAGCCGCCCTGCGAAATTCCGGTCGGCGAGCTCTTTTCCGGGAAGCCGTAGGTAAAGACTGTGTCCGGGCTGTACTGCTCTTCGTTTTCCAACCCATCCAGATTTTCCAGACTGCTGTTGCCCATGCAGCCGACGCCGGCCCGGTCTCCCACCTTGAATTTCGTGACGTTCTTCCCGACCGCGGCAACGACGCCAACGATCTCGTGTCCGGGAACCTGCGGATATTGTGTCGGCCCCCAATGCCCCTTCTCCTGGTGGATGTCGGAGTGACAGATGCTGGCGTACTTGATGTCGATCAGGATGTCGTCATCCCCGACGGGACGCCGCTCGAACTGCCAGGGAACGAGCTTTCCGGAGGTGTCGACAGCGGCATAGCCCCTTGACGCAATATTCCCTTTCTTGGCAAGCGCAGCGAACACGTTCGTGGACTTGGCCAGCAGCAGCGCGCCGCCAGCCGCACCGGCGAGTTTCACGAATTTCCTTCGGGTCAAGCTGTTGTTGTCAGTCATCGCAATACTCCTCATTTCCAAATGGGTCATTTGCCGGAATGGTCATCCGGCAGGCCAGAGCAGCCTCGTTCTCTGACGCGGAGAACGAGGCTGGCGAACTTACAGCGCACTGCGCAGAATCGTGGAGATCACATCCGGGGTATAAATATCGGCGATGCCGAAGCTGCGCATATTGCCCTGTGCGTTTTCAACGATCGCAGGCAGGTCGGATTCCTTGACCCCCAGCGCGGACAGATGGGTCGGCGTGCCGATCTTGTTGAACCAGTTCTCCAGCGCAGCGATACCCTGCTCGGCCGTCGCGACACCGAACACGTTCGCGGCAAAGCGCTCGAACTGGGTGGGGTTGCGGCGGCAATACCACTTCATCCAGGCGGGCATCACCACCGAGAGACCGGCGCCATGAGGAACGCTGAACAGCGCGGAAAGCGAATGCTCGATGGCGTGATTGGGATAGCTGAAGCCTGCGGTTCCGGAAAAGGTCGTGCCGTTCAGAGCGAGCGTCGCCGCCCAGGCGAACTGGGCTCTGGCCTCGTAGTCACCGGGGTCTTTGATCAAGGCTTCGGTGGTTTCGATCACCGTATTGATCACCGATTCGACCAGCCGCGACTGCAGCTTCGGATGAACGCTGGCCGTGAAATAGGCTTCGATCGAGTGAGCAATGACATCCGCGGCGGAGTAGACGAGATAGGACCGGGAGACGCCTTTCATCAGCTCCGGATTGACGATTGAAACTTTCGGGAACAGATCGGGCGAACCGATGAAGAGCTTTTCCCGGGTCTCTTCGTTCGTGACGACGGCAAAATTGTTCATCTCGCTGCCCGAAGCGGCCAGCGTCATGATCGCAAAGACAGGCAGAGCCGAGCTGATAGTTGCCTTGCCGGTGAAGAGTTCCCACACATCGCCATCGTAGCGGACGCCCGCGGCGGTCGCCTTGGCGGTGTCGAGCACCGAGCCCCCACCCACGGCGAGGATGGCCTCGACGCAATGATCGCGCGCCTGAGCGATCGCTTCGCGAACCTTGGCGATGACCGGGTTGCTGACAATGCCACCACATTCGACGATCTCGACGCCCTTCTCGCCCAGGCTCTTGGCGATGACATCGAACAGACCATCGCGTTTGATGCGGTCACTGCCATAGCAGAGCAGCACGCGCTTGATGCCGTGATCCGCCAGATGCTGGCCAATCGCCTGCTCCTTACCTGTGCCGAATTCGATCCGGGTCGGATTGAAGAGTGTAAAGTTGTCCATGCGTATATTCCCTCGGTAGTCGAATTGCAAAGATCGGCAGGGATTTCCGCCCCCTTCGACCGATGAATCAGAGGGGCCGTCTCCCCCACCCGACCGGTGAGCAAGGAGCGGCGCCACAGCATGCTTTTTATGCTGTGGCCTGAAGAATCAGGTATATCAATACGGTTTTTAAATTGCCCGATCCTACAGACAGCCCGCGGCTTGCCACCTGAAAACCCGGGGCAGATTTTCTGCTTCCCCTTTGTTTTCAATGCTGCACCAGCAATTCACGAACGGGCAGCGAAGCAGGGGTTGAAAGTGCAATAACCCCGGCTTGGGCAGAGCCAAGCCCCAGCCTCTCAGGTCAGCAGATCGAGCAAGCCCGGCACCGCGAGCGGCGGCGGCAGAGCGTGGCGGGAGGGGAGAATCCGCTCATTCCAGATGAAGTCCGCCTTGGCACAGGCGCTGCGGACGGCGCACCCTTAGGGCGGAGGAGCCGCTACCGGCAAAGCCCCCTCACTCTGGCCGCCAAGGGGGCGCGAGGGCCAGGATTCCCCCGCGTGCTGTGTCGTTACAGAATCGGCTGGGCGGTCTTGGACTTCACGGCGCCAAGACGCCTGCCTAGACCTTGCCGTGCCCGCCCCGCCGCGGCCTCGCGTGAAAATGCCTTTTTGGCACAAACCCGCAGAAAGTCATCCTCACGCAGAGCCATGGGCTTCAACGGGGTTTCACGAAGCACTGCTTCGCGCTGTTGGAGCCGGCCCGGCATGCAAACCGGGCCGAGCCAAAAGTCCAGGCGAATGCTCTGTCCCAAAAATGTGTTGCAGTGCGGGCTATGCTGAAGGCATCCACCGGACACGGAGTCGGATCATGGATGCCCAAGCCTTTCGTCACTGGCTCAAGCGGGCCTGCGAGCTGACGCCCCGCCAGAGGCAGTGCCTGTTCCGGACGCTCGCCCTCCCCACAAGCCCGCTCGGCGCGAGTTCGCTGGCGGCCTTGCCCGAGCTTCCGGATCTGCCCGACTGTCCCCACTGCCATGCCGAGGCGGGCAATCTCAGGCCGTGGGGATTCACGCGCGGCCTGGCGCGCTACCGCTGCCAATGCTGCCAGCGAACCTGCACGGCGCTGACGGGTTCCACGCTGGCGCGGCTTCAACACCCGGACCAATGGAACGCTTACGCCCAGGCCTTGATCGACGGTCTGTCCGTGCGCGCCGCCGCCCAGTTCTGCGGCCTCAGCAAGAACACGTCCTTCCTCTGGCGGCATCGCTTCCTGGCGCTGATCGCCGAACACCGCGATGCGCATGAAGCCGGGATCGTCGAGGCGGGTGAAACCTTCTTTCGCGAATCCTTCAAGGGGCAGCGGCACATCCCGCGCCCGGCGCGCCAGCGTGGCGGGCGGGGCAAGGCGCCGGAGTCGGACGCCGCGCCGATTCCGGTGCTGGTGGTCCGGGACCGCTCGGGGCATACGGCGGACTTCAAACTGGACAGGCTCGATGCGGCGCAGCTCGCCGAACGGTTGAAACCGCTGGTAGATGCCGATGTGCTGCTGTGCACCGATGACGCAGCCGTCTATGCCGGTTTCGCCCGCGCGGCACAGCTCACGCATGTCGCGGTGCGGGAGCCGCCCGGGCGACGCAGCGGGGGCGGCGCGTATCACATCCAGAACGTCAGCGCCTATCACGGCCGCCTCCAGAGCTGGATGTCGCGCTTTCATGGCGTGGCCACGCGCTACCTGGACAACTATCTGGGCTGGCGCCGCATGCTCGAACGCTACGGCGACGCGATCACCCCGCAACGCTGCCTCGACGAGGCGCTCGGCCGAGGGTTGCAACACGACTTGGGGACATAGCCAAAGCGATAGCATTTTTTGAACGCCCCCAAGTCAGGCCTCTCGCTCACCCAATCCGTAGCTTCGCAGCCGACGCCTGCCGAGGCGGAACCATAAGCCGACCTTGCTCCTGAGGCTTCTCTCTGCGGTTCTGCTTGCGACCGGTTTTGATTTCTCTCTGGCAACGCAGCGCCGCGAGGTGAAGGCCCCGCCTCCATCGCCAAGACAACGAACACCGAAGGCGCTTTTGATCCGCGTTCCTCCACGTGATCTGCGGCGGAACTCAGGCCATGCCATCGGGTACGGCCCAGCACAGGGGAAGCCTAAGGCTTCCATGCGGCAAGGGACAGCTGCACTTGCGCAAAGGCTTGCAGGGCTTCTGCCTGGCGGACGCCAAGGCTGCGCTGCTGGCGGCTGTGGGCCAAGCGGGTATCGAGGGCGGCACCCGGTGCTTCCATCCCCGCGGCGACACGGGCTGCCGTGTAGCCGGACGTGCGGCGCGAAGCGCTCTCGGCCTCTTGCGCGGCGCGCAGCGCGGCCTGGGCGGCAATCCAGTCGCGCAGGCTGTTCTCGCTGTCTTCCAGAGCCCTCAGCACGGTCTGTTCGAACTGATGCCATACCCGTTCCTGTCCGGCCCGGGCGGCTTCCGCGCGCAGGCGCTTGCGTCCGCCATCGAGCCAGTCCCACTGCAGGGCGGGACCGACGGCATAGCGCAGTGCTCCCACCTGACCAAGGCTGCCGAAAGCCGCATTGAGTCCGGCGCTCAGGTTCAGGTTCAGGTGCGGCAGATGAGCGCGCTCGGCCAGCACCGTGCCGCCCATCGCGGCGCGCAGCAGTGCGTCGGCGCGGACCACATCCGGACGGTTGGCAAGCAGGTCATCGGGCTGGGCGAGCTGTGCGTCGACGGGCACGGCGGGCAGATCTGCCGGAGCGAGCAGTGCCTCCCAGCCCGGATTGCTCCGGGTCGGCGAGCGGCCGGCGAGCACGGCGAGCGCCGCTCGCTCGCGCTCGATCGCGGCCCCCGTCGCCGCTTGTTCCGCTTCGGCGCCCGCCAGATCGGCCAGTCCGGCGATGGCCTCCCGCCGGTCGGTCACACCCGCCTGCACGCGCGCATCGAGCAGGCTCTGGCGCTGACGCAGCAGAGCCAGCTCCGAGCCGAGCCGGCGGGCATTGATCTGATTGAGGCGCAGCAGCACATAGCGGCGCACGACCTCGGCCTGCAACAGCGCGGCACAGGCATGGGCGTCCGCCTCGGTGGCGTCGGCCTCTCGCTCGGCCACGGCAGCGGCGGTGCCGATGCGACCGAACAGGTCAATCTCCCAGGACACCCGCTGGTCGATGTTGGCAAGGCGTTGCTCCGGTGCCCGCGGCAGCCCCTGCTTGTAAGGGTCGGCTTCAGCGATCGAGGGACGTACGCTCTGCGCACCCGCGTTCAGGCTGCCCTGCGGCAAACCGGCCCGCTCCGCCGCACCGGCCAGGACCCGCGCCTCCCGCACCGCGGCCAGCGCGGCGAGGCGATCATGATTGCTTGCCATCGCGCGCTGAACGAGCGCGTCGAGCTGCGGGTCGTTCAGCTCACGCCACCATTCGCGGCTGGGCGCGCCGAGGCGCAGGCCCGCATCGCTCGCGGCGGGGCTGAGCAGATGCCTGGGCTGGTGGCGGGCAGACGCATCGGCAATGGCGCTGGCCGGCGTCACGCTGGCGCAGCCAGCCACCGCAAAGAGGACCGTGCACAGCACCACGGACGAGGCCATGCGGGAGAGAGTCTGGTCGAGCATGCTTGTCTTTCTCAGTTTGCGGGTGAAGGCACACGGTAAGCGGCGGCATACAGCGCGGGGATCAGGCCCAGCGTGATCAGGGTGCCGAGCGCCAGGCCGCCCATCATCACGACGGCAAGGCTGGTCCACACGACGCCACCGAACAGCAGGAGCGGAACCAGGCCGGTGATGCAGACCAGCTTGGTCATCACGATCGGGCGAAGGCGTTTGGCGGCCGCATCTTCGATCGCCTGTGCGGCGGGCAGACCGCTGGCGCGAGCTTCTTCGATGGCATCGAGCAGCAGCACCGCGTTGTTGACGATGATGCCGGCCAGCGCCAGCAGACCCAGCGTGCCGACAAAGCTCAGCGTGGTGCCGCTGAGCTTGAGTGCCAGAGCCGAGCCGATGATGACGAACGGAATGCTGGCCAGCACGATCAGGCTCTTGCGCAGGCTCTCGAACTGCCAGACGAAGACCAGGAACATCGCGATCAGGCAGGCGGGCAGAAGCTGGATGATCGCGGAGTTGGCGCTGGCGCCCTCTTCGATCTCTCCGCCGAGCTCGACCCTGACCAGTCCTGCGGCCTCGATCTTGTCGATGGCGGGCTTGGCCAGCGCGGCAATGCCTTGCGCGGTCAGAGCGCTGTGCATCGCGTTGAGGGTAATGGTGCGCTCCTGGTTGTAGCGCTGAATCACCGAAGGCTGGGCCACCAGTTGCAGCGTGGCAAGCTGGCCGAGCGGCACACTGCCATTGCCGTCCGCTTTCTGGATCGGCAGCGCCGCCAACTGCTCGATGCGCCCTCTCAGCTCACCCGGTCCGCGCAGCAGCACCGGCAACACCGTATCGCCTTCGCGGTACTGGCTGATGGTGCTGCCGGCAAGCAGCAGGTTCAGGCTCTGTGCGACATCGGCACTGCTCACGCCGGCCGCGCGGGCCTTCACCTGATCGACCTGCACGTCCAGCTGCTGCACCGCGCGTTCGGCATCGCTGTTCAGGTCGCTGCTGCCGGCGTGCGCTCGCAACGCCGCGTCCAGCGCGGCCTGCAGCTTTGCGGCCGCAGCGCGGAGGCTCGCGTCATCGCTGCTGCTCAGTCGGAATACGGCAAGACCTGAATCGGAGGAACCCATCGAGAAGCGCTTGGGCTCAAAGCGCACATCGGGAAAGCGCTCGCCCAGCGCGCTGCGCAGATGCGCAATCGCGGCAGCGTGGGTGGCATTCGGCGCGAGCGTCAGCACGGCATAGGCCCGGTGTGCCGCAGGGGTGGGCGGGTTGAGCGCGAGGATGAAGCGCGGCCCGCCATCGCCCATGTAGAGTGCATGGCTGGCGATTTCCGGAAAGGTCTTGCGGTCGGCCAAGGCCCGGCTGATCTCCTCGCTTCTCGCCAGTGTGTGCGTCGTGCTGGCATCGGGCGCGAGCTCGATGGCGATCTGCAGCTGCTTGCGCTCCGATGCAGGCATCAGCTCGGATGGCACGGTGAAGAACAGCCAACCAGCCAGGCACAGCAGCACGAACATGCAGCCGACATAGATCGCCTTGTGGCTCAGCACCCAGCGCACGCGCCCGCGGTACCAGCCGGTGAGCGCTTCGACCGCGCGCGCCGTGCGACTGAGTTCGGTGTGATGCACCGCGAAACGCTGGCAGAGGATAGGTGTGATCGTCACGGCCAGCAGCAGCGAGAGCAGCAGCGCGATGGCCATCACGATGCCCATGCTGCGCAGGTACTCACCGGTCTCGGTGCTGCTGAGCACGACAGGCATGAAGGTGAGGATGATCGCGAGCGACGAGACCAGCAGCGGCACGAACATCGTACGGCCCGCCTGCGCCGCGGCCTCTTCGCGCGAAGCGCCCAGAGCGAGGCGTCGCTCCATGTCTTCGGCCACGACGATCGCGTTGTCGACAAACAGGCCCAGCGCGATGATGATCGCACCCACCGAGATGATGTGCAGGTCTATCCCCAGCAGTCTCATCACAGCCAGCGAGCCGAGCACGGTGGTGGGCACGATCGCACCGACGATCAGACCGGTCCGCAAACCGAGGAACAGCACGACCACGCCCATCACGATGACGGTGGTCTCGACAAACACATGGCCGACCTGGTCGAGCTGCCGGGTCACGATCTGCGCCTGATCGGTGATGGGCTCCAGCTTCATGCCGGCCGGCAGGGTGTTCTCAAGCGCCTTCACCTTGTCACGCAGGCGCCCGGCAAAACTGACGACGTTGAGGCCGGGGTCCATCGAGATCGCGATCACGGCAGCCTGCGCGCCGTCCACGAATGCACCGGTCAGCGGCGGATCCTGCGTCACGCGCTCGATGCGCGCGAGGAGCCCGAGCGGCACGCTGCCTCCGCCGGGCAGGGCGATTGGCGTACTGCGCAGTTGCTCGGGGCTTCCCACGTCTCCGCTCACGTTCAGGGCGATCTCGGCGCCGCCAATTTCCATCGCACCAGCCGCTGCGATGATGTTGCGGCGAGCGACGGCCTGCGCGATCACGGCAGGGCTCAGGCCCCTGGCGTTGAGGGCCGGGACGTCCAGCACGATCTGCACCTGTTCGTCGCGGATGCCATGCAGCGACACTCGCTCCACCCCATTCAGGCGATTGAGCTCGTCGCGGATCCGGCGCGCCTGTTCGCGAATCTCGCCTGCCGTGTAAGCTTGACCGGTGAGCCCCATCGTCAGCACAGCGACGCGGCCGAACTCGTCATCGACGATCGGACCGGTAGCGCCCTCAGGCAGGGAGGAGCGCAGATCGCTCATCCGTGTGCGCAGGCGCTGCCACACGGCCGGCAGCTGCGCCGGCGTCACCGAAGTGCCCAGCTCGACATAGGAGAACGCAAACCCCGGGCGCACCGTGGTCTTCACGCGCTTGACCTCGGGCATGCCGAGCACGCTCTCTTCGGTCGGTCGGGCCACCAGCTGCTCGATGCGCTCGGCGCTGGCGCCGGGCAGGAAAGTCAGCACTGTAGCCGTGCGGATGGTGATCTGCGGCTCTTCGGTCGAGGGAAAGTCCAACGCCAACCAGAGCCCCGCGAGCACGAGACCGAGCATGGCCAGCAAGGTGAAGCGCGGCCTGCGCAACGCCAGCAGCGTAATGCTCATCGCAGTGTCTCCAGGCGCGCCATCGCAACCGGCTTGATCGCCGTTCCCGGGCGGATTGCCGTGGCGCCGGCCACCACGATGCGATCGCCCGCAGCCAGGCCTTCGCTCACTTCGATCCAGTCACCGCGAAATGCGCCCAGTTTGAGCGCCACCTGTTCGGTTGTGCGTCCATCCTTTCCCAGACGCAGGACACTGCCCTCCCCCGCCACGCGGCCAAGCAACACCGCACGCAGCGGAACCCACACCTTTTGCAGCGTCGAGGTGCCGAGCACAGCCGACCAGGTAGCGCCGACGACGGCGTCATCGGGCAGCGCAACGAACACCTTGCGGACTCCGCCCGCCTCGAGCCGTCCGCCGGTGCGTAACACCTTGCTCTGGAGCCGGGTCTGGCCGCATTGCAGGCTGACAATCTGGCCGGGCTTGAGCGACAGATTGCCTGGCACCAGCAGCGACAGCTCACGGCCTGCTCCGTCGATCGAGACGGCCGCCAGCCCGAGCCCCCCCGTCTGCCCCGGCTCGATGCTGCGTGCGGCAAGCACGCCATCGAACGGTGCGCGCAGCGTGGCCTGCTTCATCGACCAGTCCGCCGCTTCCCGCTGCGCTCGCGCCCCCCGCACTGCAGATTCGGCACTCTCCAGCTCAGCTTGCGTGCTGGAGAGTTCCGCGGCGCTGACCGCATCCGATTTCCGGGCGATCCGCAGGCGATCCATGCGCTGGCGGACTTCGTACAGCTGCGCCTCGGCGCGCCGCAGCCCCGCCTCGGCAGCATCGAGCTGGGCCCGGATTGGCTGCACATCGAGTTCAGCGAGCACCTGCCCCCGGCGAACGACGTCGCCCGGCTCGACCATGACGCGGGCGACTCGTCCGCTGGTCGCGAAGGCCAACTCGGCACGCTGTCTGGCGCGCACTTCGCCGGTGAAGGACAACCCGTCCGGGTTGGCGGGGCGGGCCTCGGTAACGTAGGCCGGCCGGAGGATTTCCTTCGCGGGGCGGGAAGTGGAATCACCGCAGCCAAACAGGACAAGTGCGGCAGCGGCAAGCAAGGCAAGGCGCAGTTTCTCGATATCTGGAGTACGGGGGGGCAAGACTTCTCTCCGCAGTGAGCGTGACCAGGGTCCAGCGGCAGGCGTTCTCTGCCGCTGGAGCGATGGCATGACTCTAGAGACGGGAGTGCATTGACTACGGGACAGATTCGGCCAAAATAGGGTCTTTTTCGGCCGCGTTATCAGCATCGCCCCCCGAGCTGCGCGAATGCCCGGTCAGCGAAGCACATCCTCTGTTCCGACCATGCCAAGAAAACCCTCCGCTCGGCGAACCGTGCCCCCCGAGCAGCTGATCGCCAACATCGTCCCCCATGCCGCGCGTTCCTTGCTTGGACTGGTCGAGGATCGCGGCAAGTCGCCTGAGCGGCTGTGTCGTGGTCTGGGCTTTACCTATCAGGACCTCCTGAACCGGGAACTGTTGCTGTCATCGCACCAGACGCGCGCTCTGATCGTGCGTGCTCAGCAGATGCTCGATGAGCCCGCCCTCGGCTTGGCCGCTGGCGCACGCCAGACCCCCGTCTCATGGGGTGTGCTTGGCTTGGCGATGCTGACCTGCGAAACCTTCGGGGAGGCCATTGCCTACGCTCAGGCCTTTCAGCGCGAGGGCGGCGCAATGGCCGACCATCAATTCGAAGCGAACGACAGGGAGATGTTCCTGGAGCTCCGGCCGCATGCGTTCGACATGCAAACCGAAACATTCCTGATCGAAGAAGCTTTTGCGAGCGCTCTGGCTGTGGGTCGGTATCTGGTCGGCCGCTCACTGAACCCGTTGCGCGTGGATTTCGCGTTCGAGCGTCCGGCCCATGCGGAGGTCTATCGCCGCTTCTTTCATTGCCCTGTACGCTTTGGCTCAGGCATCAACCGCATGAGCATCGAAGCGCATTGGCTCACGGCGCGTCTGCCGGGCTACGACCGTATCAGCTGCAGCCTGCTGCGCGAGCAGCTCAAGACACTGCTGACGCAGCCGATAGGACGGCCCGACTTGATGGAATCCCTGGCCAACCGCATCCGCTTCAACATCGAGGACGGGCCGCGACAGAAAGAGCTGGCGACCATGATGAACGTCAGCGACCGCAGCCTGCGCCGGAGGCTGGCGCAGCACAACACGAGCTATCGTTCGCTCCGCGACAGTACCCGCTTCGAACGGGCGGATGATCTGCTGACAAATTCCGACATGACGATTGCGCAGGTCGCCGAAGCGGTGGGCTACGCTGACGCTCGCGCGTTCCGGCGCGCCTTCAAACGCTGGTCGGGTCTGCTGCCGGCCGGATATCGGCAGAACAGAACTGCGCCAGGCAAATGAGCCATACGCGCCGGGTCATCAAGCCCGCAGGGTTTTGGCCCGGCCCCGGCCAATCAGAAACAGCGGAGAGACGCTCTCGATCAGCGTTCCTCCATGTGATCCGCGGCAAGGCTTTGTGTCCCGCCCAACAAAAAACCCGCCGAAGCGGGTTCTCTGTCGATATGCAGGTGGCGCGGCTCAGTTGATCAGCACGTTGATGATCGCGTTGCCGATGCCGACCAGCGCCGAACCCGAGATCAGGCCCGCGCAGATCGGCTCGCAGCCCTCGACCCAGAGCCGGTGGCCGCGCGCGTGGCCATCGTCCTGCTTGCGGGCCGGGAAGCCGCCTTCATGGCACTCTTCACCGCGACCCTCGGCGGCCTTGTAGCGACGGCCCATGATCCAGAAGAGCAGCGCGCCGATGAACATCGCCAGCGTCGATTCGGGCGGCAGCACGGCGCCGAGGCCGATCGACACTGCCGACAGCGGGAAACGACCCTTCGTGACGATGCGCGCGATCTCGATGATGCCGGCCGCGGCGGCCGCGAAGGCCATCGAGACGAGGGCGCTGAAGGGCAGATGCGACAGGCCCTTGGCGATGATCTCGGCGACGCCCTTCCACTGCATCGCGGCCGGCATCGCGAACTGGTCGGAGACGATCGTCGCGGTGCTGCGCACGCCGTGCGCATCGGGCGGCAGAAGCAGCAGGAAGAAGAGCGGGATGCACGCGATCGCGCCGGAGAAGATGCCGATCACATGGCCGATCGCCTGCTGGCGCGGCTTGGCGCCGAGCATATAGCCAGGCTTGATGTCCGAGAGCAGGTTCGCCGCGTTCGCCGAGATCTCCGAGGTCATAGCCGCCGGGATCAGGTTGCTCGCCGGGTTCGTGCGGTCGAGCGCACCGATCGTGAACTGGGTGATCTTCGACATCGCACCGGTCGGCGTCCACGAAGTCAGCGCCATCGAGTTCGTGCAGATCACGGTCAGCACGAAGATCAACGGCAGCGAGATTCCGGCCAGCAGCCAGTGCACGCCGAAGAACTCGTGTGTCACCCAGACGCCGAGCGCGCTCAGGATGGGCACGCCGACGAAGGATACCCACAGCGGCAGTTCGATGTCGTGGAGCAGGTCGACGGTTTTCTCCTTCGACTTCTTGCCGAACAGCGACTTGAAGACACCGGTGAAGAGTTCGGGCTTCGCGAGCAGGCTGACCAGCGAGCCGACCACCATCATCGTGACCGCCCACCACAGGCCCCACTGGTTGACGATCTCGGCGCGCGAGATTGGCACAGCGGAGCCATCGGCCGCGACGCGCGGCACGATGTCGCCAGCTGCGATCATGATCGGGGCGAGCACCGCGAAGTTCATCAGCGTGCCGATCAGGCAGCTCGTCGCGACCGCGATGCCCATCAGGCCGCCGACACCGACCATCGCCGCGTCGAGCGTGAAGCGCAGGCCCAGCTGACGGATGTCGGTGCCGAGGATCTTCGGGATCGCCAGATCCGCCTTCGCGGCGAAGGCGTAGTAATAGTCGTCGAGCCGTTCGTGCAGCACCCAGGCTTCCTTGACGCCGGCCCACTTGTCGAGCATCAGCAGCTTGATCTGGATGAGTTTCATCCAGCCGTCGCTGATGATCATCTGGAACAGCGCGGTCGCGACTGCGGTCACGCCCAGGAGCCTCGCCTTGAACACGCCCGATTCGGCGCTACCGGTATAGAGCGAGTCGAGCACGACGCCCGAAGCCCGCCCTTCCGGGAAAGGCAGCTGTTCTTCGTTGATGAAGCGTCGCTTCATCGGGAACGCGACCAGCACGCCCAGCAGCGCGACGACGACCATCCAGATCAGCATCTGCCACCACGGGATGATCTTGCCCGAGACCAGCATGTAGGCGGCGAGGCTGGAGATCAGCGGGCCGATCATGTAGCCGGCGGCGGTCGCGATCGACTGGGTGCAGTTGTTTTCGAGGATCGTGAAGTCCTCGCACCACCCGAGCTTGTTGAAAATCCGGAACAGTGCGAAGGAGAGGATCACCGAGGTGAGCCCCACGCCGATCGAGATCCCGGTCTTTGCACCGATATAGATCGCGGTCGCGGCGAGGATGCCACCGAGCAGGAAGCCGGTCAGCGCCGAGCGCAGCGTCAGCTGCGGCATGTCGCCACGGTAGATGTTCTTGAACCACCACTCGTCCTTCTGGGCTCGCGTCCAGGTGCGGATCTGTTCGTCGTCGAGTTGTTGCAGCGCCATGGGGTCTGAATGGTCCCGAAAAAGTTGATCAAACCTGTCGATGGTGACGGGGCTGGGCGACAAAAAACTATCAAAAAGCGGCGGATTGATTCGCCAGCGTGTCCACGCAGTCCGGTTTCGCCAGCAAAATGCGTGCCGTCTGTTCCAGGTCAAACGCGGCTCCTCGCTTATCGCGCCGCGCGGATAGCCCTGATGTCGGACAAGAAGGCCCGAAAATGCCATCATCGGGGTCGAGACAGCCAACGAGGAAGCCCTCCCCCATGTTCGAACACGTCGACGCCTATGCTGGCGACCCCATCCTGACTCTGGTCGAAACCTTCAACAAGGATCCCCGCCCCGAGAAGGTCAATCTGGGCATAGGCCTTTACTACGATGAGCAAGGCCGGGTGCCTCTGCTCGAATCGGTGCGTCAGGCCGAAGCCGCGCTTGCCGCGTCGCCGACGCCCCGCCCCTATCTGCCGATGGAAGGCGCGGCCGACTACCGCGCCGCGATCCAGAAGCTCATCTTCGGCGAGGATTCCGCTGCGCTCAAAGCCGGCCGGATCGCGACGATCCAGACCCTGGGCGGCTCGGGCGCACTGAAGGTCGGTGCCGATCTTCTGAAGCGCTATTTCCCCGAGAGTGAAGCCTGGGTCAGCGCCCCGACCTGGGACAACCACCGCTCGATTTTCGAAGGTGCGGGCTTCGTCGTGCACGACTACCCCTATTACGATGAGGCGACCGGCGGCCTCGCCTTCGCGGAGCTGCTCGCCTGCTTCCGCGCGATGCCGGCGAAGAGCATCGCCATCCTTCACCCCTGCTGCCACAACCCGACCGGCGTCGATCTGAGTCAGGAGCAGTGGCGGGAGCTGATCGCGGTGATCCTGGCCGGCGATCTGATCCCCTTCCTCGACATCGCCTACCAGGGTTTCGGTGACGGCCTCGAAGAGGACTGCTTCGCGATCCGCGCGCTGGTCGAAGCCGGCGCGAGCTTCCTGGTCGGCAACTCGTTCTCGAAGAACCTCTCGTTCTACGGCGAGCGCTGCGGCGGTCTGTCCGTGGTCTGCAAGGATTCCGAAGAGGCGTCGCGCCTGCTCGGCCAGATGAAGTTCGCGGTCCGCCGCAACTATTCGAGCCCGCCCGTCCACGGCTGTCGGGTCGTCGCGACCGTGATGAACGACGATGGTCTGCGCGCGCGCTGGGTGCTCGAAGTGGCCCAGATGCGCGAGCGGATCCGCGCGATGCGCAAGCAGCTCTTCGATGTGCTGAGCGCAAACGTGCCCGGCCGCGATTTCAGCTATTTCGTGACCCAGCGCGGCATGTTCAGCTATACGGGGCTCAGCGCGGCCCAGGTCGACCGGCTGCGCGAGGAATTCGCGATCTACCTGATCCGCTCGGGCCGGATCTGCGTCGCGGGCCTGAACGACGGCAACATCGGCTACGTTGCCGAATCGTTCGCGAAAGTGCTCGCCGCCTGACGCTCGGAGCCGGAGCTCAGGCTCCGGCGACTTCGTCCAGCAGTTCCTCAAGGGGCTGGTGCCGCCTGTCCTCGCCCCTGGCCATGTAGTGCACCTGGAGCGCGATCGCCAGCGCCAGCGCGGCGATCCGGTTCAGACAGCGGGCAATCTCGATCTCCTCGGCGAGCACGCGGGCGCGGCCGGCCTCGGCCTCCAGGCGCGCGCCCAGGCGCTCGATCAGCGCGGAACTCTCGCGGCTCTGCTCCAGCCGGGTCCTGGCGATGACCGACAGCGCTCCGGCATCGAGTTTCTGACAGGCATCCCGGGCAGCGACCAGCATCTGCTGAACCGCACCGTACTGCCCGACCAGCTCTTCGGACTCGGAGAGCGGCTTGCGGCCGCTCTTGTGGATGCGCTCACCGGCGCCGGCGATCTCGAGCGCCGCGTTGCCGACTGCCTCGATGGCTGAGGCGATCCGCATCGACGCGATCGCGATCCGCAGATCGCCGGCGTTGGGCTGGCGCAGCGCGATCATGTTCGCGCACTCGCGGTCGATCGCGAACTGCAACTCATGGAGCCTGGGTTCGAGTTCGGCCACCGCGAGCCCCTTCTCCCTGTGGCACTTTTCGAACAGGATCACGGAATCTTCGAGCTGCTGCAGCGCCAGCGCGAACATCGCCTGAACCCGGCTGCGCAGCGAGGCGATGTCTGAGTCGAGCTTCTTCAGGATGTGCGGGGTCATTCAAAGAGGGAGGTCTGCGAAAACTCGCGATGCTCGCATTCTATCGTCTCATTCTGATGACACCGCCCGGGCGCCTGAAAAACGAGGCCGCTGGCGCGCAATACTTGTCGGGCGATCGCCCCGCCCAGCACTCCATCGCCCCCCGCTTCGGCCAGCGTGAAGAATTTGCGCGCCCGGGTGATCCCCGTATAGACCAGCTCGCGGGTCAGGATCGGGTTGATGTGCTCGGGCAGGACCAACGCGACGTGCGCGAACTCCGAACCCTGGGATTTGTGGACGGTCAGCGCATAGACGGTCTCGACAGCCTGGAGCCGGCTCGGCTGGACCCAGCGGATACCTCCGCCCTCGGCCGGGAAAGCGACGCGCAGCACCTCCCCCTGCTTGGAAGGCAGCGCCAGCGTAATGCCGATATCGCCGTTCATCAGCCCCAGGCCATAGTCGTTGCGGGTCACCAGCACGGGGCGGCCGGCATACCAGCCTTCGACCTCAGCGATCAGCGATTCTTGATGGAGCCAACCGGCGATGCTCGCGTTGAGCCCCTCTACGCCCCATGGACCGCGGCGCAGCGCGCAGAGCAACTGGAATTCGCTGTGCGCGGCGAGCACCTCGCTCGCCCAGCCGTCCAGCGCCTGTTGCGAGGCGCCCGGCACGGGACGCGTATTCGAAATCGTCTCGAGATAGTGGCGATAGCCGTGCGCGCCCGGCTTTGCGCCATCTATGACCAGCGCCTTGAGCTCTTGCTCCGCCGCCGGGATTCGCCCCAGCTCGGTGTGGCCGGCCGCGAACACGTGGCGCACGGCGCCGGCATCGCCGGCATTGACCGCCGCGGCGAGCTGACCGATGCCGCTCTTCTCGCCAAAGCGGTGGCTGAACCTGAGCATCGCGACGGCCTGATCGAGCAGTCCGCCCGCGGGGTCGATCAGCTCGGGCGCAAGCGCATCGCTGGTCACTTCCTTGAGCCAGGCAGCCGTCGCGCTCGTGTAGTGGCCTTCGAGCGCGCGCGCACAGAGCACGCCGAGCACGGCGCCGGCCTCGACCGAGGCGAGCTGATCCTTGTCGCCGAGCAGCACGAGGCGCGCCGGATCGGGGAGCGCTTCGAGAAGCGCTGCCATCATCTCCAGATCCATCATCGACGCTTCATCGACGACCAGAAGGTCCAGCGGCAGCCGATTGCCCGCGTTGTAGCGGAAGTGCCGGGTGTCCGGACGGCTGCCGAGCAGCCGGTGCAGAGTCGTCACGGCGACCGGGATCGCCGCACGCAGCGCTTCGCCATCTCCCAGCGCATCGAGCTTGAGCTTCGCGACAGCGCCGGAGATCGATTCGTTCAGCCGCGCCGCGGCCTTGCCGGTCGGCGCAGCGAGACGGATGCGCAGAGGCTGGCCGGCATCCAGAGCCAGCGCCTGCAGCAGGGCCAACAGGCGCACTACCGTCGTCGTCTTGCCGGTTCCCGGCCCGCCGGTGATCACCGAAAAAGCGCTGCGCGCGGAGAGCGCACAGGCCAGCTTCTGCCAGTCCGGTCCCGCCGCGCCAGGCGGGAACAGGCCGTCCAGAGCCGCCTTGAGTCTGGCCTGTGGCAAGGGGATGGGCGTGGCGAGCCGACTCTCGACCCACAGCCTGACCGACTCCTCGTACTGCCAGTAGCGGCGCAGATAGAGGCGTTGGCCGGCGAGCACCAGAGGCGTGTTACCGGGCCCGGTGCCGACCAGATCGGGATTGGCGAGCGCGGCGAGCCAGGCTTCGACCGTGAGGCTGGAGAGCACTTGCGAAGGCAGAGGAGGCGCTTCGCCCTCCCCGGCTGCGCCCTCGGGCGGCAGCGACAGGGCCAGCTCTGGATCTTTGATCGTGCCCGCCAGATCCAGGCAGGCATGACCGCGCCCGAGCTGGTGGCTCGCCAGCGCCGCGGCGAGGATCAGCAGTGGATGGGCATCGGGTGACTCGCGGAGCAGGAAGGCCGCGAAAGCGGTGTCGATCGCGCGCAGCCAGCCCTGGTCCGACCAGCGTTCGAGCAGGTCGCTGAGCCCGGCCTGGTTCAATACTGGAGTCATGCGGCCTCCTGGCGGTGCGGTTTCGCGAAAAGCCTGTCCAGCTCTTCGATCAGCGAGCGCGGCGGCTTCTCGAAGTGCGCGGCACCAGCGCCGCGCAGCAGCAGATAGACAGCGCCGCCGATGTGCCTGTCGTAGTCGTAATCGGGCAGGCGAAGCTTCAGGAGCCGGTGCAACGCCAGAAGATAGAGCACGTACTGCAGCTCGTAGCGCTCGGCGAGGATCAGTTTACGCATCGCGTCCGGACTGTAGGCCTGATCGTCGGGACCGAGCCAGTTCGACTTGTAGTCGATCACGTAGTAGCGCCCTTCATGCTCGGCGACGAGGTCGATGAAGCCCTTGAGCATACCGTTGAGCTGGCCCGGCAAGAGCCGGGGTCTAGCCTCGCCGCCCAGCGTGGCGCGGCAGACGATGCGGTCGAGCTCAGAGAGATCCTGATCGTGAACGGCAAGCCAGAATTCCAGTTCGGCGCTCCAGTTCGCAAGATCGGCGAGCGCAAAACCGGCCGCATCGATCTTGCGCACCAGGAAGGCGAGCGTCCAATCGGTCAGCACGTCTATCCAGCCCTCCCAGGCACGGACCGCGCAGCGGCGGGCGATCGTGTCGCGCAACAGGTCGCGCCGCGCGGCGATCCGTGCAAAGCCCTGATTCGCGCACCATTCGAGCAGATCGTGCAGGAAGGTTCCGACCGCCGCGCCGCGCGGGAAGGCGTGCAGCGTTCCGGCGACCGGCAGCGCGGGCCCGCTCTGCTCGCTGGGCGCCGCGCGCGCGGCTTCGCGGAAGACGTCCTCGGCGGCGGTCTCGCTCGCCTCGGCGCGGCGGTGCAGCGCCGAATAGCTGGCAACCCACCAGGCTTCCTGGACGCGGCGCAGCGAGCGGCGGGCCTCGCCCACGCGCGCATCAACGCCAGCGAGCGCGACACGCTCATCGCTGAGCGTAGGCTCCATCAACGCCAGCGACGCGAGCCGGTCGCCTAGCTCAGCGATACCGCCGTCGAGCGAGCCGCCGAAGAGATGGCCGATCGCGCTTCGTTCGACCGCCGCGACGCGGGCGAGCCCAATCCAGCTCGCGTGGCGGGCGCGGGTCAGCGCGACGTAGAGCTTGCGCAGATCCTCGCCCAGGCGCTCACGGTCGGCCAAGGCGCAGACGCCTCCGGTGTCGGCGAGCGCGACCTGCAGCCGGCCCGCACCATCGTGCCATTTGAGCGGCAGATCCTCGCTTTTGACGGCGCGAAAGTTGCACGCGAAGGGCAGGAAGACCAGAGGGTATTCGAGACCCTTGGATTTGTGGATCGTGACGATCTTGATCAGCTCGGCATCGCTCTCCAGCCTGACCTGGCGGGAATCCGAACGAGCATCCTCGCTGCGCTGCTCGGCGAGGTGGCGGATCAACGCGTGCTCGCCGTCGAGCTGCACGCTCGCCTGCTGCAACAGCTCGGCGAGGTGAAGGATGTCGGTCAGGCGCCGCTCGCCCCCCTCGGTCGCGAGAAGCCGGGCCGGAACACCGAAGTCGTTCAAGAGCCGGCGCAGCATCGGCAGCACGCCCAGGCTTCGCCAGCAGTCACGGTAGCGGCGGAACTGCATGACCCGCTCGTCCCAAGCCAGTTCGTCGCGTTTGAGCCGATCGAGGCTCTGCCAGTCCAGGGCCAGAGTCGCAGTCGCGAGCGCGGCGCGCAGCGCGCGGCCCTCGTCGGGTTCGGCGCAGGCGGCGAGCAGGAACTGCAGATCGACCGCCTCAGGCCTCTGGTAGACCGAGTCCTGATCGGACAGATAGACGCTGCGCAGAGCGCGCCGGGCGAGCTCACGACGGATCGCCTCGGCTTCGCCCCGGTTGTTGACCAGCACCGCGAGATCGGCCGGGCGCAGAGGGCGAAACGCATCGCCCTCGCGAAATCCCGCCCGACCCAGGGCGCCCAGGTTGAGCAGCCTGACCATCTCGCTGGCGCAGACCGCGGCCATCGTCGCCGTGTACTCGTCCTTGCTGGGCGGCTTGCCCTCGTCCTTCGCGGCAAGCGTGCACAGGCTCAGCGCGGGCGCGACCGCTCCGTCCACTTCGAGGAAATCCCGGCGCCCGGCGGCGCGGATCGCATTGAAGGGCAGCGGATCCTCGTCCGGCGTGCGGAACAGGAAAGCGCCCTCACCGCTTTCCCTCGCCTCGGCCAGATTGAAGAGGGCATTGGTCGCGGCGACCATCGCAGCGCTCGAGCGGTAGTTGCAGTCCAGCGTGTAAAGCCTGTCCTGGCACGCAGCGCGCGCGACCAGATAGGTATGGATGTCGGCGCCGCGAAACGAATAGATCGCCTGTTTCGGGTCGCCGATCAGGATCAGCGCAGTCGCCGGATCATTGCTGGCGACCCGGTACACGGTGTCGAAGATCCGGTACTGGATCGAGTCGGTGTCCTGGAATTCGTCGATCAACGCGACCGGAAACTGGGCGCGGATCGCCTCGGCCAGGCGCGCGCCGTTGGGTCCGGAGAGCGCCGAGGCGAGGCGCAGCAGCAGATCGTCAAAGCCCATCTGGGCGCGGCGCGCCTTCTCCGCCGCGAAGCGCTCGGAGATCCACCGCGTTGCATGGCGAAGCAGCTCGTCGCGCGCATTGGGCAGCGCCTGCAGCGCGAGCTTGAGCGAGGCGAGCGCCGCAAACGCGGGATGCCCGGGCGGCTCGGTCTTCCAGGCGTCGAGGATGCCGTCCGGGCTGAGCCTCTTCCAGGCCGATTCGGACAGCGCCAACGCGTCCAGAGCGGCGTCGTCCCGCCACGCGGCGATCGCCGCGAGCCAGGCGTCGTAGTTGTTTTTCTTCAGTTTGGTGCCGTTGATCTCTTTGGCTTCGCGGGCCGCATCGAAGAGATCCTGCAACTCATCGACCCAGATCCGCCACGGTGCCTTGAGCGCTTCGAGGCATTGGCGCTTCTCGGCATCGGCGCGCGCGAAGGCATGCTGCGGGTCGAGGGCTTCGGAGAACAGCTCGGCATGGGCAAAGAGGCTCCTGACCGCCGCCTGGAGTTCTTCGGGCGAAGACCACCACTTGCCGAGCTGGCGCGCGGCATCGCTGTCCAACGGATAGACGAAGCTGCGCCAGTAGTCGCGGACGACCTCGGCGAGCAGATCGTCCAGATCGGTCTCCAGGCGCTGCGTAAACAGGCTGCCGCTGTCAAACGCATGCTCGCGCAGCATCCGGTTGCACCAGCTGTGTATCGTCGAGACGGCCGCCTCGTCCATCCACTCGGCCGCCCGCTGCAAGGTGCGCGCGCAGCCGGCCCAGGCCTCGATCGGATAGCCGGCGCGCAGATCTTCGAGCAGAGCGTCGCCGGACGGCTCCTGCGGTCCGGCGTAGAAAGCGTTCGCGGCTTCGCTGAGCCGCGCGCGGATCCGGTCGCGCAGCTCCTTGGTCGCAGCGTCGGTGAAGGTCACGACCAGGATCTCGGGCGGGACGAGTTCGCGGGTGAAGGCCGCATCCCCTCCGTGGCCCAGGACCAGGCGCAGATAGAGCGCCGCGATCGTCCAGGTCTTGCCGGTACCGGCGCTCGCTTCGATCAGCCGGCTACCGTGCAGCGGAAAGCTGAGCGGCGCGAGCGCTTCGGGTTTCACCCTTGTCGGGCTCATTTCTTGTCTCCTGAGTCATCGCTTTTGCCGCTCTTGCGGACGAAGATCGCGTCGTAGAGCGGACGCAGCAGGCGATCGACCCACTCGGCGAATTCGCCACGCGCGGCGAGGCTCGCGTAGTCGGGCCAGGCTCGCGCGAGGTGCGCGTCGGTCTCGACTTCACCGGTCTGCCGGTAAGCGCCCTCGAAGCACTTTTTCGCATCGGCTTCGCTCTTGATCGACGCGAAGCCGGTCTTGACGGCCAGGGGCAGCGGGCGGGTCATCCCCTCGGCCCAGGCCCGCAAGATCACCTCGAAATGGATCGCCGCGCGCTCAGGGCTCAGCGGCGCGAACTCGACGCTGCCGACCTTGCCGACGACCACAGTCGTCAGCGCCTCCCCACCGAGATTGCCGGCGAGGTGGCCGATCCAGTGGCGGATCAGCGTGTGATGCCGGTAGTGGGACTGACGGTCCACAAGATCGCTCGCCTCCAGCACGACCCGGGCCAGGGCTCCGTCGCCGTCGGCGCGCAGATCGGAAAGCCTGTCTTCGAAGTTCACGCCGCTCGCGCGGCGCGCGACAACGAGCTCGTCCGCTGAACGGGGCCAGCGCGCGAGCGATTGCTCGTAGCGCTCGAACATGTCCTGCATCGGTTTCGCGAGCGCCTCTCTGCAGATCCCGGCAAAAGCGCCGGCGGGCAGTTCGCCGCGCCGCGAAATCCTCGCCAAAGCCTCGTCCAATGCCTCTTCGCGCGAAGTGCCGCGAGCCAGCGCCTCTTTCTGCGCCGCGATCAGCTCGCTCGACAGTGCCCAGTTGCTCAGTCCATCGAGTGCGAACGGTTCCTGGTCTTCGCTGACCGGATCCTCGAGCTCCAGGCTCACGTTCAGGCGCTGGCGGAAGAAGGCTTTGACCGGATAGCGCAGAAAGCCGGCGAGATCGGCGAGGTTCAAGGCTTCGTCGCGCGCATCAAAGGGAAGTGCTGGCAAGGCGGGCGCGGCGGGCGCCTCGGCCTGGCGCCACTCGCGCGCATAGGAGAAGAGGCGGGATGCGCTCCCCTCCGCGGGGAAATAGTCGAGGCTGAAGGGCTGGAGGCGGTGCTCGATGGTCAATGCGTCGAGCAGATCCTCCGCCTTCTCGCTGCCCGCGAGGCGCCAGCCCGAGGCCAGATGGTCGCGCAACTGGTTGACCAGCACCGAAGGCGGCCGGGGCGTGTTGTCATTGATGCTGCGCCCGACCCACGAGATCAGCAGGTGCTCGCGCGCCGAGAGCAGCGCCTCGAGGAAGAGATAGCGGTCGTCCTCGCGCCGCGATCTATCCCCCGGTCGGTAGTCGCGGCCCATCAGGTCGAAATCGACCGGCGCGCGCGAGCGCGGATACTCTCCGTCGTTCATGCCCAGCAGGCAGACCAGGCGGAAGGGAATCGCGCGCATCGGCATCAGCGTCGCAAAGGTCACCGATCCGGCGAAGAAGCGCTGGGACAGCCCCTTCTCGTCGAGCTGGGCGAGCCAGTGCTCACCGACCACGGCCAGGGGCAAGGCAGCTTCGAGCCCGGCTGCCGAGCAGGCCTGTTGCCAGCTCTGCAGCGCCTCGTCGAGCCTGAGCAGCGTATAGGCATCGGCCTCGGTCTCGGCAGCGAAGAAGTCGGCGAGCAGCGCTCTGAGCTTCTCGCACCAGAGCGCCGGCGTCGCATCTTCGCGCAGCGCCTTCCAGTTCGCCTCCAGGCTGTCGATCAGGCGCACCAGCGGACCGAGCAGCGCTGCATCCAGCCCGCCGATCTCGTCGAAGGCTTCGATCTCGTGCCAGGCAGCGCAGGTGCCGCCCTGCGCATAGCCGAGCAACATCCGGCGCAGACCGAAGAGCCAGGTGTTCGCGGCCATCGCTCCGGGAAGAGCCAGGCTTTGCCGATGCTCGGCGGACAACCCCCAGCGCACGCTCGCTCCGTGTATCCAGCGGTGCAGCAGCGGCAGATCGTCCTCGTCGATGCCGAAGCGGCGGCGCAGCGCCGGCACTTCGAGCAGGTCGAGCACGTCGCTGACCGCGATCCGCGACGAGGGCAGGCTCAAGAGCTTTTCGAGCGCTTCGAGCAGCGGGTCGTGATGGCGCTGCCCCTGGTCGGCGATCGAAAACGGGATGTAGCGCGAATCGTCGCGGTCGTGCAGCCCGAACACGGCCTGGATCAGCGGCGCATAGATGTCGATGTCCGGCACCATCACGATCACGTCGCGAGCGCGCAGACTCACATCCGCGTTGAAGGCCGCGAGCAGCTGATCGTGCAACGCCTCGATTTCGCGCAGCGGGCTGTGGGCGATCTGGAAGCGGATCGAGTCGTCGGCCGGATCAACGGCGGGCCAGCGCGTCCGGGTCTCGGCGAGCGGCCTCAGTTCGAAGATGTCGTCCTGGAGCTGGTTCAGCAGGCAGGTCTCGCCGTGGCTGGAGAAGAGGTCGATGCGCTGGCCCTCGAACAGGCTCTGATAGCGGGCGCGCTCGCTCTCGCTGTCGTATTCGTCGAGCAGGCCGATGAAATCGCGGCCCTGCTTCCCCCAGGCGGCGAGCAGAGGCTGGGCGTGAAGGTGAAGATCCGCTTCGCTCGGCACTGCACCCCGCCGGCGCTTTTGCCGGCTCAGCGTCGCGCGCAGCAGATCCTTGTCGGCGACGATGTCGGCCCAGTAGTGCTGACAGGGGTTGTGCACGCACATCAGCACTTGGGTCCAGCGCGCGGTCGCCGCGAGCGCTTCGAGCGACTGGCGCGGCAGCGCCGAGATCCCGAAGACGATGATGCGCCGGGGCAGACCGGCCGGACGACTGCCCTCGGGCCAGCTGCGGCACCTCTCGAGAAAGGCCTCGTGGACCGCGGCCCGGCCCTGGCTCGCCAGCGCGCCGTGCTCATCCGTCGCGACGTCTTCGAGTAGCGCGCGCCACAGCCAGGCCTGCCAGCGCAGATCGGCAGAGAGCGGCTGGGATGCGCCATCAGCGCGGATCAGCGCGTCCTCTCCGGCGGCCCAGGCGGCGAGCCAGTCGGCCCGGTAGACCTGATACTGGTCGAAAAGGTCGGCGAGGCGTTCGGCGAGCTGATAGCGCTTGCGCAGATCGTCGTCGCGGGCCAGGAAACGCGCGAGCGGCGCATAGACCGGCAGGACGATCAGTTCGGGCAACAGGCGCATCAGCCGCCAGATCAGCAGCGGCTTGTCGAAGGGCGAGCTCTCGGGAACGCTGGCGTGACCGAGCACCGCGCGATAGGCCTGCCACAGGAAACGTGATGGCAGAGACATGTCCAGGCAGGCGGCGATGCCGCAACCGCCTTCGCTCTCGGCCAGCGCGAGGCGCAGCCACTGCGCGATACCGTTGCTGTGTACGAGAAAGATCTCGTCCTCGAGCGGCGCGAGCGGATAGCGGCGCAGCCACGCGGTAGCGAGATCGCGCAGCGCTTCGGGATGGTTGCCATGGACCAGCATCAGGCCGGCGGGAAGCGGTGAAGCAGTCAAGACGATCTCCGGAAGTTGCGGACAGCGGAAGACATTGGAGCACGACCAGGCGACGGCTCGCGTTGCATACGGACAGGCCGCCCGGGTGCGATGTTAACAGCAGCAAAGCCCGTCGAGCCCTGAACCGCGATTCCTCGGGTAGAACGGGGACTCGCCAGATCCGGAGGAAACAGCCAAAAAACCTCGCTACATGTCGGGGCAAAGGTAAGATTGCGAAAAAGGACGATTTTCACAGAACATTGTTGATCCAAGCGCAGCCCGGGACAGGATTCGCGGATCAAGCGTCGCCGCCTACGGAGTGTCCACGTTGAACCTGCTCGTTCCAATGCTTCTCGCCGATGCGGCCTTCAGCGGAATCCTGGTCCTGCTCTGGTGGATGAGGCGGCGCTACGTTTTCGCGCTGTACTGGGGCCTGGGACAGATCGCGCTGGCCATCAACACGCTGGGCAGTTCGCTGGGCCTGGGTTTCGGCGCAATCACCCCGGCCGGCTTCCCGCAGGGCCTGCTCATTGCCACGCCCCTGCTGGCGATGGCGATCCATTTTTACTGGCGCGGATGCCTGCACTTCTGCGGCCGCAGCTTCGCGCCGCGGCGCTCCATCACCGTCGCCGCCGCAATCCTGGCGGCGATAGTGCTGTCGCACTTCTACAGCAAAGGACTGCCCGAGTATCTCGCCATCGCCGCGCTCTCGGGCTCGCTGACCGGATGCGGGATTCTGATCTGCCGCCATCGCCCTGAGCACAGATTCCTCGCTTGGCTGTTCTGGCTGCGCGCGCTGATGAACGTGCTGATCGGCTTCCATTTTTACAGCGGACTGCTGACGGGTGAGCTGATCATGCTTGGGGGGCTCGTCAAACTGATGATGGCGCTCGGGCTGATCCATGCGGTCACCCAGCTCTACATCCAGCGCACGGAGAAGATCGCCGACAGCACCGGGTCGGGCTTCATGCTGATCGACAGCAAGGGCCGCATCGAGCTCGCAAACGCGCGGATCCGGGACATGCTTGGCCTGCCCCCGGGCGATCTGTCCGCCCAGTCGCTCGCAAGCCTGTTTCCGGGTTCGCGGATCGCCGCGACCGCAGGAGGTCCGGACGAAAGTGGCAACGGATTTCCCGCCAGCGAAGAGATCGAACACAGAGGACGGGATGGCCAGCGCCTGCCGCTGCTTCTGCTCTGGGGCACCTTCGGCGAGCACTTCGAACGCATGCTCTTGCTGCAGGTCTTCGATGATCGCGAGCGAAAAGCTCATGAGCTGACTCTGCGCACGGCCGCGCAGACCGACCCGGTGACCGGTCTGCTCAATCGCTCCGGTCTGCAGCAGGGGCTGGACGAAGCGCTGCGCGCAAGCCTCGCTGAGGGCAGCGAGTGCGCGATCTTCTTCATCGACCTCGACCACTTCAACCGGGTGAACGACTCCTTCGGACACTCGGTCGGCGACGAGCTGCTGCGCCTCGCCGCGGAGCGGCTCGCGCGGATCATCGACCCGACGAAGATCCTCGCCCGCTTCGGCGGAGACGAGTTCGTCGTCGTCGCGGGCACCCTGCCCCCGTCCGCCGAGCACGAGGAAGCAGTCCGGGCTGCAGGAGCCTTGCTCGCCGCCTTCGACACCCCGTTCGAGCTCGGCAACATGTCGCTCGTGATCACCGCCAGCATAGGCGTCGCTATTGCGCCGCTCCACGGCATGGACGCCGAAACGCTGATCAAGAGCGCGGATCAGGCGATGTACGCAGCCAAGGCCAGCGGACGCCACAGGATCGTGCTGTTCGATGAATCGATGGACACCAGAGTCCGCGATGCGATCCTGATCGACGAGGCCCTGCGCACCGCGATCGGGGCCAACGAGTTCCGGCTGGTCTTCCAGCCCATCGTCGACGCTCACAGCGGCGAATGGGTCAAGGCCGAAGCGTTGATCCGCTGGAACAGCGGCAGGCTGGGGGTGGTGCAACCCGACCGCTTCATCCCGGTCGCGGAAGAGAATGGCATGATCGTCGAGATCGGCAACTGGGTTTTGATCGAGGCCTGCCGCACCGTGCGGAGCTGGATAGACGCGAGTGGACGAGAGCTGAAAGTAGCGGTCAACGTCTCGGCCCTGCAGCTGCTTGACCGTCGCTTCCTCGACAACGTCGACTCGGCTCTGAAAGCATCCTCGCTGCCGCCCCGGCTGCTCGAACTCGAGATCACCGAACGCGTGCTGATCGACGACGAAAATGCGGTCTCCACAGTCATCGCGGCGCTCAAGGCTCGCGGCATAAGCTTCGCACTGGACGACTTCGGAACGGGCTATTCGGCGCTCAGCTACCTGCACCGCTTCCCTCTGGACACGCTGAAAATAGACCGCGGATTCATCTTCTCGCTCGAGCAGAGCCCAAGCCGTCAGGCCTTGGTCAGGTCCATCGTCGCAATGGCCGGAGCCCTGTCCATGAAGACCGTCGCGGAAGGCGTCGAGACCGAAGCCCAGGCGGGTCTGTTGCGCGAAGCCGGCTGCAGCTACATGCAAGGTTATCTGTACGCGAAACCGCTTGAACGGAGCGCTATCCTCGCGGCGCTCTCGGCCGAGCGTCCGGCCTGACGGCGCAATCCCGCTTCCGGGGAAAGAGGGGCCACACCCCGCAGCTCGACCCGTCAGGGCGCCGCGGAGGCAGCGATTCACCCAGCCCAGGCAAAGCCTGCATCAACAGGTTTTGCTCACGACGAACACCCTCGATACAATGACATTCGCGTAAGCCGTTCCATTCCTGCTCACCCGCTGCCCGCGGCCGGGCGCCCGGCGGACAAGCCGCGCCGCGCAAGGGCAGACCGGATGGAGCGGAGCAAATCCGGACTCGAATTCATAATCGCTATTGAGGAATTATCGTGAGTGCAGCAAGCAAAATCCTGATGCTGATCGGCTTCGCGCTGGTCAGTACCGCCGCCTCGGCGGACGCCTACATCGGTGTCGCGGGCGGCATGGGCATCTCCAATGCCGGAGACAAGATCGAGCAGCAGACCGGCTACGACAGCGTCAACAGCAAGGACAACAGCAAGTCGGTCTTCAGCCTCTACGGCGCCTACGCGCTCAACGAAAGGCTGGCGATCGAAGTGGCCTACACGGACTTTGGCAAATACAGGCTCGATGGTTCGTACAACGGCTATCCGGCCGCGGACTCCCTCTCGGCTCAGGCGCTGACGGCGAGCCTGGTGGGCACGCTGCCACTCTCCCCGCTCTTCGGTCTGGAAGGAAAAGCCGGCCTGGGCTCGATGAACCAGAAATACCAGTGCGAGCGCTACTGCACCGCCAGCATGCAGGACAGCACGAACACCAGCACCATCGGCGTCCTCGGCATCGGCGCTTACTGGAAACAGGGCCGGAACCTGACCCTGCGCACCCGCTACGACTACTTCGGCGAAGCCAATTCGCCGCTCAGGAGTGAGGAGAAGATCAACTACTCGCTGCTCTCAGTCGGGGTCGACTGGCACTTCTGAGCACCGGATCGCAAGCGTCGGCGCAACGCAGGGGCTGCTCCGGATGCCGGTGCGCGACGAGCAGGGCAGCGGCCTCGCGATCAACGCGATCGCTCTCGTCTCGCCCGGCCCGGATTTCACGGTCGTCACCCGCATCGCCATCGTCTCAGGCCGTTCAGCCGGCCAGTGGGCTGCGGCCGGCATCGCTTCGGCGATCGGCCTCTATGTGCTGGTCGGCGAGTCCTTCCCCTGGTTCGCGCTGATCGCGCTGTCTGCTGCGCGGAGAGAGACCCGCATCGTCTAGCGGGTCAGTATTCCCGGTATTTCAAAGTCCTCGGATCAAGGTACCCATTCAGGCCCTTTGTCTTTATCTCATACTCAGCAAAGAGTTCCGGGCTGAAGTCAGACAATGTCCAGCGCCTCCCGATCGAGAACGATAGCTCTTTTCTTGATCGCCTATTCCTGGAAGCGCAATCCCATGGACTCTTTCCGTTGTCCGCCGCGCGGCAGCTTTCAATCGAATAGACAACCTTGCCGGTGAGCATATTCAGGCTTCTAGCGCTCGACACTACCCGGGAATCGCCATTTGGGTCATCGATATCGACCCCCCTCTCTTCGAGTCCCGCCAGGCGCAACTCTCCATCCTTGAAAAGGAACTGAAAGTCAGAAACTCCATGGCATGCGCCGCCGCAGCTCCCGTCTCCATTCAGGAGCAAGGAACCGTTCACAAAATTGGGAGACCACCATGTATGGCCCCCAATGATGAAAAGCTTGCTTTTCATTACCTCCTGGCGCGGCCCGTCCTGTCGGAAGACGACGAGCAGGGCTTCTCCATCATCCTTTTTCTTCGTTGCGACTGCTGCCACATAGCGTTCATTGTTGGGTTTCAAAACCCCCGAGTCGACGGCGAGGGGGAAAAGTCCAGTTCGCTCGTGCACAAGCTTTTCGAGCGCAGGGGAAGCATTTTCGGCTGACGCCGAAGCCCAACAAACCAAGAACCCGATCAGCAGAGCTCTTCTCATGATTTACTCCGGCGAGCAGGAAATTCAGTGTGCAGCCGACGCAACAGGCTTGCCCTCGCCAGCCAGGTTCCAACGATCAGCAGCACGAGCAGACTGATTTGTTCGTAGGCATGGAGAACGCCCCCGATCAGGCTCACCGAACGGTATGGATTCAGGAGAACCCAGATCGCGATGAAGGGCAGGCAGCACATCAGCGCAGCCGCGAGCGCGAAACGGCGGTAGAGCAGGGCCAGCGGATAACAGAGGACACTGGCCACCACGCAGGCGGGCAGAAAGCCCTGCGCAAGCAGGCTGCCAAAAAAGAGGAAGCTGCGCCCGTGATAGTCAGACGGGATCAGCCGAACTGCGCCCGCCAGCGCGAGCGTATCGAGCCAGACGCACAGCATCATCAGCAGTGGCAGCGCGGCGAGCTTGAAGATCACCGCCCCCCAGAACCGGACCCCGGGGCCGGGAACGAGCCGGTGCGCGAAGGCGGTGCAGCGCGCCACGGCGCCTCCGAGTGGATTGACGGTCATTGCGGATCAGCTCCTGGTGGTGCGAGATGAGCCTTGCCGTATCGCCAAGGCCTGGCTCAGGCGCCAGTCTGCTCTGGGGATTGCACGGCGGCAAGAGCGCGCAGCCCCGCGCGGACATCCCGCCTCCGCCCCTGCGGGTTGGCACGGGGAACGAAAAGCCTTTTATTCCAAACGCTTATGCCATAGAATTCACACATTTTAACGAACAGGCACAACCGGCTTCGTGGCAGATCGCCAGCGGAACCGGGCAGCAAGGCAGCACCATGCGACACCTCTTGGCTTTCCTGATCCCCTTTCTGGCCACCGCGGCACAGGCCGCCACCGCACCCGGTGATGGCGGTCAGCCCCACCCCACGCTCAAACCGGTCGACATGAAGGTGTTCTGCGGCTCGATGAACTGCTCCGCGAGCGCGGGCGGAGAGCCGGCCGACGGAGAATCGGGGAAGATGCGCTTTCTGAACAAGAAGGCCATCGTTTTGAAGACCAATGCACAAAAGTACCCGGTCGCGGACTGGGGGCCCAGCACGAGCTACCGGGTCAGCCGCCGTGGCCAGGAATGGGGAGCCTGCACCGAATATCCCAATCAACGCACAGGCGAGAATTCGGTGATCCTGCTCCCGTGGGAGAACCACAACTCGGTGCCCGATGCCCATCGCTTTGTCGGCGAAGCGCTCAGCTGCCAGGACATCGTTGAAGGCGAGCGCAGCGGCGAGCTGATCCTTCCGGTCGTCGAACGCAGCGAGGGCGCGCCGCGCCTCGTCCTGTGGCACTGCCACGTCGGCGGATGCAACGAGGAAGTCGAAATCCGCTCCGTTCGCGTCGCGCACAACCGCGAGCGCGCGCTTGACCAATCCGGAACCTGAGGTCTCAGCAATGTCGCGCCGCCTCACGCTGCTTACCCTCACGCTTTTTTCGCTGTGCGCCTGCGCAGCCACCCCGCCGACGACCACGACCAGGATGGCCCCCTTCTCGACCGACGGCTGCAGTCTCTTTCCGGATCGCGCGCTGATCGGCAATGCGGACTGGCGGTCCTGCTGCGTCGCGCACGACCACGCCTACTGGCGGGGCGGCACGGTCGAGGCGAGGCTCAAGGCCGACCAGACGCTCAGAGCCTGCGTGCACAAGGCGACCGGCAACGAAGCGCTGGCCGAGCTGATGTACCTGGGCGTGCGCTCAGGCGGCGGCCCTTACTATTTCACGCACTACCGCTGGGCCTACGGCTGGCCCTATGGGCGCGGCTACGCGCCGCTGACGCCCGACGAGGAGGCGCTGGCCGATTTGCTCGAAGGCAAGGCAGGTTCCCCCTCCCCGGCCTCTGCCGGGAAATAGCGCGGAGAGCTGACGCGATCGGGCCCGGCGCGCTCAAAAGCAGCTAGCATCGGGGATTCCTATTCCCACTCCCCCAGGAGATCGCACGATGGCCCAATCCCAATCGGGAATCCTCGCCCCTCTGCCCAAGGCTGCCCGCTACCTCGCTTTTTCGCTGAAGAGCGGCGCGGATCCGCGCGCGGCGCTCGCTCGCCTCGCCGCCGCCGTCGACGGCGAAGCGACGGTTGCGGGTCTGGGGGAGAGCCTCGTCACGGCGCTGGACGCGCGCATCGAAGGACTCAAGAGCTTTCCGGCGCTCGCGGCGCCAGGTCTGGACATCCCGTCGACCCAGACGGCGCTGTGGCTGTGGTTGCGCGGCGAGGACAGGGGCGAGCTGCTGCATCGGGGCCAGGCGCTCGCCGCGCTGCTCGATGAGGCCTTCGGCCTCGAACAGGCTCTCGACGCCTTCCTCCACGCGGGAGGTCGCGATCTCTCCGGCTTCGAGGACGGCACCGAGAACCCGAAGGACGAGGCTGCGCTCAGCGCCGCGATCGTTTCTGGAGAGGGCAATGCCCCTGCCGGTTCGAGCTTCGTCGCGGTCCAGCAGTGGCTGCACGATCTGCGCGGCTTCGCCGCCCGGCCGGCGCACGAGCAGAACATGACAATCGGCCGCGACAAGGAATCGAACGAAGAGCTCGAAGATGCGCCCGAGAGCGCCCACGTCAAGCGCACGGCCCAGGAGGACTTCGAACCGGAAGCCTTCGTGCTGCGCCGCTCGATGCCCTGGATCGAGGGCGAGCGGGCGGGCCTCGTCTTCGTCGCCTTCGGTGCCTCGCTCGCCGCCTTCGAAGCCCAGCTTCGCCGGATGAGCGGTCAGGAAGACGGCATCCGCGATGCGCTGTTCTCTTTCACCCATCCGGTCACCGGCGCCTATTACTGGTGCCCCCCGGTGGTCGGAGCCAAGCTGGATCTTTCCGCACTGGGGCTTTGAAATTCGTCACTGTCGCGCCGAATTAGGGGTTTACCCGAGGCGCATCAGGGTTTATTGATGGTGCGTTGCCCTCGCGCCCCCCGCCTGATCTGCGTTGAGTCATTCGATCGAGCCCTTTCCGTGCGCGGACGGGCTGTCGTCGAATCGAACAGGTGGAGCGATGAAAACCCAGACGGTCAGTTTCGAATTCAACACTGGCATCAAAAGGACGATCTTCCGGAACCCCCGGCTCTCGGGCAGCTGGGACGCTGACGGGCATCCCGCGGCCCAATGGAGCGAGTGGCCGATGCGCACCGTGACCGGCGCGGACGGATGCCCGGCCTTCGTCGCCGAGATCGCTTTCCCAATCGAGGAACAGGGCCGGCGCTTTCGCTGGGGAGTCGTTCTCGACGGCCCGCAGGGGGTCGATTTTTGGGGGATTCCGACCGAAATCGCTGACCCCGGATCGAATGAACGGCACCGCGAGTTCGTCCTCGGCGCGGATCCGTCCCTGTTGCAGACCGAGCGCTATTACTTCTGCTACGGCCGCCGCCTCGGCGCGAACAAGTTTTTCGTCTCCCCCGGAGATGCCCCAAAGCTGCGCTTCGCGCTGTGGGCTCCGAACGCGCAGAGCGTCGAAGTCGTGTTCGGAAAGCCGGAACACGGCTACATCTCGGACAGGGGAACGGGAATCGACCGAAGCCGGGCGGCGATCGCGCTCGCGAAGACCGCCTGCATTCCGTGGGACGGAATCTGGGAGGGCACAGCCGACGAGGACTTCGAAACGCTCAAAGGTCTGCCCTACCTGTACCGGCTGCGCAACGCCCAGGGCAGGATCGTCTATCGAACCGACATCTTCTCGCGCAGCCAGATCGGCAAGGGCAATATCGACCCCGACGGGCGCAGCTGGACGGGCAGCGCGGCGATCCTCGACGGGACGGTCAGCTGCAGCCTCGTCATCGACCCGGACCGGGTGCGCAGGAACTTCAAATCGGCCCCGGCCGGCAGGATGCCGGCGCTGATTCCGGCCGAGCAGTTCTGGGCAAACGAATTCTCGGCCAGCCGCCCGGTCCCGACCCTGCCCGAGGAGCTCGTGATCTACGAGCTGCACGTCGGCTCGCTGGGCTTCGGAAAGGACAGGCCAGGGGATCTGTCGGACGCTCTGGCCTTCGTCGATCACCTCGTCGACCTGGGCGTCAATGCGGTCGAACTTCTGCCGCTGGCCGAGTTCTCGGGCAATACGGGCTGGGGCTACGGCGACAGCCATCACTTCTGCATCGAATCGAGCGCGGGCGGGCGCGACAAGTACCGTCACTTCGTCCGCAAGTGCCACCAGAGCGGCATCGCAGTGATCCAGGACGTCGTCTACAACCATTTCGATCCGGAGGGCAAGCGCGCCCAGTGGCAGTACGACTCGACCGCGCCCGAGCAGAACATCTACTACTGGTTCGAAGGCCGGGCGAGCGAGTATGCGCAGCCCGAGGGCGGCTATCTCGACAACGGCTCGACCGGCTACACGCCGCGCTACTCGGAAGAGGTGGTCCGCCAGCAGTTCATCAGCAGCGCGGTCTTCCTGATCGAGGAGATGCACGTCGATGGCTTCCGGGTCGATCTGACCCAGGCGATTCACCGCGACAACGTCAGGCATGCGGATGGTCATCCGGTCCCGCGCGCGAACCAGTTCGGGATCAAGTTCCTGCGCGAATGGAGCCGCACGCTGCTGATGATCAAGCCGACCGCCTTCCTGATCGCCGAGGATCACACGGGCTGGGACGCGGTGACGAAGCCGGCGGCCCGCAACGGGCTGGGCTTCCGGCTCAGATGGGACGCTGCTTTCTACCACGACCTGATCGGCGACTCGGATATGGCGGCGGGCCATGCGCGCGTCCTCAAGCAGGCCGGTTTTGGTGCGCAGGACGCGCTGAGGCTGGACGGCCTCGCCCGCTCGCTGGCGGGCAGCGGCAACGACCGGGTGGTCTTCACCGAGTCGCACGACGAAGCAGCCAATTCGAGCGGCAGCGCCCGGACGATCTCGGTCGCGGTCAATGGCGCGCCGCTGATCGGCGCGACCCGGAGCACCGCGGAGGCGCGCGACCGGCTCTGCCTGGGCCTCGCGCTGCTCTCGGCGGGCACTCCGATGTTTTTCATGGGCGAAGAGATCGGCGCCCAGAAACCCTACCGCTACAACAACTTTATTGAGAACCGCGAGGACATCCTCGGCGAGCGCCGCGGCGATGGCGCCCGGCTCTTCCACTTCTATCAGGCGCTGATCGGGCTGAGCCTGCGCCTGCGCGCGATCCGCCGCCACAACATCGACGTGCTTCACGTCTCGAACGAGAACCGGGTCATCGCGTTCAAGCGCTGGACCGCGGCCGAGCAGATCATCGTTGTCGCGAGCTTCAACAACGCGGCCTTCTCAAACGGCTACCTGATCGAGAAGGACGCGCTGGCGATCCCGGACGGCCTCTGGAAAGAGGTCTTCAACAGCGACGCGGCAATCTTCGGCGGTGCCAATATCGGCAACTGCGGCGCTGCGATTCCGTCCCGGCTCGCCCGCCTCGAAGTCGTGATCCCGGCGAATGGCTTCGTCGTTCTGGTCAGGCAGTGAGCAAGCGGTTTGGCACTTTCGCCGAAGGAACCCGCCGCGCCGCGCGCGCGACGTGCGTGTCCTGATCGTCGAAGAAGATGTGCGCGCCGAAGGAGGCGAGCACCTCGTCCTTGCTGACCCCGCCGAGGAAGAAGGCTTCGTCGACGGCGACATTCCAGGCCCGCAGCGTGTGGATGACCCGGGCGTGGGTCGGGCTGGAGCGCGCGGTCACGATCGCGATCCGCACCGGGCAGTCCCGGGCCGGGAACTGCTTCTGCAGCTCGGAGAGCATCAGCAGCAGCTTCGCGAAAGGCCCTTCGCCCATCGCGACGTGGCGCTTGGCCCTCTCGTGGGCGACAAAGGCCTCCAGCCCCTGAGTCTGGAAGATCTGCTCGGATTCGGGCGAGAAGAGCACCGCATCGCCGTCGAACGCGATCCGTATCCGTCCGTCCGGGTGACCCACTTCGTGGTCGGGGGGCGCATAGAGCTGGGCAGCCGCGAAACCGGCATCAAGCGCGGTTTCGACATCATCGGCCGACTTCGACAGAAAAAGATCGACCTTGAAGGCCTCAAGATAGCGCGTGATCGGTTCGCCACCGGTGAAAGCGGCACGCGTGACCGGCAGCGCGGCCTTCTCGATCGCATTCATCGCGCGCAGCCCGGTATCGGGCGAGTTGCGCGACATCAGCACGACTTCGACGAACTGCTTGCCGGCGATCAGAGCGTTCAGGCCCAGCAGCGCTTCAACCAGAGGGAAAGCCGTTCCGGGCGCGAGCCCCACCTCCTCGTGGTGGCGCTGATAGTCGGCATAGGGCTGCACTCCGCCCTTCTCGAAGATCTCGTTCTCCCGCTCGAGGTCGAACAGCGCGCGCGACGAGATCCCGATCACGAGCTTGTCGGAGAGTTCAAACGGCATTCTTCCCCTTTTCATTTCCAGACTTCTCCGGGGGGACGCAGACCCGGTTGTGCCCGTTCGCCTTCGCGAGCGAGAGCATCTCCCGGGCGCGCTCGAACAGTTCGCGGGCGCAGCCCAACTCCCCGTCGTGCGCCGCAAGCCCCAGGCTCGCGGAGAGCTTCAGCGTCCCGACGGTGATTTTTCCGAGCAGGAAGCGGATCCGCTCGGCGACGCGGTGCGCGTCTTCGAGCGAAGTGCCCGGGCAGAGAACCGCAAACTCGCTGTCGCTGCGGGCGATCTGGTCGCGGGAGCGCAGCGCCGCCCTGAGCACCGCGGCCGCCTCGCGCAGCGCCTGATCGACGCCCTGCGGACCCGTCTCGTCGCGGATCCTCGCGATCTGATCGAGTTCGATCACGATGCAGCTCAGTACCCGGGAACTGCGAACCGCCTCGGCCCACTCGAGTTCAAGCAGATCGTCAAAACCGCTCCGGTTCGCAAACCCGGTCAGCGAATCGGTCTGCGCCGCGCTCAGCGGCAGACGGGTCATCATCAGCTCGGCGGCAAAGTGGCGGATCTCATCGCGCCCGTGTTCGATCTCGCGCTGCAGGCCGAGCACTCTTTGGCTGGCCTTGAGTCTGGCCAGCAGAACCCGGGAATTGACCGGCCGGGTCATGAAGTCATCGACCCCGGCCTCAAAGGCTTCGGCGATCTCCTCCTCGCCCTCGTGATCGGTCAGCCCCAGCACATAGATGCTCCGCCCTATCCGTGTCTGCCTAAGCCGGCGCACGAACGCGAGGCCGCTCTTATCGGGCAGCGTGCACGAGACGATGATCAGCTGAGGCTGGCTGAGTACCGCAAGCTGAGCGCCCTGCTCCGCACCGGAGGCCTCGGCGATCTCGTAGCCGGCCGTGCACAGCACCTGGCCGACACACTGCCGCTCCGCCGGGTCGGTGCCCAAGATCAACACCTGACAGGGTTTTTCTTCGGAAGGAACGCGCTCGCTCTCCCCGGCCACCGGCAGCGGCGCCTCGAACTCGGGCGGCGCGGCCGGATTGAAAGTCCATTCGGAGAAGCGCGGCACGGGCCAGGTCGCGACGCTGACGAGCGCGCCCCACTCCCGCCAGCCTTCGACGATCCGGTCGCACAATTCGAGGATTTCGCCGGCTTCGAAGCCAAGCGGGATCGCACAATCGATCAGAACCTGAATCGCCGCGTCCTGCCTGGCTGCATCCAGCAGGCAGACCCGTGCGATCTGGTGCGCGAGGCCCAGCGAGCGGGTCAGGATGGCCTGGCGCGAAGCGTGTTCGGCAAGCCGTGCGGGCAGCGCCTCATAACCCAGAACCGCCTCGGCGAAGATGTCCGGAACGCCCCAGCCCGAGAGCATCGCCGCCGAAATCTCGGCATGGCTCATCGAAAAGCGCTGCCGTTCGGATTCGGCCCGTGCGAGATCGTCTCCGGCCTCGGCGCGCCGCAGCACCTCGGCGTATTCGCCGGGGTGAAGCGTCGCCAGCGTCAGATCGCCGATGCGGCAAAGCAGGCCAAGGCAATAGCATTCGTCGGGCGGCGCAACGTGGGAGCGCAGGGCGAGCATCTGCATCGCGACCGCATGGATCAGCGACGAGGACCAGTAGCGTTCGTAATCGAAGGCCGCACAGCCGCCCTTGCGGTGATCCGCGAGCAGCGAAAAGCCCAGGGCCAGGTTGCGCACGGCGGGCAGGCCCAGCACCATCAGGGCTCGGTCAATCGAGGCGACCGGCCGGTGCGTCCCGGTGCCCATGCCGTTGGCCGCCTTGATCAGGCGCCCGGCAAAAGCCGGATCGGTCCGGATGATGTTGGCGAGTTCACCGATCGACACTTCCTCGGCCCGGGTCGCGTTCATGACCGCCAGAGCCACGCCCCGCGGGGACGGAAGATCACCTGTGGCCTTGAACTGCTCGAAAAGCGCGAGATCGATCGAAAGCATGTCGGAAGGAGCGGTCACCAATAAGCTTTCAACGGAGCGGTGCCGAAAAACTTGAACGCTGCATTAGAATCTCGACAATACCGACGAAGGCTGTTGTTATGAACTTCTGTTCCCAGTGCGGAGCCCGAGTGAGCTTGCGCATCCCTCCCGGCGACACGCTGCCGCGCCATGTCTGCGACGCCTGCGGCGAGATCCACTATCAGAACCCGAAAGTGGTCGTCGGCGCAATCCCTGAATGGGAAGACCGCATCCTGCTCTGCCGCCGGGCGATCGAGCCCCGCCACGGCAAATGGACCCTTCCTGCCGGTTTCATGGAAAACCATGAGACGACCGCGGTGGGCGCTGCGCGCGAGACCGCCGAGGAAGCCTGTGCCAGGCTTGGCAAGAGCGAGCTCTTCGCGCTGATCGACATCACGCACATCAGCCAGGTGCATGTCTTCTACCGCGCCCCGCTGCTCGATCTCGACTTCGCGCCGGGCACCGAATCGCTCGAGACCCGGCTCTTCAGCGAGGACGAGATCCCCTGGGACGAGATCGCTTTCCGCTCGGTCGCACTGTGCCTGCGCTATTACTTCGCCGATCGCAAGAGCGGCCGGATGGGCATCCACGTCGGCGCAATCACAACCCCTCCGGGCCACGAATGACGATGCGCGTCGCGGTGATCGGGGGCGGCTGGGCGGGGCTGGCCTGCGCGGTCGAGCTGGCCCGGGCCGAGATCCCGGTCGAAGTCTTCGAGAGCGCACGCGAGTTGGGCGGACGGGCGCGCGTCGTCGAAAAGGACGGGTGGCGCGTGGACAACGGTCAGCACATCCTGATCGGCGCCTATGAACAGACCCTGGGACTGATGCGCCTGCTCGGCTTGAGTCCCAAGCGGCTTCAGTCCTCGCCCTTTTATCTGCACATACCCGGTCAGCTCGATCTGGCCGCCCCAGCCCTGCCCGCCCCGTTCCACCTCGCCGCCGCGCTCTTTCACGCGAAAGGCCTCGCCTGGAGCGACTGCGTCGCGGCGGCGCGGCTGCTGCGCAGCCTCAAGCGCTGCGCCTTTCGGCTCGGCGAGGACTACAGCGTCACTGCGTTGCTGCAGCTGACGGCGCAGACCGAAAAACTGTGCCGGCTGATCTGGGAGCCGCTGTGCCTCGCGACGCTGAACACTCCGGCCGAGCGCGCCTCGGCGCAGGTCTTCGCGAACGTGCTGCGCGACAGCCTCGCCTCGAGCGCGAGCGCGTCCGAACTGCTGCTGCCGCGCGTCGATCTGACCGAACTGCTGCCGACTCCGGCCTCGCTCTATCTGCTGCGCCGCGGCCACACCGTGCATTTCTCGACGCGGATCCGCTCGATCCGCCCGGAAGGCGAGCGCTTCTGGCTCGACGGGGCGCCCGGCGAAGCGCTCTTCTCGCACGTCGTGATCGCGACGGCGCCCTGGCAGGTCGCCGCGCTGACCGCGGAGTTCTCCGAGCTCGCGAGGCTGCGCGAGCAGCTCGGCGCGCTGAGCCACGAGGCGATCACGACGGTCTATCTTCGCTACGAGCCCGCGCTGCGCATGCCCAAGCCGATGATCGGCCTCGACGGTCGCTTCCTGCAGTGGGTTTTCGACCGCGGCCAGCTCGGCGGTCCCGAAGGCCTGCTGGCCGGCGTCGTCAGCGCTGCAGACACGAAGCTGCCGCGCCAGGAGGCCGCGCTGCGCGCCCATCGGGACATCGAGCATCTGTTTGCCGACCGTGGCCGCCACCTGCCCGCTCCGATCTGGTCCCAGGTCATCACCGAGAAGCGCGCGGGTTTTGCAGCGACGCCCGGCTTGTCGCGCCCGATCGCGCTGACTCCGGTCCGCCGGCTGCTGCTGGCCGGTGACTATGTCGCCTCCGATTACCCGGCGACGCTCGAAGGCGCGGTCCGCTCAGGCCTCAATGCGGCAAAGACCGTGATGCGCGGCGAAGGAATCTCGCCACCGCCCCGCTACTCGATCACCTGAAATCAAAGACCAGAGGGAAAACCCGGCCAGCGCGCGAGCACCGCTTCGACCTCGGACGCCTCGCGCAGCAGTTTCACCGCGGCGCATAGCTCCCTGGCCTGAGGGAAAGTGCGTTCGAGCAGCATCAGCCACTGTTTGAGCCGTCCCGGCCGCTTCTTCGCCTCGTACCGGACACCAACGCCTTGCCAGAAACGGGCGATCAGCGCCAGCACTTCGAGCCATTCCTCTTCCTGCGGCCGGATGGCCTCGCCACGCGCAAGCGCCTGGATGCGCCGCGCGAGCAGCGGATCGGCGACCGCGCTGCGGCCCAGCATCACGTCCTCGCAGCCGCTCTCCTCCCGGCAGCGCAACCAGTCCTCGACGGTCCAGACGTCGCCGTTTGCAACGACCGGGATTGCGACCGCTTCGCGGATCGGTGCGATCTCGCGCCAGTGCGCGGGGGGCTGATAGCCCTGGTCGCGCGTGCGGGCATGGACGGCCAGTTCTTCGACCCCGCCCGCTTCGAGCGCCTGTGCGCATTCGCGCGCGAGGGAGCTGTCGTGCAGCCCCAGCCTCATCTTCGCCGAGAACGGAATCGTTGGCGGAACTTCGGCGCGCACTGCGGCCGCGATCCGGTACAGCAGTTCGGGTTCTTCGAGCAGCACCGCACCGCCGCGGTGGCGGTTGACGGTCGGCGCCGGGCAGCCGAAGTTCAGATCTATGCCCGGCGGCGCGAGCGACGCAAGCACCCGCGCGTTCGCGGCCATCATGTCCGGGTCGGAGCCGAGCATCTGGACCCGCACCGCGGTTCCCGCTTCGGTCCGCCCACCCCGCGCCAGCTCGGGGCTGATCCGGTGATAGAAGGAGCGGGGCAGGATGGAGCCGGTAACCCGGGCGAATTCGGTCACGCAGTGCGAATAGCCATCGATCCGGGTCAGCGCGTCGCGCAGCAGATGATCGAGCAGGCCTTGCATCGGGGCGAGGATCAGACGGGGCATGGAATCGTCAAAAATCAGGAGCGCGCATTTTACCTGTTCACCGCCGGCGCACAGCCCCTGACTTCAAGCAAAAGAGGTTTCAAAAAAAGGCCATACTGAACAGGTGGCGACAGTCGCGAGGGCAGGATGATGAGCGGACAGCTGCAGGGCCAGGGCCTGACATTCAGGCTGGAAGCGCAATCCCGTACATTGATCGCAGATCTGCAACCCGCCCCCGAGGCGGCACCGATCGACGAAGTTTGGCTCAAAGCCCGGCTCGCCGAGTCGGGATGGGCTGGTTTGCGCATCTCGCCCGAGGCCGTCAGCGCGCTGCTTGAGCACTACCAGCAGAGCCGCGCGCTGGCCGGTCTGCAGCTCGGCGAATGTGTCGATGCCTCATTGAAAATCACGATCAGCCCCGATCGGATGCAGGTCTTGCTCGACAGCGAAGCCGCTCAGGGTGGAGAACCGATCAGCCGCGAGCAGATTCTCGATGAGCTCAAGGCGCAGTCGGTCAGCTACGGAATTCAGAGCGAAGCGATTGACCAGGCGGTTGCCGCGGGCGAAGCGCACGGTCTGTGCATCGCGCAAGGCCTCGCTCCCGTTGCCGGCGCCGACGGCTATCTGGAATGCCTTCAGCCCATCGTGCGCAGCCGGGTGCCCACCGTCGACGAGTTCGACCATACTGATTTCCGCGATCTCGGCGAGATCCTGACGGTCAATGCGGGGGACAGGCTGATGCTGCGCCACCCGCCCACGGCGGGGATTGCCGGCTGCACCGTGCTGGGTGCGAGCCTTCCCGCGACCGCAGGCAAGGATGTCAGCTATGCGGCAGCGCTGCCCGGAACGAGTCCCGCACCCGACAACCCCGATCTGTTGCTCGCGGCGATCAACGGCCAGCCTGTGCTGACCGAGGGCGGAATGATCGTCGAACCCGTGTTCGCGATCGAATCGGTGAACGCAGCCAGCGGCAACGTCCGCTTCAATGGAAGCGTGAAGATCCGGGGCGATGTACAGGCCGGGATGACGATTCAAGCCACCGGCGATATCGAGGTCGGCGGAGTCGTCGAAGCAGCAAGCCTTGACGCCGGCGGCAGCATCGTGATCAAGGGCGGCGCGATGGGCGGCCTCGGACACCAGGAAGGGAGTCAGCGCTTGTTGCGCTGTGGCGGCTCGTTCAGCGCAGCTTATGCGCAGCAGGCGAGGGTCGAGGCCGGAGACAGCATCTTTATCGACGACAGCGCGATGCAGTGCGAGCTGTGCGCCGTCAACAACATTCACGTCGGCAATTCCCGGCGCGGCCAGATCATCGGCGGCCGCGCCCAGGCAACCCTGTCGATCTCGGCCAGGGTCATCGGCTCGCCGAACCGGGTCGCGACGCTGATCGAGATCGGAGTCAATCCGGTTCTGCACAAGCAACATCAGCAGATCGTCAAAGACAGGGAAGCCCGGGAGAACCAGCTGATGGAAGTCAGCAAGCTGATCGACTTCGCCCGCAAGCACCCCGGAAAGGTGCCGGCCGAGATGTTCGACAAGGCGCACCGAACCGCCGCCGCCCTCTCCTCCGAGATAGCGGAAATCCGCACCGAGCAGCAGGTGCTGGAACGGAAGATCGAGCGCTCAAAACTCTCCCGGGTCATCGCGGAGCAGGCCATCCACGAAGGCGTCGAGGTGCTGCTCTGTGGCCACCATTTCCGCGTGTTCGGAGAGCATGGAGCCGGAACGATAAGCATCGGCGACCAGGGGCTGGGTTTTCTGTCCGAAGAAGAGATCGCCCGCATCGGAGCGCACAAGGCCTGAGCGCTGCGCAAGGTCTGAACTCGACGCCGGGGAACTTGCAGAGAATTGCAGGCTCTGAGCCGACTCCTGTATCCTGAAAGGGTTCTGCAACCCGGCCTGGACGGCGGCAGCAGTCCCCCCAAACACGAGTCACGCGCCTTGCCCCGATTGTTTCGTCCAGAAGCCCCTTCTCTGCTGAAGGTGCTCCGCTCCCTGCTGATCCCGCTGATGCTGCTCGTTGCGCAGCAGGGCGCGCTGCTGCATGGCCTGAGCCACATCGGCACGGAGCAGACCCAGCAGCAAGGGGGCAAGAAGCACTCGACCGCGCCGTGTCAGCTGTGCCAGGCCTTCTCGCAGATCGAGTCGGCCGAGAAGGCGGCCGCTCAGCCACTGCCGCTTCTGCCGGGGCTGAGCTTCGCGCTGCGCCCTTCCCCGCTTCACGCTTCCCATGCTGCGGCCCGCCTGGGGCCCAACAACCGGGGTCCTCCGCTCTTCCTCTGAATCCCCCGCACATTCGATTTCGCCTGCGCAGCCGCCGGCCGCGCAGGCGTCTTGCATTGTCACATTCAGAGGTAGCCCATGTTTCGTACTCAACCGAATGGCCTGGCCATGGCCATCGCCCTCGCGTTCCCGCTGCTCGCCCACGCCAGCGAGTCCGCCGACGCACAGCAAAATAGTGCCGCATCCAACTCTTCCAGCCCCAAGACGACTCAAGCGATCGTCGTCGTCGGTCGCCCCAGCGCAACCCAGCAGGGCGCACTGCGCGAAGACATCGTCAAGACCGAAACGATCAACGCCAGGGAGATCGAAAAGACCGGCGCGAACAACCTGACCGAGCTGATGTCACACCGGCCCGGCATCGACGTTCAGGTCGAGTGCTCGGTCTGCAACGTTCGCAACATCACACTGAACAACCTTCCCGGCCGCTTCACGACGCTGTTGCTCGACGGCGTGCCGATCTTCTCGTCGGTCTCGAACTCCTATGGCCTCGACATGGTCGGCCTCAACGGCCTGGAACGCGTCGACATCTCGCGCGGCGCGGGAACGAGCCTGATCGCGCCCGAGTCGCTCGCGGGCAGTGTCAACCTCGTGACCAAGCGCCCGAGCAAGGATTCGCTGGAGATGGACCTGAGCGGCGGCGACAAGGGTTTTCGCCGCGCCTCGGCCTATGGCGCGAAGACCTTCGACGGTGGCGCGCTCAGCTTCACCGGAAGCCTGGCACGCCAGGACAGCGTCGATGGCGTCGGAACCGGGCTGTCCCAATACTCCGGTTACGACCGCAAGATGGCGGGGCTTGGCCTCTTCCTGAACGATGTCGGCGGTTTCAAGATCAAGACCCGCTATGACCACATCGACGAGAAACGGATGGGCGGCCCGCTGGGCAACGACTATGACGCAGTGCGCGCGAGCACCAGCGGTAACCCTTTCGACTTCAGCCAGGGCCCGCACGGCGCGCCGAACGCCGACAGCTGGGTCGTGCCGGCTGACGGATCGCTCTCCAGCCCCTACAACGACGGCCGCTTCGGCCTTGCGCAGATCATCTTCACAAAGCGCGACCAGTTTGCCGGCACAGCAGAGCGCCAGCTCGGCGAAGCACGGCTGCGCTTCGCACTCGGCTATGCCCGGCACAAACAGGACTCCTGGTACGGCGGCGATGCCGACTACTTCGGCCGGCAGAAGCAATACTATCTGGAGAGCAGCGTCCAGGCACCTCTGGGCAAGACCCTGGTCACGGCGGGCCTCGTCTACCGCTACGAAGACCTGCACAGCCGCTCGGTCAGCGAAGACCCCTCTTCACCGACCTTCGGCGTCGAACGCACCGATGCCGACGCCTATGTCTATCGCACTCCGGGCGCTTTCCTGCAGGCCTATCAGACCTTCTTCGATCAGCGTCTCGAAGCGAACGCGAGCCTGCGCTACGACCGGAACAACGTCTACGGCGGGCTGGCGACCCCCAGACTGAACCTGCTCTGGCATCACAACGAAACGCTGTCCAGCCGCTTCGCGGCCGGTCAGGGCTATCGGCTGCCCACCTCGTTCTTCGAGCTCGAACACGCGATCCTCTCGGCTCCGGCGGTCGATCGCTCGGGCGCGAAGGCCGAGAAGTCCGACAACCTGTCCTATGCGCTGAACTATGCCGACGACCGCTTCGCGGTCACCGCTTCGCTGAACCACACGCGCATCCGCAATCTCGCGCTCTTCATCGACGACACCGCCAACTCGGGCAACTTCCTGCTGCGCCCTGCCGCGAGCGCCTACACGATCAACAATGCCGACATCGTCGGAACTTGGCAGGCGACGAGCGCGGATGCGCTGACCCTGGGCCTGGAGCGCTACCAGTACCGTTTCAACGCCAGCGACTTCCAGGGTAGCCTGTTCGCCCGCCCGGATTACCGCGTCACGCTCTCGCTCGATCACGACTCCGGCCCCTGGGACGTCAATGTCCGCGCGACCTATACCGGGCCCCAGGATCTCGCAAAGTTCTACGACTACCAGGACAGCCAGCGCTACAACCTCGACGGCACGCCCAAAGCCGACAAGAGTCCCGGCTTCTGGGTCGTCGATCTGCGCACGTCCTACCGCTGGACCCGCTCCGTCGAAACCTATGTCGGCATCAACAACGTCTTCGATTATCAGCAGGCCAAAAAGGAGAGCTACCTCTGGCTGGACAAGGACGGCAACCTCGACGTGACCCATATCTGGGGGCCCAACATCGGCCGCACCGTGGTGGCCGGCGTCAAGCTGAGCTACTGATGAAGACGATCGTCACGCTCGCCAACGCGGCGAAGCTCGCGATCTGCGCGGCGGCGCTCCAGGCTCAGGCCTGGGCGTCGCCGCCCGCGCCCTCCTTCGAGCTGCGCCAGATCGACGGGTCGGGTTTTGTCCGCCTCACCGACTTCGTGGACCGCCCGGTACTGCTCAACTTCTGGGGCAGCGAATGTCCGCCCTGCGCACGCGAACTGCCTCTGCTCTTCGCGCAGGCCCGCAGCCATCCCGACCTGCAGTTCTTTGGCATCGCCGTCGATGACCGGGCCAACGCGAGCCGCTTTCTGATGCGTCAGACTCCGACCTACCCCCAGCTGATCGCGGGACCTCAGCCCGAAGTGCTGATGCGGCGCTTCGGCAACCGGATCGGGGCTCTGCCCTATACGGTGGTATTGAACCGGCAGCATCGGATCTGTGCTTCGCATGTCGGCGAGCTCGACCCGGCCTGGCTCGATGCCGCACGGAGCGCCTGCATCCCGCACTGATTCCGGAACCAACCGCCCTATTCCATATTGATCATCCCGAAAACCGGGATTGTGCATTGCCCCGAGCCTTCTTTCTCTGCCTGCCCAGGACGCCTATAAATACACCTGTACTCCTTCCCGAATACCCGCAGCGAAGCCTCTGACGATCAGATGAAACGCGCGAAAGCCGGGATCAACCCTCAGAGAGAGAAGGTTTTGTATGGCCTACGCAACGCTCAACCCTTATACCGGCGAACAACTGAAGGTTTTCCCGGATGCCACCGACTCGGAAGTCGCCGAGGCGATAACCAAGGCCCATCAGGCCTTCCTCGCCTGGCGCGAGACATCCTTTCCCGCACGCGGCGCGATCCTGCAGCGCGCCGCCGACCTGCTGCGCGAGCACAAGGAACGCTATGCGAAACTCTTGACCCTGGAGATGGGCAAGCTCTATGCGGAAGCGCTGGGCGAAGTCGAGCTTTCGGCCAGGATCATGGAGTACTACGTCGAACACGCCGAGTCGCTGCTCGCTCCGCAGAAGCTGCCGGTCGCCGACGCGGCCGAAGGCGAAGCGGTTCTCGTCAATGATCCGCTGGGCATCATCCTCGCGATCGAGCCGTGGAACTTTCCCTACTATCAGATCGCCCGGATCCTGGCACCCCAGCTCTCGGCCGGCAACACGCTGCTGCTCAAGCACGCGTCCAACGTGCCGCAGAGCGCGGCAGCCTTCGAGCAGCTGATGCGCGAAGCCGGTCTGCCCGAAGGTGTATTCAGGAACCTCTATGCGACGCGCAAGCAGATCGAGATGATCCTGAACGACCCGCGCGTGCACGGTGTCGCGCTGACCGGCTCCGAAGAGGCCGGCGCCATCGTCGCGGCTCAGGCCGGCAAGGCGCTGAAGAAATCGACGATGGAGCTGGGCGGCGCCGACGCCTTCGTCGTGCTGGCCGATGCCGAGCTCGACAAGACCGTCAAGTGGGCCGTGTTCGGCCGCCACTGGAACGGCGGTCAGGTCTGCGTCTCGTCGAAGCGGATGATCGTTGTCGACGCCGTCTATGACGAGTTCCTGCGCCGCTACACGGAAGGAGTTGCGGAGCTTCGCGCGGGCGATCCCTTCGATCCGGCAACGACGCTCGCGCCTCTGTCTTCGCAGACCGCCGCCGACGAGGTCAGGGAGAAGATCCGCCAGGCCGTCGCCCACGGCGCCGTTGCAACCGAAGTCGGGCCAAAGATTCCCACCCAGGGCGCTTTCGTGCAGCCGACGATCCTGACCAACGTCACCGCGGACAACCCGGCCTACTACTGGGAGTTCTTCGGTCCGGTCTCGATGATTCTGCGCGCGAAGGATGAGGACGATGCGGTCCGCATCGCCAACGATTCGCCCTTCGGTCTGGGCGGCTCGGTTTTCACCGCGGATACCCGGCGCGGCGCGAAAGTGGCCGCCCGGATCTCGACCGGTATGGTCTTCGTCAACCACCCGACCATGGTCAAGGCCGACCTGCCCTTCGGCGGCGTGCGCCGCTCGGGCTATGGCCGCGAGCTGCTGGGTCTGGGTCTGAAGGAGTTCGTCAATCACAAACTGATCGACGTCGTCGATATCGACGCGCCGTTCTGAGCCGGACGGACTGCCTTCTGCTCCGCCGTGGCCCCCGCTCTTCCGGGAGCGAGGACCACGGCGGACACGCATGATCGAGCGCAAAGAAGGAAATCGACAGTCTTTCTGGATGGGAAGCGGGCAAACCTGATAGATTTGCCACTATCTTCTGTTCGGGGGAGATCATGCGTCGGCTGCTGCTGTTGTGCTGTCTTTTCTTGCTCGCCTGCGGCCCCCAGAAGCCGGTGAGGCTGGGCTTCATCGGCGGCACCTCCGGTCGCTTCGCCGATCTGGGAACGAGCGGGCGCAACGGAGCGCAGCTGGCGGTCGAGATGCGCAACCTGCGCGGCGGAGTGCGCGGTCATCCGGTCGAACTGCTGCTGCGCGACGACAAGCAGGATGCGACCGTCGCGCGCAAAGCCCTGGTCGAACTCAAGGAGGCCGGTGCGCTGGCAGTGATCGGTCCGATGACCAGCTCGATGGCGCTGAGCATCATCCCAAAGGCAAATGAGCAAGAGCTCGTGCTGATGTCGGGAACGGTCTCGACCTCCCAGCTCTCCGGCAAGGACGACTACTTTTTTCGCGTGATCGGCGACACAGCGCGCGCCGCGGCCGCGAATGCGCTCTTTCATGCCCGCAGGCTCGGTTACCGGCGGGCGACGTTGATCTGGGACATCGCCAACCGCGACTACTCCGAAGTCTGGGCCAGCGAATACAGCCGCAGCTTCACGTCGCAAGGGGGACAGATCCTTCAGCAGACGCGCTTCGACTCTCATCAAGACAAGAACTATGCCGAGCTCGCGCGCACGCTGCTCGCCCCCGCCCCGCAGATCGTCGTGCTGGTCTGCAACTCGGTCGATGCGGCTCTTCTGGCGCAGCAGCTGCGCAGACAGGACGGCAAGGTGCGGATTGCCGGCGCAGGCTGGGCTTCGACCGAGCGGATCATCGAGCTGGGCGGACGCGCGGTCGAAGGCATGCTGCTCGAACAGTTCTTCGACCGCCAGGACTCGAGTCCGCGCTACCAGAGCTTCGTATCGGCCTATCGCAAGCGCTTCTCTCAGGAACCCGGCTTCGCCGGCGTGACGAGCTTCGACGCGGCCAACGTGCTGATGGACGCGCTGGAGAAGAATCCGGATCCAACGCAGCTGAAGAAAACCCTGCTCGCGATGCGCAACTTCCCGGGCGTGCAGTCCACGGTCAGTTTTGACGCCTATGGCGATGCGGTGCGCCCGTCCCATATGGCCGAGGTCAAAGATGGCGTTTTTTCGCCGCTCCAGTGACGCGGTCGCGCTTCGCTCCCTGCTGCTCAACGGAGTCGGGCTCATCGCACTGTTGTTCGGCGGCTGTGCGCTGTCGGTGCTGATTTTCTGGTTCGTCCCACGGATCGAGAGCATCGTCAGCGAGCGCAACCTCGCGGTGGCCCGCGCGCTGGGAACCCAGACCAGCTACTACCTGGCTCAAGCGAGGCAGACTGTCGAAGTACTGGCCGGGGAGCTGCAGCGCGACCAGCAGGGCAGCCGGAATCTGGATGTTCAGGTGCGCGCGGGCTCGACCTTTTC